>NZ_CP079724.1:1345000-1645000 GCF_019334565.1 Streptococcus oralis | reverse complement strand
ATATGATCATTATTTATCAGAAAAATACCAAGCAAAGATTTATCTCAAAAAGGAGAATGCGCAACGAGTTCGCTCTTTTAAAATTCGTGGAGCCTATTATGCCATTTCTCAACTGTCAAAAGAAGAACGCGAGCGTGGTGTAGTCTGTGCCTCTGCGGGAAATCATGCCCAAGGTGTCGCCTATACTTGTAATGAGATGAAGATTCCTGCAACGATCTTTATGCCTATTACAACACCGCAACAAAAGATTGGGCAGGTTCGCTTTTTCGGTGGAGAGTTTGTGACAATCAAGTTGGTTGGGGATACCTTTGATGCTTCTGCTAAGGCAGCACAAGAATTTACATTGACAGAAAACCGCACCTTCATCGATCCTTTTGATGATGCGCATGTTCAGGCTGGTCAAGGGACTGTAGCCTATGAAATTCTTGAAGAAGCCCGTAAAGAGTCTATTGATTTTGATACAGTACTTGTACCAGTAGGTGGTGGCGGATTGATTGCCGGTGTTTCTACTTATATTAAGGAAACCAACCCGACTATTGAAGTGATCGGGGTAGAAGCTAATGGTGCTCGCTCTATGAAAGCTGCCTTTGAAGCTGGGGGACCAGTTAAACTCAAAGAAATTGATAAGTTCGCTGATGGGATAGCCGTACAGAAGGTTGGACAATTAACCTATGAAGCGACTCGTAAGAATGTTGAAACGCTGATTGGGGTGGACGAGGGATTGATTTCCGAAACCTTGATTGATCTTTATTCCAAACAAGGTATTGTAGCAGAACCAGCCGGAGCTGCCAGTGTTGCAGCCTTGGAAGTTTTATCAGACTATATCAAAGGCAAGACGATTTGTTGTATCATTTCTGGAGGAAATAACGATATCAACCGTATGCCGGAGATGGAAGAACGTGCCTTGATTTACGATGGAATCAAGCATTACTTTGTAGTGAATTTTCCACAACGTCCTGGAGCTCTCCGAGAGTTTGTAAATGATATTTTAGGGCCAAATGATGACATCACTCGTTTTGAATATATCAAACGAGCAAGCAAGGGGACAGGTCCTGTATTGATTGGGGTAGCTCTTGCCAATAAGCATGATTATGCTGGCTTGATTCATCGAATGGAAAAGTTTGACCCATCTTATATTAATTTGAATGGGAACGAAACGTTGTATAATATGCTAGTTTAAGCTAAAATAAAATTATTATCATATTATTTGCGTAATGGTAATGATGGTGCTATAATGAGGGTGACGAAAGGGGGAGATTCCCATGGTTTTACAAATTTTACTTGTTTTATTGTTTTTAGTGGTGATTGCATCAGTGATTATGGTTAGTTCTGTGTATGTGGTTCGACAACAATCTGTCGCTATCATAGAACGCTTTGGTAAATACCAAAAGTTGAGCAATAGTGGTATTCATTTACGAGCTCCTTTTGGGATTGATAGGATTGCAGCAAGAGTTCAACTACGCTTGTTGCAAAGTGAGATTGTTGTAGAGACAAAGACGCAAGATAATGTATTTGTAACGATGAATGTGGCAACTCAGTATCGAGTGAATGAAAATAATGTCACAGATGCTTATTATAAATTGATGCGTCCAGAAGCCCAGATTAAATCCTATATAGAAGATGCTTTGCGTTCATCTGTACCAAAGCTAACCCTAGATGAGTTGTTTGAGAAGAAGGATGAAATCGCCTTAGAAGTTCAAAAACAAGTGGCTGAAGAAATGTCTACATATGGGTATATCATTGTCAAAACGCTGATTACTAAGGTTGAACCTGATGCTGAAGTAAAACAATCAATGAATGAAATTAACGCGGCTCAACGTAAGAGAGTTGCGGCGCAAGAGCTTGCTGAAGCAGATAAGATTAAAATCGTGACCGCAGCAGAAGCTGAAGCAGAAAAAGATCGCCTACATGGTGTAGGGATTGCAGAGCAGCGTAAAGCAATTGTTGACGGACTAGCTGATTCTATCCAAGAGTTAAAGGGAGCCAATGTTGAGCTAACTGAAGAACAAATCATGTCTATCCTATTAACGAACCAGTATTTAGATACGTTGAATAATTTTGCAGATAAAGAGGGTAATAATACAATCTTCCTACCAGCAAATCCTAATGGAGTCGAGGACATAAGAACTCATATATTATCGGCTTTAAAAGCCAAATAAAAATATGCAGAATAATATAGTTGCAACGAATATATGTTTTTTTATTGACAAACGAAATAAAAACGTATACAATTAAGTATTGTAAAGAATAATTTAGGAGAAGAACATGGCTAAGTCGAACTTTGAAAAAGTAGAAGCAGTTGTTGGCTGGGTTCGTGATAAGAAAATCACAGGCTACCGTATCTCTAAAGAAACGAATGCGCGTGAAATGTCTATCATTGCTCTAGCACAAGGACGCGCAAAAGTTAAAAATATTTCATTTGAAACAGCTCTTGGTTTAATCGATTTCTATGAAAAAAATCATGAAAAATTTGAAGATTAAACTGTGGTCACAGGCAGATTCCTGAATCGAGTCTGCCTTTTCTTTACAATTACAAATTAAAAAGACTGCATTCTTTATGCAGTCTTTGTTTATTAGCTGAGATAGCGTTGAAGAAATTCTTTTGTCCGGTCTTCTTTAGGATTTGTAAAGAGTTCTTCAGGCCTGCCTTCTTCAGCAATGACACCCTTATCCATAAAGATGACACGGTGAGAGACATCGCGAGCGAATTCCATTTCGTGGGTTACGACGATCATGGTCAAGCCTTCTTGAGCCAAATCCTGCATAATTTTGAGGACTTCTCCAACCATTTCAGGGTCAAGAGCAGATGTTGGTTCGTCGAAGAGAATGGCATCAGGATTCATGGAGAGCGCGCGGGCGATAGCCACGCGTTGTTTCTGACCACCTGATAGTTGCTTCGGCTTGGCTTGCCAGTAACGTTCTCCCATGCCAACTTTTTCGAGATTCTCTTTGGCAATTTTTTCAGCTTCAGAGTGGTCGCGTTTGAGTACAGTCGTTTGGGCAACAATCGTATTTTCAAGGACATTCAGATTTTCAAAGAGATTGAAAGATTGGAAAACCATACCGAGTTTTTCACGATAATGGGTGAGGTTATAGCCTTTTTCTAAGACATTTTCTCCTCGATAGAGAATCTCTCCCTCTGTAGGTGTTTCGAGTAAATTAATTGAACGAAGGAAGGTTGATTTTCCACTTCCTGAGCTACCGATGATGGAAATAACCTCTCCTTTATGGACGGTGAGAGAAATGTCTTTTAGCACTTCGTTTTGCCCATATGATTTTTTGAGGTGTTTGATTTCAAGAATTGGTTGTGTCATTTTTTCAAATCCTCCGTTTGCATTTGGTTAGCACCTGTAGTGTAAGTATCCATGTCCATACGACGCTCGATGAAGCGTAGGATACGGGTCACAGTAAAGGTAAGGACAAAGTAAATCACGGCGATGATGGTAAAGGTCTGGAAGTATTGATAGGTTTGTGTTGCTACAGTATTTCCTGAGAAATAAAGCTCAACAACTGAAATAACGTTCAATACAGAGGTATCTTTGATATTGATGACAAACTCATTACCAGTAGCAGGTAGAATATTACGGACAACCTGAGGTAGGACAATCTTACGCATGGTTTGATTGTGGGTCATACCAAGAGCAGTTGCGGCTTCAAATTGTCCCTTGTCAACTGCTAGAATACCACCACGAACGATCTCTGTCATGTAGGCACCCGTGTTGATTGAGACGATGAAGATAGCGGCTAGTGTGCGGTCAAGGTTAATACCGAAAGCTTGGGCAGTTCCATAGTAGATAACCATGGATTGAACAATCATTGGTGTACCACGGAAGATTTCGATATAGACATTGAGAATCCAACCGACTAGTTTCTGTAGGGCGTACATTGCCTTGTTCTCAGATAGTGGAGCGGTACGGAAGACCCCAATCGCAAGTCCGATAAGGAGACCTGTGATGGTTCCGATAATGGAGATTAAGAGTGTGATACCAGCACCACGCAAGAGTTGTTGCCAGTTTTCAGAAAGGATCTTAGCGACTTGGCTAAAGAAACTACTTTCTTCCTCCGTTGTTGTAGACTCCACAGGTTGCTCTTTGATCATACGATCCATGAGGGCTACTTGCTCATCCTTTGAGATGGTTTCGATACTCGCATTGATTTGGCTGATACGGCTGTCATCTTTACGAAGTCCAATAGCAATAGCTGTATCTTCTTCGCCAGTTTTGAAACCTGGTTGAGGTTGGATCATTTTGAACTTAGCGTTAGCAGACTCAGCGGTCATTGCTTCAGGTCGTTCAGAAACATAGGCATCAATAACACCAGCCTCCAGAGCTTGACGCATTTGGGCGAAGTCACCCATAGCTGTTTCTTTTTTGGCACCTGGAATTTGGGAAATCAGGTCATAAAGATAAACACCTTGTTGAGACGTGATTTTTGCTCCGCTGAAATCCTCCAAAGAGTTGGCATTCGCGTAGGCAGAGTCCTTTTTTACCAATAGAACGGGTTCGCTTGTATAGTAACTGCTTGAAAAAGCAATTTGTTGTTTGCGTTCAGCGGTTGGGCTCATACCGGCAATGATCATATCGATTTTGCCAGAAGTAAGGGCTGGAACAAGTCCTTCCCATTTGGTTTTCACAACCAAAGGTTCCTTACCAAGGTCTTTGGCAATCTTTTTAGCGATTTGAATATCGTAGCCGTTGGCATATTGGTTGGTACCGTCGATTTTGACGGCGCCGTTACTATCGTCGTCTTGAGTCCAGTTGAAGGGAGCGTAAGCTGCCTCCATCCCGATGCGTAAATATTCGTCGGCTTGGACTTGGCTAACTAGTCCTAAGGTAAGGGCTAGGCTAGCAAGGATAGATAAGCATAATTTTTTCATGTTTTCTCCTATTTCTAGTCTAAAAATGACTCCCTCTATTGTATCTAAAAATAGTGAGATTTTCAATACAAGTAAGCCTTTACTTATAAAAAATGATATAATGGTAAAAAGATTGAAAGGGAACCGATTATGAAAAAAAGATGGCTGTTGGCTTTGGTATTTACTTATTTATTATTTATACCGAACCTGGTTTTTGCAGTAGACTTTGATATCTTATCCTATCAGGGTGATTTGAATATTCATGCAGATAATACTGCAATTTTTAAGGAAACAATTACCTACCGCTTTGGAGATGATTATAATGGTCAGTTAGTTGGACTCGGGAAAGCTGGGAAAATGCCAGAAGGATTTGACATTGATCCCGATCCGACCGTTCAGGTCTCTAAAAATGGAAGAATTGTTCAAAATGCTTCCTTCTATACTATGGAGGAAGAGGACGGTTACAAGGTAAAAATTTACAATGCTGGATATGCTGGAGATACTGTTCGGGTAACGGTTACCTGGAAACTAACAAACCTTCTCTTCTTATATAAGGATATCGCAGAGCTAAATTGGCAACCCTTGACCGATAGTACTGGAGACATCAAAGAGATTGAGTTTAAGGTCAGCTCTGATACTCCAGCAGAGAAACTCTATTTTCATGCAGGCCAACTCCTAAGGGACTCGAGTATTGAAAAAGTAAATAATCTCTATCATGTCAAAATGAAAGACCTTCCTAGAAAACGACAGATCGAATTACATGCTTACTGGCCGAGAAGTGCTTTTGCAGAAGCTCCAGATCAAGGATTAGAGGAAGAACGTTTAACCGATTTTAACCGGATTGAAAGCAATATAGCAACAGAAAAAGCGCAAAGTGAGATTTTGATGAAATGGGTATTTCCCGTCATTTTTATGAGTCTCTTACTTCTAGTTCCTCTCTTCTATAGGAAGTTCCGTCAGAGTACAAGCATTAAAAAGGTCTTTCCAAAAGATCATCGACTCTACGAACCACCGATGGATTTGCCTCCAATGGTTTTAGCAGAAGCAGTGTATTCAACCTCCTTAGAGGAAGTCAATCCCCTAAACAAATCAGGGTTTGGTAAATTTACTTTTGAACGTTTGATTCAGGCAACCTTGTTGGATTTAGTAGATCGAGGCCATTTATCTATTTTCCAAGGGGATGAGGAACCTTATGTGCGCATTATCAGTGAAAAGGGTTTGTCCAATTTTGAGAAGGAATGCCTGCGCATGACTTTGTCAAATAAGAAAGAATTGGCTATTTCAGAGCTCTTCCCTGATTACCAAGTTTCATCTTCCCTTTACCGTGGTGCCAAAGAGTCAGATGAAAAACATATCCGAGAAACAGGCTCGCGTCTTAAACGCTCTTTTGAAGGAAGACTTCAACGCATTCAGTCTTGTGTCAAGGATAAGGTCCATGTACTTCGTATCCCAAGCTATTATCGTCCTTTGACAGGTGAGGAACGCCGCCTTGCTCTCGGGATGCGGGTCTGTTCAGCTATAACAGCTCTAGGTGGATTGCTTTTCTTTTATTATAGTTGGCAAACACATGGCTTCTTTTCGATCCCGTTTCTACTTTTAGGATTGACAGGATTAGGGGCTAGTTTCTGGGTTTATCTTGCCACGCGAGGAGCCTATCGCGATGGAGTTCTAACAGAGGAAGGAGCGGAGATCTTCTATCTCTGGACGAGTTTTGAAAATATGCTTCGGGATATCGCTCATCTGGATCAGGCCGAGCTAGAGAGCATCGTCCTTTGGAACCGTCTACTGGTCTATGCGACTCTCTTTGGTTATGCCAAGAAGGTGAGCAAGTTAATGAAAGTCCGCCATATTCAGCTTGAAAATCCAGATTTGAATCTTTATGTAGCCTATGGTTGGCACTCACAGTTCTACACCTCAACTGCACAAATCAAGCAATATACTGCTGTCGCAAATACAGCTAGCAATTACTCTGTATCTTCTGGAAGTGGAAGTTCAGGTGGAGGATTCTCAGGAGGAGGTGGCGGTGGTAGCATCGGCGCCTTCTAAAAAACCTATCGCAACATCCGAAATTATGCTATAATAGAGGACAGAAAAAGGAGTAATGTATGTATTTTATTGAAATTTTGAAGTCAATCTTTTTTGGGATTGTTGAAGGAATTACAGAATGGTTGCCCATTTCAAGTACTGGCCACTTGATCTTGGTTGAAGAATTTGTACAATACAAGGACCAAAATGAAGCCTTCATGTCCATGTTTAATGTTGTCATTCAGCTTGGTGCCATTTTAGCAGTTATGGTCATTTACTTTAATAAGCTTAATCCCTTCAAACCTGGTAAAACTAAGGTAGAAGTTCGTAGAACTTGGCAATTGTGGTCAAAAGTCTTCGTTGCGACCTTGCCTTTGCTATTGGTTTTTAAATTAGATGATTGGTTTGATGCCAACTTCCATAACATGGTTTCAGTTGCAATCATGTTGATTATCTATGGTGTTGCCTTTATCTACCTTGAAAAACGAAATAAGGCGCAAGCCATTGAACCAACAGTAACAGAGCTTGACAAGCTGCCTTATAAAACAGCCCTTTACATTGGGCTCTTCCAAGTCCTCGCTCTTTTCTCAGGAACGAGCCGTTCAGGTGCGACGATTGTTGGTGGTTTGTTAAATGGAACGAGCCGCTCTGTCGTAACAGAGTTTACCTTCTATCTCGGAATTCCTGTTATGTTCGGAGCTAGTGCTTTAAAGATTTTCAAATTTATCAAAGCAGGTCAACTCTTGAGTTTTGGACAACTGTTCTTGCTCTTGGTTGCTATGGGTGTTGCCTTTGCGGTCAGCATGGTTGCCATTCGTTTCTTGACCAGCTATGTGAAGAAGCACGACTTTACACTCTTTGGTAAATACCGTATCGTACTCGGTAGTGTCTTGTTGCTCTATAGTTTTGTGCGTTTATTTGTATAAGTTAAAAATAAAATAGGATAGTTCGCCAAAAAAACATTTGGGGAACTATCCTATTTTTTTATAATCGTTTAGTTTATTTTTTATTACATCATTATATCGTCTTGTCCTACGTTTATCCACGGCTTTAAAAGTAAACGAAAAGATTGTATTTAATTTGATTGACTTAAAATTTCTTGGATCAAAGATTCATCAAAAATATCTAGTCCGAGGGATTGAAGCATAAATTGTAAAAAATAGATACGATCAACTATTTTTTCGGAAGAATTTTCAAAAATACTTCCTTCTACCCAAAAGTTAGTCAAAAGCAAGATTGTCTCGGCCGCTTCATTAGGGAAGGGGATGGGTTGAATGGACTGATCTTCTATTCCTTTTTTTATAATATCTGCAATAAGGGGAGTTCCTATACGCAGATTGTAACGGATAATAGTCAGCATGAACTCTGCATCAAGAGGCGCGTGATTCAACATTTCGTAGTTAGTTTTCTGACTTTTTAAACTAAACTGAAAGATTTCTTTGAGCTGTTCTCTTCCAGTTAAATGACTGGTGGATTCAAGCCAGTCTAGCAATTCCTTTTCCATCAATTGATAACGCTGTTTTAAAACTGCAAAAAAAATGTCATCTTTTGATTGAAAATGGTGATAAATGGCTCCTTTTGAAATACTAGCTGTTTGCGCTATGTTTTGTACACTTGTTTTTTCATAGCCGTTGTGAATAAAAAGCTGTGAAGCTGTTGATAAAATTTTTTCAATCATTGCTTGAGATTTTTCTGTTTTTGCGACCATTGAGTTCCTTCTCTCTGTTTTATTAAATTTATTTTATCAAAAAAAGAAGAAAAGGTAATATTTGAGCGTCTAACAAGCCTCCTTCTTAAGAAAACCACTCTACTTTTTTAATTTTGCTTCTATACGTTTGATGTGATACAAGTTTGAGAGAACTGAAATCCCACCGATGGTCATTATTCCTAAACCATTCCAAGGACTAAACAAAGTAGTGATGAGCCCACCAGTGATTGTAGCATACCCACATTTCACTCCCAAACGAGAAAGTCGGATACCACTCTCTCCTTGTGATAATCGATCAAACAGTTTTATTTGCAGTTTTATTTGCTTTTTTATTTGCTTTTGAATGGTTTCGTGATGACGTATTTGTTGTTGACGTACTCGTTGATTTTGTTTTTCAATAGAATCGATTGTTTTTTCTAGCATAGTTTTTTTCATGTTAAGTCCTTTCTTTTAAAAAAACCGACCAGATGGTATTTTTTATATTTTCTAGTTTAACAAATAAAAATGAAGGCGTCAACAGCTAACACTTATGAGAAAAAGTTTTTTAACTAGGAACTATTTGAAATCTATCTCACATTTTTAGTTTTAAGTGTTGGAGTTAATACTTAATTAAAACCAACTGTTCCTTTTCATTAATAAATTGTCAAATAATATTGTAGTCCAAGTATATATCCTTGTACAAATGCGGTAGGACATCAAACTAAACTATAACTCCTAAAAGCATTCAGTTTTCTAATAAAAGAGAGAGGGAATAAGAGGAAGAGGCTTTCTTGAATTAGGAATTATTAGAGTCTAAAAGGGGAATAATACTGATACAGTCTGCTGAATGTTGGTCAGCAATTTAAGATAGTACCTCAGACTGTCTTAGTGGTTAGCTATCACGATCTAAGAATTATTTTTAAAACAGAATGAGGCTGAAACACTTTTGTTCCAACCTCATTTGATTAAACCAATGCTCCCTCCGAGGATTTAAAATCCTGTCACCGTAATTCCTAGTAAACGGACACCTTTTTCTTTTTCAGCTAGCTCTTCGTAGAGTTGAAGGGCAGTTTGAGAAATCTGACTAGCGTCCTGTGTTGTTTGTGGAAGGCTTTTTCGTCTAGTCAGAGTGGAGAAGTCAGCATATCGTATTTTTAGGATAATGATTTTTCCAGCTTTGTCCTGCTTACTGAGATTGTGAGCTACTTTTTCAGAGAGAAGAGTCAGCTCTTTTTTGATATCTTCTTCATCCTGGAGAATTTTACCATAGGTTTTCTCCTTCCCGATTGATTTGCGGATGCGATTGGACTTGACTGGAGAATTGTGAATACCACGAGCTTTTCTATAAAGGTCAAAACCGAGTCTGCCAAAGCGATCGATTAAAGTAACTTCTGAGACGTCCAATAAGTCTGCACCAGTATAAATGCCCATTTCATGAAGCTTTTCTACTGTTTTCTTACCTACACCATGAAATTTAGCAATATCCATTTGTTTGAGAAAGTCTTGGGCTTGGTCAGGTAAAATCACTGTCAAACCATGTGGTTTTTTATAGTCACTAGCCATTTTAGCTAAGAATTTGTTATAAGAGACGCCTGCAGAAGCAGTCAGATGTAGCTCCTGCCAGATATCTTGTTGGATGAGGCGAGCTATTTTAACAGCTGACTTGATACCGAGTTTATTATCTGTCACATCCAAGTAGGCTTCGTCAATACTCATGGGTTCAATCAAATCAGTGTAGCGTTTAAAAATAGCTCGAATCTCAAGTCCAACTGCCTTATACTTTTCATAATTCCCGGAGATAAAGACGGCTTGGGGGCAACGCTCATAAGCTTCTTTAGAACTCATGGCAGAGTGAATACCAAAGGCTCGTGCCTCGTAGCTACAAGTAGAAACAACTCCTCGTCCGCCAGTTTGTCTAGGGTCGCTTCCAATGATGACAGGTTTTCCTTTTAATTTAGGATTGTCTCGCATTTCCACTGCAGCAAAAAAGGCATCCATGTCGATATGGATGATTTTTCTTGACAGATCATTAATCAATGGAAATATGAGCATTCCAATCCCTTTCTAGTGTCGTTTTCTATTTATTATACCCTTTTTTCTGAAAAAGTGGAAAAGTCTAACCTGACTTTCAAAAATATAATACAGATAAGGACGAAAAAGAGACTGTATTATAAAAGAAAGCGTCTAAAATGCCGGTTTTCTCTTGTTGAAATCGGTTACTGTATGGTATACTTGACTCATGAATGTAACAGATGGCTGTTACTAGAAAGAAAAATGAGGACATTAACATGGTTGTTAAGACAGTTGTTGAAGCACAAGACATTTTTGATAAAGCTTGGGAAGGCTTCAAAGGCGTAGATTGGAAAGAAAAAGCAAGTATTTCTCGCTTTGTTCAAGCTAACTACACACCTTATGATGGAGATGAAAGCTTCCTTGCTGGACCAACAGAACGTTCACTTCACATCAAAAAAATTGTAGAAGAAACTAAGGCTCACTACGAAGAAACTCGTTTCCCAATGGACACTCGTCCAACATCTATTGCTGATATTCCTGCCGGATTTATCGACAAAGAAAACGAATTGATCTTCGGTATCCAAAATGATGAACTCTTCAAATTGAACTTCATGCCAAAAGGTGGTATCCGTATGGCTGAAACTACTTTGAAAGAAAATGGATACGAACCAGATCCAGCTGTTCACGAAATCTTTACTAAATATGTAACAACAGTTAACGACGGTATCTTCCGTGCCTACACTTCAAACATCCGTCGTGCTCGCCACGCTCACACTGTAACTGGTCTTCCAGATGCATACTCACGTGGACGTATCATCGGTGTTTACGCACGTCTTGCTCTTTATGGTGCAGACTACTTGATGCAAGAAAAAGTAAACGACTGGAACTCAATCGAAGAAATCGATGAAGAGACAATCCGTCTTCGTGAAGAAATCAACCTTCAATACCAAGCATTGCAACAAGTTGTTCGCTTAGGTGACCTTTACGGGGTTGATGTTCGCAAACCAGCGATGAACGTGAAAGAAGCAATCCAATGGGTTAACATCGCTTTCATGGCTGTCTGCCGTGTGATTAATGGTGCCGCTACATCTCTAGGTCGTGTTCCAATCGTATTGGACATCTTTGCAGAACGTGACCTTGCTCGTGGTACATTTACTGAATCAGAAATCCAAGAGTTTGTTGATGATTTCGTTATGAAACTTCGTACAGTTAAATTTGCTCGTACAAAAGCTTATGACCAATTGTACTCAGGTGACCCAACCTTCATCACAACTTCTATGGCTGGTATGGGTAACGACGGTCGTCACCGTGTTACTAAGATGGACTACCGTTTCTTGAACACTCTTGACAACATCGGTAACTCACCAGAACCAAACTTGACAGTTCTTTGGACTGACAAATTGCCTTACAACTTCCGTCGCTACTGTATGCACATGAGCCACAAACACTCTTCTATCCAATACGAAGGTGTAACAACAATGGCTAAAGACGGATATGGTGAAATGAGCTGTATCTCATGCTGTGTGTCACCACTTGACCCAGAAAACGAAGATCAACGTCACAACATCCAGTACTTCGGTGCTCGTGTAAACGTTCTTAAAGCCCTTCTTACTGGTTTGAACGGTGGTTACGACGATGTTCACAAAGACTACAAGGTATTTGACATCGATCCTATCCGTGACGAAGTTCTTGAATTCGAATCAGTTAAAGCCAACTTCGAAAAATCTCTTGACTGGTTGACTGACACTTACGTAGATGCTTTGAACATCATCCACTACATGACTGACAAGTACAACTACGAAGCTGTTCAAATGGCCTTCTTGCCAACTAAACAACGTGCTAACATGGGATTCGGTATCTGTGGATTTGCTAACACTGTTGATACATTGTCAGCTATCAAATACGCTACCGTTAAACCAATCCGTGACGAAAATGGATACATCTACGATTACGAAACAATCGGTGAATACCCACGTTGGGGTGAAGATGACCCACGTTCAAACGAATTGGCAGAATGGTTGATCGAAGCTTATACAACTCGTCTACGTAGCCACAAACTTTACAAGAACGCTGAAGCTACAGTATCACTCTTGACAATCACATCTAACGTTGCTTACTCTAAACAAACTGGTAACTCACCAGTCCACAAAGGTGTGTACCTCAACGAAGATGGTTCTGTGAACTTGTCTAAACTTGAATTCTTCTCACCAGGTGCTAACCCATCTAACAAAGCTAAAGGTGGATGGTTGCAAAACTTGAACTCACTTGCTAGCCTTGACTTTGGTTACGCAGCTGACGGTATCTCATTGACAACTCAAGTTTCTCCACGTGCTCTTGGTAAGACTCGCGACGAACAAGTTGATAACTTGGTAACAATCCTTGATGGTTACTTCGAAAACGGTGGACAACACGTTAACTTGAACGTTATGGACTTGAACGATGTTTACGAAAAGATCATGTCAGGTGAAGACGTTATCGTACGTATCTCTGGATACTGTGTAAACACTAAATACCTCACTCCAGAACAAAAAACTGAATTGACACAACGTGTCTTCCACGAAGTTCTTTCAATGGATGACGCATTGAGCTAAGATTCAATTAGAATAATAAGAAAGCCAGTCTATAGGATTGGCTTTTTTCTACATATCATATGAAAAATACTGAGATATTTTGTTCATTATGGTGACAATGTGTTGAAATTTAAAAGTAAAATATTATAAAAACCCTATTTTCTGGTTATTAAACTTGAATAGATTGTATTGAAATGTTATAATATAATAGATAAACTCTAGTTAGTGATGGGGATTGTCAAAATGGTATGATGTAATCTCTTAGGGAGATTAGAAATAAAAATTTCATATAGAAAAGAGGAGAAGAAATGTCGAAAAGCAAAGTGTTAAAAATGCTTTCTAAATTTTCTGCGTTAGCTTTTGCTATTTTAGGGCTAGCATCTGTTTTGGTAGGCATTGTTAAAGCAGATAATCCTGTTTCAAAAGAATTAACACAAGTAATTACAGGCATTGATCTGTTAGATGCTTCAGATACTAAGCAAAATGTGAGTTCAGAAGGAGATTTCTCGCTTCGTACGAATTTAGCATATAAGCTTCGCGTGACCTTTGATCTCAAACAGTATAATGAACATCTGAATAATGGAGATTATTTTACCTTTGATATACCTGCTCCTATGGCAGTTTATGAGGGGAGTCAGGATTTAATTGATCCAACAACAAAAGTTACTATTGGAGAAGCTGAAGTGACTTCAAATGGTACTGATCAAGGTGGGAAAGCAAAAATCACCTTGAAAAATTTGGATAAATACCTAGAGAAAACTGGTGGAGATAAGGTAAAGGATGTGTCAGGGAATTTTTCTGTTACTTTTAGATTCTTAAAGGATCAGAATAAAACCCGCATAAACTTTAATTCATCCTCATTGAAGCAAGAAGTGACTCACATTTATTCCTCAAAAACAATCGATGGTCCCAAAGTTGGTACTGAAAATTATGCTAAAATTGGGGGTCGTGCTGCCCTTGAAAGTTGGAACTCTCCAAAACTGGCTGAGATTGGTTCGGTTAGCAAGGGAGATGCATGGTCTACCTGGCGTGTACGTGTAAATACAGAGAAACAAGACTTAGGACAAAATATTGTATTACATGATACTATACCAAATGATGATACTAGTTACACTCCTGCACAGTATATTCCTGAGACTCTAAAAGTGTATAAGGCAAATATCACTGTTGGGACTTCTGCTGTTCCAGATGATGCAGTTTTGTTAACTGAGGGACAAGACTATACCGTTTCGTGGAACGAAAACTATACTTCATTTGATATCATTTTTAAAGATGGAACGACCTCTTATATAGTCTCTTATAACACAACAACTCCTAATGATGGAAGTAAAGTAGGAAATAGGGTTGCTCTGTCATTGGCTGACGGGACTAAATTAGCACAGAATACAAGTCGTCCGGGAGCACTTGATATGACAGCTGAGGCGACATCTTTGATTTCTGGTACGATTGTAGCATCTACTGCTTATCAAATTAAGATTCATAAGACTGATGCCTTCACTCTTGCTCCAGTTTCGGGTGCGGTATATACTGTGACAGCAGCAGATGATGCAAGTGAAACAACAGAAGTGACTACGAATGAAAAAGGAGTAGCGCTTACGAAAACTTATGACCAGAAGTGGGAAGGTAAAACGTTTAAGATCAAAGAGAAGATTGCTCCAGCAGGTTATAAACTAGATGAAAAAGAGTATACAGTCAAACTCGGTGCTGCGGGTTCTACTATTCATCTTAAAGACGAACCTGTTCCAGCTGTATTCAATGTGACGGCTAAGAAAGTAGTAGAAGGACGTGCAGATAAGCTTCCAAAAGCAGATGAGTTTACCTTTAACTTGTTTACTGCAGAGAACTTGAAGGATCCAGTAGCCACAGCAAAATCAAAAGCTGATGGGACGATTACCTTTGAGAATCTCCAAGTAAAAGGCGCGGGAACTTATCACTACATCATCAAAGAGGACACTTCAACAGCAGTTGCAGGCGTTACATTTGATACAGAAGCCAAGGAAGTTACTGTAGCAGCAACTTTCCAAAGTGGAGTTTTAACAGCAACTGTCACATCTGCAGAACCAACTTTCACTAACACCTATAAAGCAACTCCAGCAAAAGAAATTATCAAAGCTACTAAAGTCTTGAACGGTAAAGAGCTTGAAGCTGATAAATACGAATTCGAGCTTAAAGAAGGTGACAAAGTCGTTGCGACAGCTAAAAACGCTACAGACGGTACTGTTACTTTCAAAGAAATCGAATACAATGAAGCAGGCGACCACACTTACACTATCTCAGAAAAAGCAGGTAGCGAAGCAGGTGTGACATACGACACTGCTACACATGAAGTGACAGTAAACGTTACAGATGACGGGCAAGGAAAACTTGTTGCAACTGTTACAGGTAACAACCCAACCTTCACCAACACATATAAAGCAGCTCCAGCAAAAATTGCTATTGAAGCTAAAAAAGTTTTGAACGGTAAAGAGCTAGAGATAGATGAGTTTGAGTTTGAACTGAAAGAGGGTGATAAGGTTGTTGCGACAGCAAAGAATGCTGCTGGTGGATTGATTCGTTTTTCTGAAATTAGCTATTCAACAGCAGGAGTATATAACTATACTATTACAGAAAAGGCTGGCAATAAACTTGGTGTAACTTATGATAAAACAGAACACTCAGCAACTGTAGAAGTCAAAGATAATGGCTCAGGTCAACTTGTCGCGACAGTTACAAGTGAAACACCAGTTTTCGTTAATGACTATAAAGCGGAACCTGCGCAGGCTACAATCAAGGCTAAGAAAGTCTTGAAAGGTAAAGCGCTTGAAGCTGATGCTTACACATTTGAACTGAAAGAAGGTTCAGACCTTGTAGCTACGGCTAAGAATACTGCCTCAGGAGAAGTTGTCTTCAACGTCACTTTCTCAGCAGCAGGCGATTGCGCTTACACTATTACTGAAAAAGCTGGTGACGATAAAACAATCACTTATGATCAAAATGCGTATGAAGTGTTCGTCACTGTTGCGGATAACGGTCAAGGTCAATTGGTTGCGACTGTAGAAGATGCGGATACAGAACGTGTCTTCACTAACACTTATACAGCACCAGTTCCACCGGCTCCAACAGCTACATCAGCAACACTTGAGTTTACGAAAGAATTGACTGGTCGTGCTTTGGTTGATGGTGAATTCCAATTTGAATTGTATGAAGGTACAGAATTACTTGATACAAAATCAAACCAAGCTGGAAAAGTAACATTTAAAGCAATCAACTATGATGCAGAAGGTGTTCATACTTATACTGTAAAAGAAGTGAATGCTGGAGCAACTGGTATTACTTACGACACAGAAAAGACTGCGGTGGTAAAAGTAACCAAAGATGCAGCAACCAACGCCTTGAAGGCAGCTGTTGAATATCCAGCAGGTAATGTCTTCAAGAATAGCTTCAAAGCACCAGCGGTAGAAGCTACGATTGAAGCAACTAAGAAACTTGAGGGTAAAGAACTTGTGGCTGACGCTTATACTTTCGAATTGAAAGAGAAAGGCGCCGTTGTAGCTACAGCTAAGAATACTGCCGAAGGTAAAGTAGCCTTTGTTCGTTCATTCGAAGAAGCAGGTACTCATACTTATACCTTGGTTGAAAAAGTTGGTACTGAAGAGGGTATTGAATACGATAAGACTGAGTACACTGTAACAGTCACTGTAGTTGCGGATGGTCAAGGTCTCTTGACTGCAAAGGTTTCGTATGCCGATGGTAAAGAAGTTGTATTTACAAATAAATACACTGTTCCAACACCAACACCAGAACCAAATCCAAATCCAGCTCCAAATAATCCAGGAACAACGCCAGATCCAGCACCAACACCAGATCCAACGCCAAATAATCCAGGAACAAATCCAACTCCAGGAACAGAACCAACTGATCCAGGACAAAAAGAGGATCCAAAACCAGCACCTCCAGCTACTGAGAATAAAGGTAAAGCTGAACTTCCAAACACAGGTGAAGCAACATCTATCTTCTCAGCAATTGGATTTGTAGTATTGGCATTGAGTGGATGGGTATTCTTCGTAAAACGTAAAGCTTAAGCTTTTGTAGAAGAAACATGAAACTTGGTCAGTGAGAATTCTACTTCTCTCTTAAACTTGATAGAGAAAGTCTCTAGAAAATTCGTTTTCTAGGGGCTTTTTTGTACTTCAAAAAATTTTTTAAAAAATAGTCAAATTTGGTCAAAAAACTATTGACTTTTACTGACCAATGTGATATAGTAGGAGCATAAGGAAAATGAATTCCTTAGAAAACTTCATTTTCAATGATTCTATTTCTTGAAAATGTACGATAGATACCCTAGAAAGGGGTGAGGCCTATGTTAAATCTAACAGATTTTGAAAAGAAGATGATAAAAGGCTTATTTAAGAAAGAAAAACCAGAAATTATACGTAGGGTAGCTAGTTAGCTAGTCTAAAATTTTTAAAATAAAGGTCAAAGATAGTCAATATCAGAGATCGCATATAATTAAGAATAAACGAGGTAAAGAATATGAACAACAACTTTAACAACATGGATGATTTATTTAACCAATTGATGGGTGGTATGCGAGGATATAGTTCTGAAAATCGTCGCTACTTGATTAATGGACGTGAAGTGACACCTGAGGAATTTGCTCACTATCGTGCAACTGGTCAATTGCCAGGAAATGCAGAAGTTGATGGACAAATGCAACAACACGCTTCAGGTATGAAACAAGACGGTATCCTTGCTAAACTAGGTCGTAACTTGACAGCGGAAGCTCGTGAGGGCAAGTTGGATCCTGTTATCGGACGAAACAAGGAAATTCAAGAAACATCTGAAATCCTCTCACGTCGTACGAAAAATAATCCTGTTCTAGTCGGAGATGCAGGTGTTGGTAAGACAGCCGTTGTCGAAGGTCTAGCACAAGCGATTGTGAATGGAGATGTTCCGGCTGCCATTAAGAACAAGGAAATTATTTCTATTGATATCTCAGGTCTTGAGGCTGGTACTCAATACCGTGGTAGCTTTGAAGAAAACGTTCAAAATCTAATCAATGAAGTAAAAGAAGCAGGGAATATTATCCTCTTCTTTGATGAAATTCACCAAATCCTTGGCGCTGGCTCAATCGGAGGTGATAGTGGTTCTAAAGGTCTTGCGGATATTCTCAAGCCAGCTCTCTCTCGTGGTGAGTTGACAGTGATTGGGGCAACGACTCAAGATGAATACCGTAACACCATCTTGAAAAATGCAGCTCTTGCTCGTCGTTTCAACGAAGTGAAGGTCAATGCTCCTTCAGCAGAGGATACCTTTAAAATCCTTCAAGGGATTCGTGACCTCTATCAACAACATCACAATGTTATCTTGCCAGACGAGGTCTTGAAGGCAGCAGTGGATTATTCGATCCAATACATTCCTCAACGTAGCTTGCCAGATAAGGCTATCGACCTTGTCGATGTAACGGCAGCTCACTTGGCAGCTCAACATCCTGTAACAGATGTGCATGCTGTTGAACGGGAAATTGAGGCAGAAAAAGACAAGCAAGAAAAAGCAGTTGAGGCAGAAGACTTTGAAGCAGCTCTCAATGCCAAAACACGCATTGCTGAATTAGAGAAAAAAGTCGCAAACCACACAGAAGACATGAAAGTGACTGCAAGCATCAACGATGTGGCTGAATCTGTGGAACGAATGACAGGTATTCCAGTGTCACAAATGGGAGCATCAGATATCGAACGTTTGAAAGATATGGCTCATCGCTTGGAACACAAGGTAATTGGCCAAGATAAGGCAGTAGAAGCAGTAGCTCGTGCTATCCGTCGTAACCGTGCTGGTTTTGATGAAGGAAATCGCCCAATCGGTAGCTTCCTCTTTGTAGGTCCAACTGGGGTTGGTAAGACCGAGCTTGCTAAGCAATTGGCACTGGATATGTTTGGAACTAAGGATGCTATCATTCGTTTGGATATGTCTGAATACAGTGACCGCACAGCTGTATCTAAGTTGATCGGTACAACAGCTGGTTATGTGGGGTATGATGACAATAGCAATACCTTGACAGAACGTGTTCGTCGTAATCCTTACTCTATCATTCTCTTGGATGAGATTGAAAAGGCTGATCCTCAAGTCATTACCCTTCTCCTCCAAGTCTTGGATGATGGTCGTTTAACTGATGGTCAAGGAAATACAGTGAACTTCAAGAACACTGTCATTATCGCAACATCAAATGCTGGATTTGGCTATGAAGCCAACTTGACTGAAGATGCGGATAAACCAGAGTTGATGGATCGTTTGAAACCATTCTTCCGTCCAGAGTTCCTTAACCGCTTTAACGCAGTTATCGAGTTCTCACACTTGAATAAGGAAGACCTTTCTAAGATTGTGGACTTAATGTTGGAGGAAGTCAACCAAACCTTGGCTAAGAAAGACATTGATTTGGAAGTTAGTCAAGCAGCTAAGGACTTTATCACAGAAGAAGGTTATGACGAAGTTATGGGTGTTCGTCCTCTCCGTCGCGTGGTTGAACAACAAATTCGTGATAAGGTGACAGATTTCCACTTGGATCATCTAGATGCCAAACATCTGGAAGCAGATATGGAAGATGGCGTTTTGGTCATTCGTGAAAAAGCCTAACTCAAGATTTTGAGAATAAAAAAAGAAGGAACTAGCTAAAAGCTGGTTCCTTTTGTGTTTAGATGACATGGCGTTCAAAGGCATCATCTGAGATTCCTTGTTCCAGGATGAGTTTTGCCCATTCTTTAGCAGAAAAGAGGCTGTGGTCCTTGTAGTTTCCGCAAGATTCGATGGTTGTTCCAGGAACATCTTCCCAAGTAGTGGTTTCAGCAATTTCCTTGAGCGAATCCTTAATAACAGCAGCAATTTCAGCACTGGTATGGCGTCCCCACATAATCATGTGGAAGCCTGTACGGCAACCAAATGGGGAACAATCAATCATCCCGTCGATTCGAGTACGGATGAGTTTGGCCAAGAGGTGCTCGATAGTGTGAAGGCCAGCGGTAGGGATTGAGTCTTCGTTCGGTTGCACCAAGCGAATATCAAAGTTGGAGATGACATCTCCCTTTGGCCCCGTTTCTTCCCCAATCAAGCGAACATAGGGTGCTTTAACAATGGTGTGGTCAAGTTCAAAACTTTCAACAATAACTTCTTTTGACATGGTAGTTCCTTTCAGTTTTCTTCTTTCATTATATCATAAAGGGTGCTGTTGATGGAGTTTGATAAATGACTTTTTGGTACTAGAATGATAATAAAGTCTCTATACATAAACCTCAGAATTATAAAGAAAGAATGGAGAGAAGAATACCTTGTGAAAGAAAAGTTTAGTTTTTCTAGTGGAACTAAGGTGACTTTTGAAAAGTGGATCAACTTTTTCTGAAATTTCTGTTTAATCTCTGAACTAATTCTGAACTAGATTGGGTATACTGGAGAAAATAAAGATAAAGGAGTTCAGTATGGAACATATTGTAAAAATTGATCGTGTTTCTAAAAAATATGGAGACAAGCAAATTTTAAAGGATATTTCTTTTACAGCTAGGAGTGGTCGCATTACGGCTTTTCTAGGACATAATGGTGCAGGAAAAAGCTCGACCTTGAGGATTCTCTTGGGCTTAGATCGGGCGACAGCGGGAACTGCGACTTTTGATGGACAAACCTATCAGTCAATGATTTATCCTCTCAAAACAGTAGGTGCAGCTTTTGACGGTATTGGAGGTCTGCCAAATAGAAAGGTTTACGACCATCTGCATATTATTGCTGCAAGTAATGCTATTCCGAAGTTTCGGATTGATGAGGTATTGGATATGACTGGGATCGCTCATAAGAAAAAGGATTTCTTATCAAGCCTGTCTCTAGGAGAGGGGCAGCGCCTGGGGTTGGCAGTAGCTTTACTAGGTGATCCCCAGTTTTTAATATTAGATGAGCCGACCAATGGACTGGATCCAAGTGGGATTAAGTGGTTTAGAAGGTTCATTCGCCAGCAGGCTGATTTTGGGAAAACCGTCCTTCTATCCTCTCATATCCTGTCTGAGGTACAAATGGTAACAGATGATGTAGTCTTGATTCATCATGGGCAAATTATCGAACAGGGGACGCTAGAAGATGTATTACAAGGAACAGATAGTTTAGAAGAGCTCTTCTTCGAATTAACAGAGGAGGTTTAAGATGAAAGAGACGATGTCTTTATTGCATTCAGAGTGGTTGAAAATCCAATCAACCAAGGCTTTCAGGGTAAGTGTGGTCTTTATGCTGTTATTGGTACCTGTTGTGTCATGGCTAGAGGGACGTCAGTATCTGTCTATCGGTTTAGATGCGACCCCTGAGACGGTTCCCGGTCTGGCAGAAGCTATTGATCCGCTTGAATATCTAGGTCTTAATGGCGCTTCTATGGGTGGTATGGTTTTAGTCATCTTAGCTGGAATTTTGGGAGCAACGGAATTTCAGTCTCATAGCTTGCGAACCAGTCTATTGGCTTGTAATAACCGCTTGAAGCTACTTATGGGGAAAATATTGACCTTTGGTTTGTTTTCACTCATCATTAGCTTGTTATCCATTTATTTGAGCTATATTGTCATGCACTTGGCTTTAGGAAAAGAAGGGCTACATCCAATTTTACTTAATCAAGCTGCTTGGAGTCATCTTTTATGGAAGGCACTAGCTACTGCATTGCTAGGTCTCTTGTCCTTTTTATTGGGATTGCTTGGGCGGACGATGTTGCTTCCCTTACTCTTTCTTGTGCCCCAGCTCTATAATCTGGGAAACTACTTGGCAGCTCATACGAGTTGGGGTGCTTATCTGCCACAGCCCGCAGGAGAGTTATTTGTTGCAACGCCGACTTCCCAATATGCCAACAATCCCTTGCAAGGACTCTTGATACTAAGCGTATGGTTGCTAATCATCGGCGTCATGGCCTCTCTGCGCTTTTTGAAGACGGATTTAGGAGGGCGATACTGATGATAATAGCTCTGCTTAAAAGTGAATGGATTAAGTTCCGTTCTTACTATCTCGCTCTTGGTGCAGCCTTGGTGGCTCTGGTAGTTGTTCCATTTTTTCTAATGAATCTTGACTACAGTCAGACAGCAGTTGGTCAGACGAAGGCTCTGAGCGAGGTTTTGCATGCCCTCTATCTGGCGCAGCCTGTCATCGTCATCTTTACTTCCCTCTATTTTGCCCAGGAGTTTGTCAAGTCTGGGATGCGAACGAATTTTCTAACCGTATCAAATAGAAAGGCTTGATTGGCTGGGAAATTCCTTTTTCTGGCCGTTCTGCTCTTGGTTCTCTACAGTGTCATGATAGGCAGCTGTTTCTTTGTTATGCTGGCTCGATTTGACCTAGACTTTAGCTGGCCCTTACTGGGGAAATTCCTCTATTACAGCTCTTTTGGTCTTCTCAGCAATCTTTTTCTGGCTCTTTTAGCTGCTGGTCTCGCTTTGCTCTTTCAATCTTGGGTTGTGCCGGTGTCGGTGCTATTTCCTCTCTTGATTGGTCTTAGCCGTTTATTGGCAACTTTTATCAAAGAAGCAAAGTACCTGCCCGATCTGGCTACGCTAAATCTTTTTGAGTATGAAGGGCTTCAGCATTCAATAGATCTATCAGGGTTGGGAATACAGCTGTTCTGGCTAGCTTTGATTTGGAGCTCTGTTATATTCTTGACCTTGAAACGAGATGTTCGCTAGAGGTATGCTATAATGGAAATCATGAGACAGTATCGTATTTTGGTGGTTGATGACGACCGGAGCATTTTAAAGCTGGTGAAAAACGTCCTAGAGCTCGATGCTTATGACGTGACGACGCTTGATCGGATAGAAGAGCTAGAACTGACGGATTTTGTAGGATATGATTTGATTCTGCTAGATGTGATGATGGAGCCTGTTAATGGTTTTGAGCTGTGTTCCTACATTCGTCCACATCTTTCGTGTCCAATTATCTTTCTGACAGCTAAGGAGTTAGAGGCGGACAAGGTGGAAGGACTCTTTCGCGGAGCAGATGACTATATTGTCAAGCCTTTTGGGACCAAAGAATTGCTGGCGCGTGTCAGAGCCCATCTTCGGCGGGAGGAAAGACGGGAGGAGCGATATTCTGAAATTGCTTCTTGTCAATTTTATCCAGAGCGCTATGAAGTTTCCTATTTTGGTAAAGTCTTGAAATTTTCAGAGCGAGAGTTTAAGTTGCTGCATTTACTAGCTAGCAATCCCAAGCAGACCTTTTCAGCTGAACGCCTGCATACCTTGCTTTATCCAGAAAGCTCAGAAACACAGCTTCGCTCCATCTCAGAATACGTATATCAGATTCGTCAAAAATGCAAACAAGAAGGGCTGCAAGCAATCGCAACAGTGAGAGGAGTAGGCTATAGATGGCAATTAGAACCCGAAATTTCAAAAGCCTAGTCTGGACAACCAGTTTAAAAATCGTCTTTTTTCATGTTTTGATTTTTGTGCTTATAGGCTATGAATTTACGCAAGGAAGTGATTACGTTCTTTTCACCTTGTTCTTTTGGGCGGGGAGCTTGCTGCTGATTACTTTTTATCATATTTTGAAATTGCTCCGAAAAATCGACAGGGAAATAAAAATGCTAAAGAGCGAGAAGCTTTTAGAAGAAAATCAAAGTCAGCTTTTTCGGATTGAGGAAATGCTAGAAGTTTATAGCGATTTACGGAGCAGCCACCAAGAAAATGCTCGTCTTCTAGAAAGAGAGCAGCAGCATAATCAGGAGTTGATTTTACAGCTATCAGCGACATCGCACGATTTGAAGACGCCCCTAACTGTGATTAAAGGGAACGCTGAGCTCTTGGAATTGGCGCAGTTGGGCCATCCACAGGCAGACTATGCTGCTGAGATTTTGCAGGCTAGTCACAAGATGGAAGAGTATTGTGGCTCTTTGATTGATTACGCTAAGACTTTTCAGATTGATTCTAATCAGTTCATTCAGCTTTCCTTAGGGGACTTTTTGGCTTATCTACAGGATGATTGGGCACTG
This sequence comes from Streptococcus oralis, assembly GCF_019334565.1. Lineage (NCBI taxonomy): Bacteria > Bacillati > Bacillota > Bacilli > Lactobacillales > Streptococcaceae > Streptococcus > Streptococcus oralis. Next base: position 1,620,884 of record NZ_CP079724.1, on the reverse strand, counting down.
TTCAGCAAACAGGAAAGCCATCGTTTCTACCTCCAAGAAGATTGTGAGCTTAGTCTGATTTTGTCAATTCATTTGGACTATCTCAAGCGAGCTTTGCTCAATATTTTACTGAATGCGCTTGAACATGCTAATCAGGACCAAAAGGAAGTGAAGCTGATGGTATCAGTGCAACAGGACCAGTTGGTTTTTGCTATCTGGAACAACGGCCCTGCATTTTCAGAGGAGATGCTGCTAGGAGCGGAACGGCTCTTTTATCAGAGTGACCAAAGCCGCAATTCAGCTAATCCCCATCATGGAATCGGCTTAGCCTTTTCTAAACAGGTAGCTCTCTTGCACGGTGGTCGTCTGACCCTGCTCAATCTAGACCAAGGAGGAGCCTCTGTCGAGTTGACAATTTCATTGAAATAAATGAGAATGGAAAATCATAAAAACGCATAATATCAAGTCTTTTGGACACTTGGTATTATGCGTTTGATTTTTTTATTATGTAAAGATTTACTGGATTTTTATCTCAAATTGAGTTTTTGTCCAGCCTTGTTTATTTATTTGCGATACAAGCGATCGTATTGGTAGAATGGGTCAAAGGTTACGTTGATACCTAGTTTGCGAAGGACGTTCTTGTCTTCATCGGTCAAGATGATGGTTGAATGAGCTTCGCTTCCTTTGAGATTCCCAAGTTCTTCCATGGCACGCGCAGCATCAGGATTTTCCATAGCTGTGATGGCAAGTGCAATCAAAATTTCATTTGAGTGAAGGCGAGGATTGCGGCTACCTAGGTGATCGATTTTAAGACCTTGAATTGGTTTGACGACTTCAGGCTCGATTAGTTTCACTTCCTTAGCGATGTCAGCTGATTTTTTGATGGCATTGATCAAGGCAGCAGCTGTAGGACCAAAGAGTTCAGAGTTTTTACCAGTTACGATTTCCCCATTTGGCAATTCAAGGGCTAGGGCAGGTCCACCAGTTTCTTCCGCCTTTTGACGTGCTGCGACAGCAACCTTACGGTCTGCAGGTGTGATTCCAAGGTCGTTCATGAGAAGTTCAATCTTCTTGACAGCAGTTTCTCCGACTTTTTCAGCTTTAAAATCAAGAACAGTCTGATAGTAGCGACGGATGATTTCTTGTTTTGAAGCTTCGATAGCAGCTTCGTCATCAGTAATAGCGAAACCAACCATGTTGACACCCATGTCTGTTGGTGAAGCGTATGGAGATTCACCGAGAATGCGCTCCAACATACGTTTGAGCACCGGGAAAATTTCGATATCACGGTTGTAGTTGACAGTGGTTTCTCCATAGGTTTGGAGATGGAAGGGGTCAATCATATTGACATCATCAAGGTCTGCGGTGGCAGCCTCATAGGCCAAGTTGACTGGATGATGAAGGGGTAGGTTCCAAACTGGGAAGGTTTCAAACTTAGCGTAACCAGACTTGATGCCATTGAGTTGGTCGTGGTACATATTGGACATACAAGTGGCCAATTTTCCAGAACCAGGTCCAGGAGCGGTTACGACAATTAAGTTGCGACTGGTTTTGATGTAGTCGTTTTTCCCCATACCTTCTGGAGAAATGATGTGGTCCATATCAGTCGGGTATCCTTTGATTGGATAATGAAGATAGGAATCAATCCCGTTTTTATCTAACTGGTTGCGGAAGGCATCTGCAGCAGGTTGGCCAGCGTACTGTGTGATGACAACCGAACCAACAAAAATTCCCAGCTCATTGAATTTGTCAATCAAACGAAGAACTTCTTGGTCATAAGAAATGCCTAGGTCGCCACGCGCTTTAGAATGCTCGATGTTGCTGGCATTAATGGCGATCACAACTTCAACCTGCTCTTTCAATTCTTGCAAGAGCTTGATTTTATTGTCAGGCTCATAACCAGGAAGGACTCGAGCAGCGTGGAAATCTTCTAACATTTTGCCACCAAACTCCAAATAGAGCTTGCCGTCAAATTGGTTGATGCGCTCCAAAATGTGGTCGCGCTGTAGATTCAAATATTGTTCAGAACTAAAAGCTTGTTTTTTCATTTTTTTACCTCTGACCTCTATTATAATAAAAAATTGGAAGATAGGAAACTACGGAGCCAAAAAAGAAATCAAAAAGATTAGGCAAACGCTTGCACAAAGTTTGAAAAAGCGCTATCATAGACTATAGATTATTAAAATAATGAGGTAAGAAGATGCAAGAAAAATGGTGGCACAATGCCGTAGTCTATCAAGTCTATCCCAAGAGTTTTATGGATAGCAACGGAGATGGAATTGGCGATTTGCCAGGAATTACTAGTAAGTTAGACTATCTAGCCAAGTTAGGAATCACAGCGATTTGGCTTTCTCCTGTTTATGATAGCCCTATGGATGATAATGGCTACGATATTGCTGATTATCAAGCGATTGCAGCTATTTTCGGGACCATGGAGGACATGGACCAACTCATCACAGAAGCTAAGAAGCGTGATATCCGAATTATCATGGACTTGGTGGTCAATCATACCTCGGATGAACACGCATGGTTTGTCGAGGCTTGTGAGAATCCTGATAGCCCTGAGCGTGACTACTATATCTGGCGGGATGAGCCTAATGATTTGGAGTCTATCTTTAGTGGATCTGCTTGGGAATACGATGAAAAGTCGGGTCAATACTATCTCCACTTTTTCAGTAAGAAACAGCCGGATCTCAACTGGGAGAATGAAAAACTGCGCCAGAAAATTTATGAGATGATGAACTTCTGGATTGATAAAGGAATTGGTGGTTTCCGTATGGATGTCATTGATATGATTGGCAAGATTCCTGATGAGAAAGTAGTCAATAATGGTCCCATGCTCCATCCCTATCTCAAGGAGATGAACCAAGCCACCTTTGGTGACAAAGATCTCTTGACAGTGGGAGAAACTTGGGGGGCAACGCCAGAAATTGCCAAGCTTTACTCGGATCCAAAAGGACAAGAATTGTCTATGGTCTTCCAGTTTGAACACATCTGTCTTCAGTATCAGGAAGGGCAACCTAAGTGGCACTACCAAAAAGAGTTAAATGTAGGGAAGTTAAAAGAGATTTTCAACAAATGGCAGACAGAGCTGGGAGTTGAGGACGGCTGGAATTCCCTCTTCTGGAACAACCATGACCTTCCTCGCATCGTCTCTATCTGGGGAAATGACCAAGAATACCGTGAAAAACCTGCTAAAGCCTTTGCAATCCTGCTTCATCTCATGAGAGGGACACCTTATATTTATCAGGGTGAAGAGATTGGAATGACCAACTATCCGTTTGAAACACTGGATCAAGTAGAAGATATTGAATCCCTCAACTATGCGCGTGAAGCTCTTGAAAAAGGCGTTCCGATGGAAGAAATTATGGACAGTATCCGTGTTATTGGTCGTGACAATGCCCGTACTCCGATGCAGTGGGATGAAAGCAAAAATGCTGGCTTCTCAACAGGTCAACCTTGGTTGGCAGTTAATCCAAACTACGAAGAAATCAACGTTCAAGAAGCACTGGCAAATCCAGATTCAATTTTCTATACTTATCAAAAACTCGTTCAAATCCGTAAGGAGAACAGCTGGCTGATTCGAGCTGATTTTGAATTGCTGGATACAGCTGATAAGGTCTTTGCTTATATCCGTAAGGACGGTGACCGTCGTTTCCTAGTTGTGGCTAACTTGTCCAATGAAAAACAAAACTTTTCAGTAGAAGGAAGAGTTAAGTCAATCTTGATTGAAAACACTGTGACTCAAGAAACAGTTGAAAAACAAACCTTGGCTCCATGGGATGCTTTCTGTGTGGAAGTAACGGATTAAAATAAGTGAACCTCAAGCCTTTAATGCTTGAGGTTCTTTTACTAAAAATTATATAGAAAAGCCTTTAAAAAATATTTGTTAGAATTTTCTAAAAAATCTGGCGAAAGTCCTTGCTTTTATGAAAAAATAGGGTATAATGGTGAAAACACTATCTTTAAGGAGATTACTTATGAAATCGAAAAAGTGGCTCTTAGGAGCAGGTGCTGTTTTGAGTGCAGCCCTACTGTTAACTGCTTGTGGGCAAAGTGAAAAGAAGGCTGATGCCCCCAAGACATTCTCTTATGTCTACGCTATGGATCCATCTTCTTTGGACTATAGTGTGACGAGCAAGAGCTCAACCTCTGACGTTATAGCAAACGTTGTTGATGGTCTTTTGGAAAATGATAAGTATGGGAACTTAATTCCATCGCTTGCAGAAGACTGGTCTGTTTCAAAGGATGGTTTGACTTACACCTACAAACTTCGTAAGGGTGTAAAATGGTATACTTCTGATGGAGAAGAATACGCTGAAGTTAAAGCTAAAGACTTTGTTACTGGGCTTAAACATGCTGCTGACGGAAAATCAGATGGTCTTTCTTTGATTCAGGATTCTATCAAAGGTTTGGCAGAGTATGTTAGTGGTGAGAGCAATGATTTCTCTACTGTAGGAGTTAAGGCTGTTGATGATTACACGGTAGAATACACGCTCAACAAACCAGAAAGTTTCTGGAATTCTAAGGTTACAACTGCTACCATGCTTCCAGTTAATGAAGAATTCTTGAATTCTAAAGGGAGCGACTACGGTGCGCCAACACCATCAAGTATTCTTTATAACGGTCCTTACCTTTTGAAATCATTGACTTCAAAATCAGTCATTGAATATGAAAAGAATCCAAACTATTGGGACAAGGACAATGTCAAGATTGACAATATTAAACTAACCTTCTATGATGGTTCCGACCAAGAATCCTTGATTCGAAGCTTTACGCAAGGTGCCTATACAACAGCTCGTCTCTTCCCAACAAGCTCAAACTTTGAGTCAACTAAGAAAGAGTACGGAGATAAGATTGTCTACAGTCCCCAAGAAGCGACAAGCTACTATCTCACTGTTAACGTAAACCGCCAGTCTTACAATAAAACAGCTAAAACAGACGAGGCTCAAAAAACTTCAACAAAAGAAGCTCTTCTCAACAAGAATTTCCGTCAGGCCTTGAACTTTGCCCTTGACCGTCATTCTTACACGGCTCAGTTGAATGGTGAAGAAGGTGCGGATAAAATTATCCGTAATAGTCTAGTACCTCATGACTACGTTCAAGTAGGTGAAAAGACATTTGGAGAGTTGGCACAAGCAGAGCTGGTTTCTTATGGAGATCAATGGAAAGATGTAGCCCTTACAGATGGTAAGGATACGATTTACAGTCCTGAAAAAGCTAAGGCGGCCTTTGCTAAAGCCAAGGAAGAATTGCAAGCCAAGGGTGTTACCTTCCCAATCCATTTGGATATCCCGGTTGAACAAACAGATGTAATCGCGGTTCAACAAACCAACTCACTCAAGCAGTCTATCGAATCATCACTTGGTACGGAGAATGTCATTGTTGATGTCCTTCAAATGACCGATAATGAAAAATTGAGCATTACTTCTCAAGCTAAGGTTCCAGCACAAAAAGACTATGACTTGAATGGAACTGGTTGGGGACCAGACTATCAAGACCCAGCTACCTACCTCAACATTCTTGATGCTAAGAAGGGTTCTGCCCTTAAACACTTGGGGATCAAGCGCGGAAATGATCCAGAAGTGATGGCTCAAGTTGGACTGGACGAATACAAGAAACTCTTGGATGATGCCGCAGCTGAAACAAGCGACCTCAATAAGCGTTACGAAAAATACGCTAAAGCGCAAGCCTGGGTATCGGATAGTTCGCTCTTGATCCCAGTTGCTTCTTCAGGTGGTTCTCCAACGGTTAGCCGTACTGTACCATTCACAAAAGCATACTCTCAAGTCGGGATCAAGGGAGACCCATTTGTATTCAAAGGATTGGAGTTGCAAAATGACGTTGTAACTGCAAAAGAATACGAAGAAGCCTTCAAGAAATGGCAACAAGAAAAAATCGAAACAAATGCCAAATACCAAAAAGAACTTGAAAAACACGTCAAGTAATCTATAAACAGAAAAGGAAGTTGCAGGAAACTGTGCTTCCTTTTTTGTTTTGAGACACCAGTTGTCATAAAAGCAGTAACTTTACATTTTTGAATAAATTTGATAAAATATGGTTATGTTATAAAAAGTGACATAAAGGAGTGGATGATGATTAAACTGAAAAAAAGACTAATCGGGACAGGCCTTGTCTTAGCGACAGGGATTTTGCTCTCGGCATGTGGACAGTCCAACACAGATACTAGCACTTATTCATCAACATTTAGTGCGAATCCGACAACTTTTAACTATCTTCTAGATTATTATGCAGATAACACTGCCGTTATTACCAATCTTGTAGATGGTTTGTTAGAAAATGACAGCTATGGAAACCTCGTACCTGCTCTTGCGGAGGATTGGTTTGTTTCATCAGATGGTTTGACCTATACCTACAAGCTTAGAAAAGATGCCAAGTGGTATACGGCTGACGGTGAGGAATATGCTTCAGTCAAAGCTCAGGATTTTGTCACTGGGATCAAATATGCTGCGGACAACAAGGGGCAAGCTATGGATCTGATCCAAAATTCAATCAAGGGATTGAATGACTATGTGACGGGTGTGACCAATGACTTTTCAACTGTTGGTGTCAAAGCCTTGGATGACTATACGGTTGAGTACACTTTGACACGACCAGAACCTTATTGGAACTCTAAGACAACCAATAGTATTCTTTTCCCAGTCAACGAAGAGTTCTTGAAATCAAAGGATAAAGATTTTGGTACCTTGACACCAGACAGTATCCTTTATAATGGTCCCTATCTGTTAAAAGATTTTACATCAAAATCTTCGATTGAATATGTGAAGAATCCACACTATTATGACCATGACAAAGTAACCATTGAAAAAGTTAAGTTAGCTTACTTTGATGGGTCAGATCAGGAGATGACCATTCGAAACTTTGAAAGTGGTGCTTACTCGATTGCAGGAGTCTATCCAAATAGTTCGAACTATGCTAAGACAAAAGAAAAATACCAAGACAATATCGTTTATAGCTTGCAAGACAAGACATCTTGGTACTTTAACTTTAACGTCAACCGCAAAACCTATAATCATACCGCTAAAACAACGGATGAACAAAAGAAATCAGCTCAAACAGCTATCTTAAATAAAAATTTCCGTCAGGCTATCAACTTTGGTATTGATCGAACAGCCTACTCTGCTCAATCTAACGGTGAAGAAGCAGCGAGTAAAACCCTTCGTAATACTCTAGTTCCTCCAACATTTGTCCAGGTGGGAGATAAGACCTTTGGAGAAGTAACAGCTTCTAAGCTTGTGAACTACGGAACTGAGTGGTCAGGTATCAATTTGGCAGATGCTCAAGATGCCTACTTTAACAAGGAAAAGGCCCAAGCAAAATTTGCGGAAGCTAAAAAGGAATTGGAAGCCCAAGGCGTGACTTTCCCAATCCATTTGGATGTCCCTGTTGATCAGACGAATAAAAATGCGGTCTCTGGTATGAACTCGGTCAAACAAACCCTTGAAACAGTACTAGGTTCTGACAATATCGTCATTGATGTTCAACAGCTTTCTACAGATGACTTTGGAAATGTTGCCTTCCTAGCACCAAATCCAGCAGCTCGTGACTACGACCTAAACTTTGATGGTTGGGTTGGTGATTACCAGGATCCATCAACTTATCTAGATCCCTTCAATGCTGAAACTGGCTTCTATCTCAAGATTTTTGGTCTTGATGCCAAGGAAGACCAAGAGCTCATTAAGAGTTTGGGGCTCGATATCTATACGAAACTTCTAAAAGAAGCAGATGCTGAGAATAAAGATGTCGCTAAGCGTTATGAAAAATACGCTGAAGCTCAAGCTTGGATGATTGACAATTCTCTAGTTATGTCTGCTATGTCAAATGGTGGTACAGCCTCTGTAACCAAAGTAACTCCGTTTACACGTGCCTACTCCCTAGTGGGAATCAAGGGTGACGGAAATAATTATAAGTACATGAGATTACAAAAAGACCCTGTTACCAAGAAACAATTTGATGAAGCCAAGGCTAAGTGGGAAGAAGAAAGTAAAAAAGCTATCGAAAAGAGCCAAAAAGAGTTTGAAAACCACGTAAAATAAGATTACAGACAAGGTTGCCCCTGAGCGCCTTGTCTTTTTGTGCAGAATGGCATTTGGAACTTTGCTTATATTTTAGAGCAACTTAAGAGAACAAAAGCGAATGAAAACGCTGAAAATAGCAAGGATGGATGGAATTTCCATCATGATTGTGATATAATATTTATAACTATTAACGTGTATAGGGGATTATCATGAGTAGACGTTCAAAGAGAGCTCGTTTAGGGAATGTGAAACGAAATATTAATATAGTTTTAGCAACCATTTATTTATTATTGAGTGGTTTTTTGCTGTTCTTAATTTTTAAACATAATATCTTAGCTTTTCGGTACCTCAATATCCTTACGGCGGTTCTTATTTTTATTTCTGCTGTAATTGCAATCCTTCTGATAGTGTATAAAAAAGCCGAGAAGTTTACGGTTTTCTTTTTGACACTTGCTATCGTAGTTAGCTCCGTTTCTCTCTATGCTTTGCAACAGTTTGTCGGTTTTACCAATCATATCAATGCGACCTCAAACTACTCAGAGTATTCGATGAGTGTGGTCGTTTTGAAAGATAGTGAAATCAATAATGTGACCCAGTTGGATAGTGTAACAGGTCCGACTGAAACAGATAATGATAATATCCAAAAGTTGGTGGCGGATATTAAGACGACACAGAGTAAAGACTTGACAGTTGAACAGAGTACTTCTTATCTAGCAGCTTATAAGAGTCTGCTTTCTGGCGAAACGAAAGCAATTGTCTTAAATAGTGTCTTTGAAAATATCATTGAAGCAGAGTATCCAGATTATGCTTCAAAAATCAAAAAAATCTATACAAAACAATTAACTAAGGATGTTGCGGCACCAAAGGTATCGAAGAATAAAGCTTTCAATATTTATGTGAGTGGTATTGATACCTATGGTCCGATTAGTTCCGTTTCGCGTTCGGATGTGAATATTCTAATGACTGTGAACCGAGATACCAAGAAAATCCTTCTGACTACAACGCCTAGAGATTCCTATGTTCCGATTGCGGATGGGGGAAATAATCAAAAGGATAAATTGACCCACGCTGGAATCTATGGAGTGGACTCGTCGATTCATACTTTGGAAAATCTCTATGGGGTGGATATTAACTACTATGTTCGCTTGAACTTCACTTCTTTCTTGAAGTTGATTGACCTTTTAGGTGGTGTTGATGTCTATAATGATCAGGATTTCACTTCTTTGCATGGCAAGTACCATTTCCCTGTTGGGAATGTTCATTTAGACTCTGAGCAAGCTCTTGGTTTTGTCCGTGAGCGCTACTCTCTAGCAGATGGAGATCGAGATCGTGGTCGGAACCAACAAAAGGTTATTGTAGCTATTATTCAGAAGTTGACGTCAACTGAGGCTTTAAAAAACTACGATAACATCATCCAAGGATTGCAAGATTCTCTTCAGACCAATATGCCTTTGGAAACCATGATGGATCTGGTTAATACTCAATTGGAGAGTGGCGGGAATTACAAAGTCAACTCTCAAGACTTGAAGGGAACTGGACGCACGGATCTTCCTTCATACGCTATGCCAGATAGTAACCTCTACATGATGGAAATTGATGAAAGTAGCTTGGCCGCTGCCAAAGCTGCTATCAATGATGTGATGGAGGGCAAGTAGCATGATAGATATCCATTCGCACATCGTTTTTGATGTGGACGATGGTCCAAAGTCGATAGAGGAGAGTAAAAAACTTCTTAGAGAGGCCTATAGTCAAGGAGTGCGGACAATCGTTTCAACATCGCATAGACGAAAAGGAATGTTTGAAACTTCTGAAGAAAAAATCGCAACCAACTTTCTGAAGGTACGAGAAATGGCTAAGGAAGTTGCTGATGACCTAATCATTGCCTATGGGGCAGAAATCTACTATACGCCAGATGTTGTTGAGAAGTTAGAAAAGAAATTAATCCCAACCCTTAACGATAGTCGCTATGCTTTGATTGAGTTTAGTATGAATACAGCTTATCGAGATATGCATAAGGGATTGAGTGATATTCTAATGCTAGGCATTACACCCGTCATTGCCCACATTGAACGTTACGATGCTTTGGAAAACAATGAAAAGCGCGTGCGAGAGCTGATTGATATGGGATGTTATACTCAGGTCAATAGTTCTCATGTTTTGAAACCAAAACTCTTCGGAGAAACCTATAAATTTATGAAAAAGAGAGCCCAGTATTTCTTGGAACGAGATCTGGTTCACGTGATAGCAAGTGATATGCACAACTTGGATCACAGACCTCCTCATATGGAGGAAGCCTATGATATCATTGCCAAAAAATACAGTGAAGATAAGGCTAAGGAACTTTTTAAGGATAATCCCCGAAAAATAATAATGGATCAATTGATTTAGGAGAAAAAATGAAAGAACAAAATATGATGGAAATCGATGTATTTCACTTACTTAAAATCCTTTGGAAACGAAAATTGTTAATTGCTTTGGTAGCATTCGTGACAGGGACAGTAGCATTTGCCTACAGTAGTTTTATTGTGAAGCCGGAGTTTACGAGTACGACCCGAATTTATGTGGTCAATCGCAATCAGGGAGATAAGCCTGGCTTGACTAACCAAGACTTGCAAGCAGGATCTTATTTGGTAAAAGACTATCGCGAAATCATTCTCTCGCAAGACGTTTTAGAGAAGGTTGCGACTGATTTGAAACTAGAACTCCCTCCAAAAGGTCTAGCTAGTAAAATCAAGGTAACAGTTCCAGTGGATACGCGTATTGTATCTATTTCTGTTACAGACCGTGCACCTGAGGAAGCTAGCCGTATCGCCAACTCTTTGAGAGAGGTTGCGGCTCAAAAGATTATCAGCGTCACTCGCGTTTCGGATGTGACAACGCTTGAAGAAGCACGCCCTGCAACATCGCCATCTTCACCAAATATTCGTCGCAATACCCTGGTTGGATTCCTTGCGGGGGCGGTTGTAATGGTTGTCACAGTTCTCCTAGTTGAGCTCTTGGATACACGAGTGAAACGTCCAGAAGATATTGAGGACGTGATGCAAATAGCACTATTGGGAGTAGTTCCAAATTTGGATAAATTGAAATAGGAGAGAAAAATGCCAACGTTAGAAATTGCACAAAAAAAATTAGATTTGGCAAGAAAAGCAGAAGAATACTACAATGCCCTTCGCACCAATATTCAATTGAGTGGGAATAACTTGAAAGTGATTTCCATTACCTCTGTCAAACCAGGAGAAGGAAAATCAACAACTTCTACCAATATTGCTTGGGCTTTCGCTCGTGCGGGCTATAAGACGCTGTTGATTGATGCGGATATCCGTAATTCAGTCATGTCAGGTGTCTTTAAATCACGGGAAAAAATTACAGGTCTAACAGAGTTTTTGTCAGGTACAACAGACCTATCACAAGGTTTATGTGAAACCAATGTTGAAAATTTGTTTGTCATTCAAGCGGGCTCTGTATCACCAAACCCAACAGCTTTGTTACAAAGTGAAAATTTTGCGACCATGATTGACACCTTACGCAAGTACTTTGACTACATCGTTGTAGATACTGCTCCGATTGGAGTTGTTATCGATGCAGCGATTATCACGCAGAAGTGTGACGCTTCTGTTTTAGTAACTGCTGCTGGTGAAACAAATCGTCGTGATGTCCAAAAAGCTAAAGAACAACTCGAACAAACAGGCAAACCATTCTTAGGAATTGTGCTTAATAAACTCAATACTTCAGTTGAAAAATATGGCTCCTATGGAGCATATGGAAACTATGGGAATTATGGCAAAAAATAATAAATAGTTTAGGGAAGATATTATGGAAGAAAAGGGATTGAAGATTACTTTGGCGACAATCCAGAGTTTTCTTGTCATTTTATTAGCTTATTTACTTAGTTTTGTTAAGGAAACAGAGATTGTAAATACTTCTGTTATTATCTTGTTCATTCTTCATTTTTTTATTTTTTATATCAGTGATTATGGGCATGATTTTTTTAAAAGGGGTTATTTAGCAGAGTTTATCAACACGACAAAGTATATCGTGTTCTTTGCTTTAGCTATCAGTATTTCGAATTTTTTCTTAGAAGATCGTTTTAGTATCTCTAGACGAGGAATGATTTATTTTTTGACAATACACTCTATTCTGTTGTATTTGTTGAATCTATGCATTAAACGCTATAGAAAAAGCATCTTTCCAAATCTCAAGGGGAGTAAGAAGATATTCTTGATAACAGCGACCTCTAGGGTTGAAAAAGTCATCGATAGGCTGATAGAGTCGGGAGAAATTTTTTGGAACTTGGTGGCAGTCAGTGTTTTAGACCAGCCTGATTTTCAGCATCAATCCTTAACGGTTGTACCTGCTGAGAATATCTTAGACTTTGCTACTCATGAAGTTGTCGATGAGGTCTTTATCAATCTACCAAGTGAAGAGTACGACATCGGGGAGTTTATCTCACTTTTTGAGACAATGGGAATTGATGTTACAGTTAATCTGAATGCTTTTAATAACTATCTAGGTAGTGATAAAAAGATTCGTGGGATGGCAGGGCTGAATGTTATCACGTTTTCTACAAAATTTTATAAGACCAGTCATGTCATTGCTAAACGGTTCATTGATATTGTCGGTTCGATTGTCGGCTTGATTATTTGTGGTTTGGTGAGCATTGTTTTGGTTCCGATGATTCGACAAGATGGTGGGCCAGCGATTTTTTCTCAAACGCGTATTGGAAAAAATGGTCGACATTTCACTTTCTATAAATTTAGATCTATGTGCGTGAATGCTGAGCAGCGGAAACAAGAACTTTTGGCGCAAAATACTATGCAGGGGGGCATGTTTAAGGTCGATGATGATCCTCGTATCACTCCAATTGGTCGCTTTATTCGTAAGACCAGCCTAGATGAGTTACCGCAGTTTTGGAATGTTTTAATGGGAGATATGAGTCTGGTCGGAACCCGTCCCCCAACAGTGGATGAGTATGAGAAATATACTCCTGAACAAAAACGTCGATTGAGTTTTAAACCTGGGATAACAGGCTTGTGGCAAGTCAGCGGGCGAAGTGAGATCAAGGATTTCAATGAAGTTGTTAAATTAGATGTGGCCTATATTGATGATTGGACTATTTGGAAAGATATTGAAATATTGTTAAAGACCGTTAAAGTTGTATTTATGAGAGATGGGGCGAAGTAATTTCTGCCCTTCAGTCCTGTTAGGAGAGAAATGAAACAGTCAGTTTATATTATTGGTTCAAAGGGGATTCCTGCTAAGTATGGAGGATTTGAAACCTTTGTTGAAAAATTAACCGAATATCAAAAAGACAGCAACATACAATACTATGTTGCTTGTATGCGTGAAAATTCTGCTAAGTCTGGCATTACGGAAGACCAGTTTGAGCACAATGGAGCCATTTGCTTCAACATCGATGTACCCAATATCGGCCCGGCCCGCGCCATCGCTTACGATATTGCAGCGGTCAACAAGGCTATTGAATTGGCTAAGGAGAACAAGGACGAGGCTCCCATTTTTTACATTCTAGCTTGTCGCATCGGTCCTTTTATTTCTGGACTTAAGAAAAAAATTCGTGCGATTGGTGGCTCTTTGCTGGTGAATCCTGATGGTCATGAATGGTTGCGAGCAAAATGGAGCCTTCCAGTTCGTAAGTACTGGAAATTTTCAGAGCAGCTCATGGTCAAACATGCAGATTTACTGGTCTGTGACAGTAAAAACATTGAAAAATATATCCAAGAGGATTATAAGCAGTACCAACCAAAAACCACCTATATTGCCTATGGGACAGATACAGCTCCTTCAATCCTGAAAGCAGAAGATGCCAAAGTTCGAGATTGGTATAAGGAAAAAGAAGTTAGCGAAAATGGCTATTATCTAGTAGTGGGACGATTTGTTCCTGAAAATAACTACGAAGCCATGATTCGTGAATTTATCAAGTCCAAGTCCAAAAAGGACTTTGTTCTCATCACAAATGTGGAGCATAATAAATTTTACGACCAGTTGTTACGGGATACTGGTTTTGACAAAGATCCTAGGGTCAAATTTGTCGGTACTGTCTATGACCAAGAGTTGCTCAAGTACATCCGTGAAAATGCCTTTGCCTATTTCCATGGGCATGAGGTTGGAGGAACCAACCCTTCTCTACTGGAAGCTTTAGCATCCACAAAACTAAATTTGTTGCTAGATGTTGGTTTTAACCGTGAGGTTGGTGAAGACGGGGCCATTTATTGGAAAAAAGATGAGTTGGCACGCGTCATTGAGGAAGTAGAGGGATTTGATCAGGTAGTGATAGCTGACTTGGATTTCAAGTCAAGCCAAAGAATTATCTCAGCTTTCACATGGGAAAAGATTGTGTCAGATTATGAAGAAGTGTTTAAAGGATAGGGAATGAAACGGATTTTATACTTGCATGCTGGTGCAGAAATGTATGGAGCAGATAAGGTTTTATTGGAATTGATAAAAGGATTGGATTCCAAAGAATTTGAAGCTCACGTCATCTTGCCAAATGACGGTGTTTTAGTCGAGGCTTTGCGCCAAGTTGGAGCTAAGGTCAGCGTGTTGGATTATCCGATTTTACGTAGAAAATACTTTAATCCTAAAGGCATTGCCGACTATATTCGCTCTTATAATTTCTATGCTAAGCAAATCGCCCTCTATGCTCGAGAACACAGTATAGATATGGTTCACAATAATACAGCGGCTGTTTTGGAGGGCATCTATTTGAAACGCAAGCTCAAGCTGCCTTTGATTTGGCATGTTCATGAGATTATCGTCAAACCCAAAGCTATTTCTGACTTTATCAATATGCTCATGGGACGATATGCAGACAAGATTGTGACGGTGTCCCAAGCGGTCGCTAATCATATCAAGCAGTCTCCCTTTATCAAAGATAGCCAAGTGGAAGTGATTTATAACGGTGTCGATAATGCTGTCTATTATCCAATGGATGCGTCTTCTATTCGTGAAAAATTTGACATTGCGCAAGATGCACTTGTGATTGGCATGATTGGTCGGGTCAATGCTATTAAAGGACAAAATGATTTCATAGAAGCAGTCGAGCCACTTTTGGAAAAGAATGAGCAAGCGGTGGCTTTCCTGGCTGGAGGTGTTTTTCCTGGTGAAGAATGGCGCTTAGAAGAACTAGATAAGAGAATAGCTTCTTCATCTGTTGTGTCACAAATTCATCGTATTGATTACTACGATAAGACTTCTGAACTTTATAATATGTTTGATATCTTTGTCTTACCAAGTATAAAACCTGATTCCCTACCTACAGTAGTCCTAGAAGCCATGGCTTGTTCAAAACCAGTTGTTGGTTATAACAATGGGGGAATAGCTGAAATGGTAGTAGATGACAAAAGTGGTTGCTTAGTCAAACCAAATCGTCCTCAAGAACTTTCTAATGCCATTTCTCTCTTACTAGATAGTTCTGAAAAAAGAGAAAAATTTGGGCGAGTAGGATATCAGAGACAAAAAGAGCTGTTTTCTTTGGAGAGTTACATCAAGAACTTCTCGGAGTTGTATAAAACAGATAGAAAAGATTAGTTATGAATAAAATAGATTTTGTTGTTACTTGGGTTGATGGTGGAGATCCAATTTGGCAAGCCAAGAAAGCTAAATATTCTGGAGCTGTGGATACTTCTAAAAACAGCATGAATTCTGTGAAAGCCTACCGTGATTGGGGAACTTTTAAATACTGGTTTAGAGGGGTTGAAAAGTTTGCACCATGGGTTAATAAGGTCTACCTCGTGACCGACCAGCAAAAGCCAAGCTGGTTAGATATAAATAGTGAAAAATTGGTGTTGGTAGATCATACAGAGATTATCTGTAATGACTACCTGCCAGTTTTTTCTGCCAATCCTATCGAAAGTAACATCCATCGAATCCCTGGTCTCTCTGAGCATTTTGTTTTTTTTAATGACGATATGTATTTGACAGCTCCAGTCGAGCCGACAGATTTTTTCTCAGAGGATGGTTTACCCAAATATAATACGGCTCTTTCACCGATTATTCCTGAGCGATATGGAACGGGGAATTTTCAGGTAAATGACATGGAGATTGTCACTAGCTATTTCAGTCGAAATGAAATTTTGAAGAATGGCCAATTCTTTGATCCAAAGCAGGGATTAAAAAGTATCGTTAAGTCGCTACTATACAGAAATAGTCAGTTTATCTGTGGTTTCTGGGAGAGTCATCTGCCCTATCCTCTACTAAGATCAACGATGAACTTGGTATGGGAAAAGGAAAAAGCTGTCTTGGAAAGAACCTCGGCTAGTCGCTTTAGAAATCCTTCTGATACCAATGTTTGGCTCTTTAAGTATTGGCAGATTGCCAGTGGTAAATACGCTATCGGAAATCCTAAGTTGGGAGGACTCTTTTCTTTGGATAATGCCGGACCAGATTTTTGGAAGATACTAAATTCTGGCAAATACCAAATTATGTGTATCAATGATGGATTTAACATTCAAGACGAGGAGCAGGTGATGACAGACTTTATCAAGGCTATGGATCAACTGCTTCCAGATAGAAGTTCATTTGAGATTTAAACTGTAAAACTAAGTAAGAGAAAGAAAAGAAAATATGATTTCGGTAATTGTGCCTGTTTATAATGTGGAGGACTACCTTCATTATGCCATGGAGAGTTTGGAACATCAGACTTACAAGGATATGGAAGTCCTCTTGATTGATGACGGCTCGAGTGATGGCTCAGGACACTTGTGTGACCAGTATGCCCAGCAATATGATTGGGTGACTAGCTACCATAAGGTCAACGGTGGCTTGTCTGATGCTCGGAACTATGGGGTCTTGAAAGCCAAGGGTGACTGGATTACTTTCCTAGATCCAGACGACTATCTGGAACCCTGCGCCTTGGAACTGCTAGCAGAGCTACAAAGTCGTACCCAAGCAGATATGGTGAGTGGCAAAGTAGAGCCAACAGCTCACTATCATCGTTTTCAAAATTTTCACTTGGATCAGCTTGATTTAGACCAAGTTAAGGTCTATGACAAGGCAAAGGCTCTGACTGAGATGCTTTATGGAGACCTTGTAACGGTCTCTGCTTGTGGGAAACTCTATCGGAAAGAACTTCTTGAGAAAGCTCCCTTCCCCAAGGGGCGCATCTACGAAGACCTCTATGTTATCAGTGAGCATCTCAACCAAGCCCAATCCGTGGCCTTGTACCATCTTCCGATTTACCATTATTACCATAGACCTGGTAGCATTACTGCCTCGGCTTTCACGCCAAAACAATACGAGTTTTACGAAGCAATTGATCATTTAAAAGAGGTTGTGAATGCAACCTATCCTGAGAGTTCAGAACTCCAAGAAGCCATCATTTCACGCTTCTTTACAGGAAGTCTTCTTATCTTTACGATGATTAAGGATGGGGATTCGGTAGAATTCAAGAGACTTCAGGAGAAAACCAGGCCTTATTTGCCTCTTGTCTTGAAGAATGCTAGAGTTAGCAAGAAACGTAGGATCCTCTATGTTTTAATTACTAAGTATCCGCGGCTCTATTATCAATTTAAAAAGTTAAAAAAATCCTAAGTAAGAGTTAGGGATGAAAGAAGAAAAGGAAAAAGAAAATGTTAAAGTTAGAACGTGATAAATTGCTAATTGCAGCAGTTTTAATAGTGGTTGTCTCCATAGATATGATCAATACGTCTATGTTAGCTCCTGTTTTACCTAATATTCCTAATGTAGTTCCTTTTTTTGCGGTCCTGTTACTTGCTATGCGATTTGCTTATATTCATCACTACTCTATAAGCTATCTCATCTTTGCACCAATTCTTCTTTTTGCTGGGGGCATGGTTTACTATAAGACTGGGAACCTTAATGCATTGATGTATATGTTTCTGCTTGTCTTTCTTTACAAGGCTGAGATGGAAAGTGTACTTAAAATATACTCTGTTGTAGCCTTGTTTTTTATTGTATTGATAGTGTTCTTGGCCGTGATTGGTGCTATTCCAAACTTGCAATTTGTCCAATCACGATCTGCGGGAGTCGTTGTTCGAAATTCATTTGGCTTTATTTATCCAACTGATTTTGCTTCTCACTGTTTTTATCTATATACAGCTATATCGTATATCTTTAGAAAGAAATTCATTGTTTTACGGACTGCCTTAGGATTTGGTCTGGCTTATTTCATTATTCGATATTGCGATGCGAGGCTTAATGCCGCTTCTATTACTGTAATGGCGCTCATTTTTCTGTACTTTTATTTCCGAAATGATAAACAGCGACGGCTTTTTGCTTTACTTCCTTTATCGGCTGGTATAGCGTCTTCAATAATGATTTATCTCTCTTCTAAATTTACCTGGTCTCATCCAATGTATGTGGCTCTAAACAATTTTTTTAGTATGAGATTACACCTAGGACATGAGGCACTAAAAAAATATGCAGTGCAGTGGTTTGGGATTCGGGGCATATCATTTGTCGGTTATGGGGGGCGTACAGAATCCGTTTTGAGCTACGACTATGTAGACTCTTCCTACGTTCAGATGCTCTTTACCTATGGGATGATTCCAGTTCTCTTATTGGTCGTGTTATACATAGTTAGGTCTTGGTCACTTTATCGCAAAAAGAATTATTTGCTATTGACGGCCTTATCCTTAATAGCAGTCAACTGTATGTTTGAGGCCTTCTGGGTTCGCCCGTCTTATAATATTTTTATGTTTACTCTATTTGCAACCTTGCCAGTTATTGAATTTGAATCGAAGAAATCTACAACGAGGAACTCCTTGTGAAAGTATTAAAAAATTATTTATATAATCTTTCTTATCAGCTGTTAGTAATCGTTTTACCAGTCATTACTACACCCTATATTACTCGGGTTTTCTCATCCAATGACTTAGGTTCCTATGGGTACTACAACTCAATAGTAACTTACTTTATACTCTTAGCGAAACTTGGGGTGGCCAATTATGGGACTAAGGAAATTTCCGGCCATCGTAAGGAAGTTGAAAAGACCTTCTGGGGTATTTACAGTTTACAAGTCCTTTCAACCTGTTTAGCGGTTATACTTTATATAATTGTTTGTTTGCTTGTACCGTCAATGAACAATCCAATTGCTTATATTCTTGGCTTTAGTTTGCTGTCTCGTGGTTTTGATATCTCTTGGCTCTTTCAAGGGTTAGAAGATTTCAAAAAAATCACTGCTCGTAACACAATGGTCAAACTTCTAGGTGTTGTATCGATATTCCTATTTGTTAAGAAACCATCTGACTTGTACTTGTATATCATCCTCTTGGTTGCCTATGATCTACTAGGTCAGTTGAGTATGTGGCTTCCTGCTCGGGAGCACATTCGCAAGCCGCATCTGGATATAGCCTATGCCAAAGAGCATATCAAACCAGTCATTCTCTTGTTTCTGCCACAGATTGCCATTTCGCTCTACATCACGCTAGATCGCACTATGTTAGGTGCCTTGTCTTCGACCAAGGATGTCGGGATCTATGATCAAGCCTTGAAATTATTGAATATTTTGTTGACCTTGGTAACTTCGCTAGGTAGTGTCATGTTGCCTCGGGTCTCCAATCTCCTCTCATCAGGCAATCAAAAGGCGGTTAACAAGTTACATGAAATGTCTTTCTTAGTGTATAACTTGGTTATCTTCCCGATGATTGCGGGGATTTTGATTGTTAACAAAGATTTTGTTAATTTTTTCCTGGGGCAAGACTTCCAAGATGCTCGCTATGCGATTGCCATCATGGCCTTTAGAATGTTCTTTATTGGCTGGACCAATATCATGGGAATTCAAATCTTGATTCCTCACAATAAGAATCGTGAATTTATGCTATCAACAACTATTCCAGCTGTTTTTAGTGTGGGCTTGAATCTCCTCTTAATCCCGCCTCTGGGCTATATTGGAGCTTCAATTGTATCTGTTGCGACTGAAGGTTTGGTCTGGCTGATTCAACTCTACTTTACACGTTCGTATCTAAAAGAGGTCAAGATTCTACCATCCATGCTAAAAATACTTCTAGCAGCACTACTGATGTACGGCGCCCTGTATTCTGCACAAGCTTTCATGCACTTCTCGTCTGTTGTGAATGTCTTAATCTATGCTGTACTTGGTTTCCTAGTCTATGGTGGCTTGATTTTGCTCTTACGTGTCTTGGATTTTCAAGAACTAAAAAGTGTTTTAAAGAAATAAGGAGATTTTATGTACGATTATTTGATTGTCGGTGCTGGCTTGTCAGGTGCAATCTTTGCCTACGAAGCTAACAAACGTGGCAAGAAGGTGAAGGTGATTGATAAACGAGAACACATTGGTGGGAATATCTATTGCCAATCTGTTGAAGGAATCAATGTCCACAAGTATGGAGCTCACATCTTCCATACATCCAATAAAGAGGTCTGGGATTATGTCAATCAGTTTGCAGAGTTTAACAATTACATCAATTCTCCTATTGCCAACTATCAAGGACATCTTTACAATCTGCCTTTTAACATGAATACTTTCTATGCTTTGTGGGGGACAAAGACACCCCAAGAAGTCAAGGACAAGATTGCTGAGCAGACGACACACATGCAAGATGTTGAGCCTAAAAACTTAGAGGAACAAGCCATTAAGTTGATTGGTACGGATGTCTATGAAAAGCTAATCAAGGGCTACACCGAAAAGCAATGGGGGCGTTCTGCTACTGAACTACCACCCTTTATCATCAAGCGTTTACCAGTTCGATTGACTTATGACAATAATTATTTCAACGACCGTTACCAAGGGATTCCAATTGGTGGTTACAATGTCATCATCGAAAAGTTGTTGGAAGGAATCGAAGTAGAGCTCAATACAGATTTCTTTGCTGATCGTGAGAACTTGGAGGCTTCAGCAACTAAGATTGTCTTCACAGGGATGATTGATCAGTTCTTTGACTACAAGTTTGGTGAACTAGAGTATCGTAGTCTCCGTTTTGAGCATGAGATTTTGGATCAAGAAAATTATCAAGGAAATGCTGTAGTCAACTATACTGAACGTGATATTCCCTATACGCGAATCATCGAACACAAACATTTTGAGTTTGGGACTCAAGCCAAGACCGTTATTACTCGTGAATATCCAGCAGATTGGAAAAGAGGAGATGAACCTTACTATCCAATCAATGATGCCAAAAACAATGCAATTTATGAGCAGTATCTAGCAGAAGCTGAGAAAAATGGGCGAGTTATTTTCTGTGGGCGCTTGGCAGATTATAAATACTATGATATGCACGTGACTGTTGAACGTGCATTGGATGTGGTAGAAGAAGAACTAGGGAGTATCTAAGAACATCACGGATAAAGGGGAGAAAAGGTGAAATATTATCTGAAAGATTCATTTCTGCATAATGCACACGAAAAGAATGCAGGGAGTAAGGCACGAAATGACGTGGAAGCTATTCTAATCTCAGAGGGTTATGAGGGCTTGGAGCTCAAGGTTGAGAATTGGTATAAGATGAATTTCTTTAAAGCTCAACAACACAAATATCGTGCGACCAAGTCTGTGTTTGATCAGTTGGGAGCTGGAGATGAATTGGTGATTCAGTTCCCTATTATCCACCATACATTTTTCATCTCACAACTCATCAAGCAGGCGCAAAAAAGAGGAGCAAAATTCTATCTGTTGATCCATGATATTGAAACCTTGCGTCATGCAGCAGGTTCGGAAGTGAAATTCCGTCATAAAGTGCGCAATTACTTCCAGGAAAAGAAAGCTTTGATGTCAGTGGATGGCATTATCGTTCATAACGATATCATGAAGAAAGTTCTGGTAGGTCAAGGAGTGCCAGCAGATAAAATGGTTAGTTTGGAGATTTTTGACTATCTGATTCCTAACTTTGAGGTACAAACTCTTCCTCAAAAAGACCAACCTATTATCGTAGCTGGAAATTTGAATCCTGCAAAGTCAGGTTATCTTTATAACTTGCCAGACCAGCCCGCCTATAACTTGTATGGGGTGGGCTACGATGAAAGTCGTGCATTGAAAAACACTAGCTACTTTGGTTCCTTTATGCCAGATGACCTCCCCGCTGCTCTTGAAGGTAGTTTTGGTTTGGTATGGGACGGAGACAGCTCAGAGACCTGCCAAGGTTCTTACGGAAACTATCTACGCTTTAACAACTCGCACAAGGCCTCTCTCTACTTAGCTTCAGGTTTTCCCCTAATAGTCTGGAAAGAGTCGGCTCTCGCACATTTTGTTCTGGATAAACAGTGTGGTCTAGCAGTTGATTCTCTACACGACCTCCAAAAAGTACTAGATGATTTGACACTTCAAGACTACAAGGAACTTTCAGAACAAGCTAGGAAAGTTGGAGCTGCTCTTCGAGACGGAGCCTATTTAAAAGCTGCCTTATCCAAATTGAAGTAAATTCCTTAGGGAATTTGGGACAAAATGAAATATAATATAGGATAGGTAATTAGCCAGAAAGGAAGCCTATTATGAAAGGTATTATTCTTGCGGGTGGTTCGGGAACGCGCCTGTACCCACTTACTCGAGCTGCGTCAAAACAGCTGATGCCAGTTTATGATAAACCCATGATTTACTATCCTTTGTCAACCTTGATGTTGGCTGGGATTAAGGACATTTTGATTATCTCAACACCACAGGATTTACCCCGTTTTAAGGATCTGCTCTTGGATGGCTCCGAATTTGGGATCAAGCTTTCCTATGCGGAACAGCCTAGTCCCGATGGACTTGCTCAGGCTTTTCTTATCGGTGAAGAATTTATCGGCGACGATAGTGTTGCTTTGATCTTGGGCGATAATATCTATCATGGGCCTGGTTTGAGCAAAATGCTTCAAAAGGCAGCCAAGAAAGAGAAGGGTGCGACTGTGTTTGGCTACCAAGTGAAGGATCCAGAGCGTTTTGGTGTGGTCGAGTTTGATACAGACATGAATGCTATTTCCATAGAAGAAAAACCGGAGAATGCTCGCTCTAACTATGCAGTGACAGGTCTTTATTTCTATGACAATGACGTTGTGGAGATTGCTAAACAGATCAAACCAAGTGCTCGTGGCGAGTTGGAAATCACAGATGTTAACAATGCTTATTTGAAGCGTGGGGATTTGTCAGTTGAAGTTATGGGGCGTGGTTTTGCCTGGCTGGATACAGGGACGCATGAGAGCCTGTTAGAGGCCTCCCAATATATCGAAACGGTTCAAAGGATGCAAAATGTTCAGGTTGCCAACCTGGAAGAAATTGCCTACCGAATGGGTTATATCAGCCGCGAAGATGTGCTGAAGTTGGCGCAACCTCTCAAGAAGAATGAATACGGGCAATACTTGCTTCGTTTAATTGGAGAAATCTAGATGACAGATAATTTTTTCGGCAAAACACTTGCAGTGCACAAGATTGATGCCATTCCAGGTATGTTAGAGTTTGACATTCCAGTTCATGGAGACAATCGTGGCTGGTTTAAGGAAAATTTTCAGAAAGAAAAGATGCTACCGCTTGGTTTTCCTGAAAGCTTCTTTGCTGAAGGAAAACTGCAAAATAACGTCAGCTTTTCTCGTAAAAATGTTCTTCGAGGACTCCATGCTGAACCTTGGGACAAGTACATCTCAGTAGCAGATGGTGGCAAGGTTCTGGGTTCTTGGGTTGACCTACGTGAAGGTGAGACTTTTGGAAATGTTTATCAGACCGAGATTGATGCAAGTAAGGGAATCTTTGTCCCTCGTGGCGTGGCCAATGGTTTCCAAGTCCTCTCGGATACAGTTTCTTATAGCTATCTGGTCAATGACTACTGGGCACTTGAACTCAAGCCTAAATATGCCTTTGTCAACTATGCAGATCCAGCCTTGGGCATCCAGTGGGAAAACCTAGCAGAAGCAGAAGTTTCGGAAGCAGATAAACATCATCCACTGCTTAAGGATGTCAAACCACTAAGAAAAGAAGATTTGTAAAAAGGTTAAGGAATAAAAATGACTGAATACGAAAATATCATCGTGACGGGTGGAGCAGGATTTATCGGTTCTAACTTTGTTCATTATGTTTATAATAACTTTCCAGACGTCCATGTGACAGTACTGGACAAGCTGACTTATGCGGGTAATCGTGCCAATATTGAAGAAATTATAGGTGATCGTGTTGAGTTGGTTGTTGGAGATATTGCTGATGCAGTCTTGGTAGACAAGCTGGCAGCTGAAGCGGATGCTATCGTTCATTATGCGGCAGAAAGTCACAATGACAACTCGCTCAATGATCCGAGTCCCTTTATCCATACCAACTTCATCGGGACCTACACTCTTTTGGAAGCAGCACGTAAATACGACCTTCGTTTCCACCATGTTTCGACTGACGAAGTCTATGGGGACCTGCCTTTGCGTGAAGATCTGCCAGGTCATGGAGAAGGTCCAGGTGAGAAATTTACGGCTGAAACCAAGTACAATCCCAGCTCTCCTTACTCATCAACCAAGGCGGCTTCAGACTTGATTGTCAAAGCTTGGGTGCGCTCATTTGGTGTCAAAGCGACTATTTCCAACTGTTCAAATAACTATGGTCCTTACCAGCACATCGAGAAGTTCATCCCGCGCCAGATCACCAATATCTTGAGCGGTATCAAGCCAAAACTCTACGGTGAAGGTAAGAATGTCCGTGACTGGATTCACACCAATGATCATTCATCAGGTGTTTGGACGATTCTAACCAAAGGTCAAATCGGGGAAACCTACTTGATTGGTGCGGATGGTGAGAAGAACAATAAGGAAGTCCTAGAACTCATCCTCAAGGAAATGGGGCAACCAGCTGATGCTTATGACCATGTGACAGACCGTGCCGGCCATGACCTTCGCTATGCTATCGACGCTAGCAAGCTTCGTTATGAACTAGGGTGGAAGCCAGAGTTTACCAATTTTGAAGCAGGTCTCAAAGAGACCATCAAGTGGTACACGGATAACCAAGACTGGTGGAAATCAGAAAAAGAAGCAGTCGAAGCTAACTATGCCAAGACGCAACAAGTGATTAAATAATCAGATACTAAAAAGCAAGAGAATTTAAAGCCTCTTGCTTTTTATATATGTCATAAACTTTTATTTTCTTACTTCTTGTTTATAAAATTCTTTAAGGGCATCTTGCCAGGTTGGAATGACGAAACCTGTGGTCTTCGCTTTGGCTAAACTCATGGTTGAGTTGAGGGGGCGTTTAGCCTTGGCAGGAAACTTGCTGGAGTCTACTGGAATCACTTCAACATCACTGTCCTTAAGAATCTCGACAGCGAAGTCATACCAAGTGGTATCTTCAGTGGAGTCATTTGATAAGTGGTAGTAGCCATACTCTTTTTGATTATCAGTCAGGTAGGTCATGAACTCAGCCAAGGTACGTGTCCAAGTTGGGCGGCCGTGTTGGTCGTTGACAACAGTGAGAGTTTTATGGGTTTTAGCAAGATTTTGCATGGTAAAGACAAAGTTTTTGCCATAATTTCCAAAGACCCAAGCAGTGCGGATGATATAATGCTGTGACGTAAGGTTTTCAACGAGTTCCTCACCCATTCGCTTGGTACGCCCGTACTCTGTCTGCGGACCAGGTAGGTCATCGACTTCCCATTCTTGTCCTACTGGTTTTTTCCCATCAAAGACATAGTCTGTCGAGATATAGACCAGAGTAGCTCCGTATTTCTCAGAGGCCTTGGCTACATTTTCAGTTCCAGTTACGTTGATGGCAAAATCCAGTTCTTTTCCCTCATCTTCTGCCGCATCAACAGCAGTATAAGCTGCACAATGATAGACCAGAGTTGGATTAACCTCGGCAAAGACTTTCTCAACCATTTCAGCATTGGTGATATCCATTTCGGCCACATCCACGGCAACATAGTCCACATTTCGTTCATCTAGTAAATAACGTAGTTCGGTACCGAGTTGACCATTTGCACCTGTAATTAATATCATTGTCTTCTCCTTAACTTTTCTTCTATCTAATCATAGCAAAAAAATGATAAAAAATCTGATTTTCGGTCCTTGTTTTGCTGGTTTAAGATATAAAAATATAGTATTAGAGAATCATAATTTTATAATAGAAAACTTATTTTTCAGAATTTACCAAATTAATTCAAAAATTCTGAAAATTATATTGACATGTTTCTGAAAAGGGACTATAATGGGGTGAAAGTTTTAAAGGAGAAAACAATGAAAAGTTCAAAACTACTTGCCCTTGCGGGTGTGACGTTATTGGCAGCTGCGACTCTTGCGGCTTGCTCTGGATCAAGTTCAAATGCTAAAGGTGAGAAAACATTCTCATACATTTACGAAACGGATCCTGATAACCTAAACTATTTGACAACTGGTAAGGCAGCTACAGCAAATATTACTAGCAACGTTATTGATGGCTTACTTGAAAATGACCGCTATGGGAATTTTGTACCATCTATGGCTGAGGATTGGTCTGTATCTAAGGATGGATTGACTTACACGTATACACTCCGAAAGGATGCAAAATGGTATACATCTGAAGGTGAGGAGTATGCAGAAGTTAAAGCTCAAGACTTTGTAACTGGTCTTAAGTATGCTGCTGATAAGAAATCAGATGGTCTTTACCTGGTTCAGGAATCTATCAAGGGATTGGATGCCTATGTCAAAGGAGAAATTACAGATTTTTCTCAAGTAGGAATCAAAGCTCTTGATGATTATACCGTTCAATACACATTGAACAAGCCAGAAAGTTTCTGGAATTCTAAGACAACAATGGGTGTTCTGGCTCCTGTTAATGAAGAATTTTTGAACTCTAAAGGGGATGACTTTGCTAAAGGTACGGACCCAAGCAGTATTCTCTATAATGGACCATTCTTACTCAAATCAATCGTAGCCAAATCATCAGTCGAGTTCGAAAAGAATCCAAACTATTGGGACAAAGACAATGTCCATCTTGATAAAGTGAAATTATCCTTCTGGGATGGTCAAGATACTAATAAGCCAACTGAAGCTTTCAAAGACGGTAGCTTTACAATGGCTCGCCTCTTCCCAACAAGTGCTAGTTACTCAGAGACTGAAAAAACATTCAAAGACAATATCGTTTATACCCAACAAGATTCTACTACTTATTTAGTAGGCACAAATATCGATCGCCAGTCTTA
Organism: Streptococcus oralis; assembly: GCF_019334565.1. NCBI lineage: Bacteria > Bacillati > Bacillota > Bacilli > Lactobacillales > Streptococcaceae > Streptococcus > Streptococcus oralis. The sequence goes on along the minus strand of NZ_CP079724.1, from coordinate 1,593,823 downwards.
TAAGTACACTTCTAAGACAACAGATGAGGAAAAAGTATCAACCAAGAAGGCACTTTTGAATAAGGACTTCCGTCAAGCTATTGCATTTGGTTTTGACAGAACAGCCTACGCTTCTCAAGTAAATGGTGCAAGCGGGGCTACTAAACTGCTTCGTAACTTATTTGTTCCTCCTACATTTGTACAGGCAGATGGGAAAAACTTTGGGGAATTAGTTAAGTAAAAATTGGTGACCTATGGAGATGAGTGGAGCAACGTAAACTTGGATGATGCCCAAGATGGACTCTACAATCCTGACAAAGCCAAAGCAGAGTTCGCTAAAGCTAAGGCGGCCCTTCAAGCGGAAGGTGTGAAATTCCCAATCCACTTGGATATGCCTGTAGATCAAACCAATACAACAAAAGTTCAACGTGTTCAATCTTTTAAACAGTCAGTTGAAGAAAATCTAGGATCAGATAATGTGGTTATCGACATCCAACAGCTCCAAAAAGATGATGTTCAAAACATTACCTACTTCGCTGAAACTGCGGCTGGAGAAGACTGGGATATCTCAGATAACGTGGGTTGGTCTCCAGACTATATCGATCCATCTACTTATCTTGATATTATCAAGCCTTCTGTAGGAGAAAATACGAAAACATATCTAGGATTTGATTCTGGGACAAACAACGCTGCGGCTAAGCAAGTTGGTTTAGAAGATTACGAAAAAATGGTTGTGGAAGCTGGTGAAGAAACCACTGATGTTTCAAAACGTTATGAGAAATATGCTGCTGCCCAAGCTTGGTTGACAGACAGTGCCTTGCTCATCCCAACAACTTCTCAAACTGGTCGTCCAATGTTGTCTAAGATGGTATCATTTACACTTCCATTTGCATACTCTGGTAACAAGGGTATGAGTGAAGCCCTTTTGTACAAATATCTAGAAGTACAAGATAAGGCAGTGACAACAGAAGAATACCAAAAAGCTCAAGAAAAATGGTTAAAAGAAAAAGAAGAGTCAAATAAAAAGGCCCAAGAAGAACTCGCAAACCATGTGAAATAACTTTAAAAAAGTAAAGGATTTAGCCATCGATATGATGGTTAAGTCCTTTTTTATCTTGGTATAAGTCCCTGAATGATTAGAGATAGGATTTTTCAGAAAAGAGAAAATTTTAGTGAATTTTACCTATTTCCTATTGCTTTCTGCCCTTTTATTTGTTATATTAAAAGTACAATTATTTTTTATTTATAACAGTTAAGCTTAGCACTTTCAGAGAAAGGAGTATTTTTTAAAAAAGAAATGTAAACGCTTACTGGAAAATGAAAGGATTTAGGAGTTCATGGATAAACGATTTTTTGAAAAACGCTGTAAGTTCAGTATTCGTAAATTTACGCTTGGAGTAGCTTCGGTGATGATTGGAGCGACTTTCTTCGCAGCTAGCCCAGTATTAGCTGATCAAGCAAGAGTTGGTTCAACAGATAATTTGCCGAGTGAACTAGCTGATTTGGATAAGAAGGCTAGTGATGAGGGGCACGATTTTGACAAGGAAGCTGCCGCTCAGAATCCTGGTTCAGCTGAAACTACTGAAGGCCCTCAAACAGAAGAAGAGTTGTTGGCTCAAGAAAAAGAAAAGTCTGAAAAGCCAAGCAATCTGCCAAAAGAATTAGAAGATAAGTTGGAGAAAGCTGAAGACAATGGGCGCGAAGTTGACAAGGATCAATTGGCCCAAGATACTGGAAAGCTCGTCCCAGAAGATGTGGCTAAAACGACCAATGGAGAATTAAACTATGGCGCGACTGTTAAGATCAAGACGCCATCAGGAGAAGGTAGCGGTATTGTCGTTGCTAAAGACCTTGTCTTGACGGTTTCTCATAACTTTATCAAGGATAGCCAAGACGGCAATATCCGTAAGGTTGTGGATAATGACCAGGGGGATGGAGATATCTATAGCATCTCATATCCAGGATTGCCAGATGTCAAGTTTAGCAAGAAAGATATTATTCATTGGGATCGTGAAGGCTATCTGAAAGGATTCAAAAATGATTTGGCCCTTGTGAGATTGCGTACAGTTCTAGAAAATACGCCTGTTGAAGTAACTAAAAAGCCAGTTGTTAAGAAAATCGGAGATAAGCTTCATGTCTTTGGTTATCCAGAAGGGAAATTGAATCCGATTGTCAATACTACAGTTGATTTTGCGGAACCATACGGGGAAGGTGTCCAAGGGATTGGTTACCAGGGAGGAAAACCGGGTGCTAGTGGCGGCGGTATCTTTGATACAGAAGGAAAACTAGTCGGTGTGCACCAAAATGGTGTAGTTGGAAAACGGAGCGGAGGCATTCTCTTCTCACCAGCTCAACTAAAATGGATCCAAGACCATATGCAGGGAATTTCAAGTGTGAAACCAGCCGACTTGGAAGAGAAAGAGAAACCGGCTGAAGAAAAACCAAAAGAGGATAAAACTGCAGCTGCTAAACCTGAAACACCTAAGACAGTGACTCCTGAATGGCAAACAGTAGCGAATAAAGAGCAACAAGGAACAGTCACTATTCGTGAAGAAAAGGGTGTTCGCTACAATCAACTGTCTTCAACGGCCCAAAATGACAATGATGGCAAACCAGCCTTGTTTGAAAAACAAGGATTGACAGTTGATGCTAATGGAAATGCGACGGTTGATTTAACCTTCAAAGATGATTCTGAAAAGGGCAAATCACGTTTTGGTGTCTTCTTGAAATTTAAAGATACCAAGAACAATGTTTTTGTTGGTTATGATAAAGATGGCTGGTTCTGGGAGTATAAATCTCCAACCGATAGCACCTGGTATAAGGGGGGACGTGTAGCAGCGCCTGAGACAGGATCAACTAACCGCCTATCAATTACCCTCAAGTCAGATGGACAACTCAATGCAACGAATAATGATGAGAAACTCTTTGATACGGTCACTTTGCCAGCAGCTGTTAATGAAACTCTCAAAAATGAGAAGAAAATCGTCCTAAAAGCTGGTTCCTATGGCAATGAGCGTACGGTTGTCAGCGTTAAAACAGACAATCAAGAAGGTGTAAAAGCGGATGATACTCCTGCCCAGAAAGAAACAGGTCCGGCTGTTGATGATAGCAAGGTGACTTATGATACGATCCAGTCTAAGGTCCTCAAGGCAGTGATTGACCAAGCCTTCCCTCGTGTCAAGGAATACACCTTGAATGGACATACTTTGCCAGGACAGGTGCAACAGTTCAACCAAGTCTTTATCAATAACCACCGAATCACTCCTGAAGTCACTTATAAGAAAATCAATGAGACAACAGCAGAGTACGTGATGAAGCTTCGCGATGATGCTCACTTAATCAATGCGGAAATGACAGTTCGTCTGCAAGTTGTGGATAATCAATTGCATTTTGATGTGACCAAGATTGTCAATCACAATCAAGTCACTCCAGGTCAAAAGATTGATGACGAAAGAAAATTGCTCTCTACGATTAGTTTCCTTGGCAATGCTTTAGTCTCTGTTTCAAGTGATCAAGCTGGTGCTAAGTTTGATGGGGCAACCATGTCAAACAATACCCATGTCAGCGGAGATGATCATATCGATGTAACCAATCCAATGAAGGATTTGGCTAAGGGTTACATGTATGGATTTGTTTCTACAGATAAGCTTGCTGCAGGTGTTTGGAGCAATTCTCAAAACAGCTATGGTGGTGGTTCGAATGACTGGACTCGTTTGACAGCCTATAAAGAAACAGTTGGAAATGCCAACTATGTCGGAATTCACAGCTCTGAATGGCAATGGGAAAAGGCTTATAAGGGCATTGTTTTCCCAGAATACACGAAGGAACTTCCAAGTGCCAAGGTTGTTATCACCGAAGATGCCAATGCTGACAACAAAGTCGACTGGCAAGATGGTGCCATTGCTTATCGTAGCATCATGAACAACCCTCAAGGTTGGGAAAAAGTCAAGGATATCACTGCTTACCGTATCGCGATGAACTTTGGTTCTCAAGCACAAAACCCATTCCTTATGACCTTGGATGGTATTAAGAAAATCAATCTCCACACAGATGGTCTTGGGCAAGGTGTTCTCCTTAAAGGATATGGTAGTGAAGGTCATGACTCTGGTCACTTGAACTATGCTGATATTGGTAAACGTATTGGTGGTGTTGAAGACTTCAAGGCCTTGATCGAGAAAGCGAAGAAATATGGAGCTCATCTAGGTATCCACGTGAATGCTTCTGAGACTTATCCTGAGTCTAAATACTTTAATGAAAGTATTCTTCGTAAGAATCCAGATGGAAGCTACAGCTACGGCTGGAACTGGCTAGACCAAGGTATCAACATTGATGCTGCTTATGACTTGGCGCATGGACGTTTGGCTCGCTGGGAAGACTTGAAGAAAAAACTTGGTGATGGACTCGACTTTATCTATGTGGACGTTTGGGGAAATGGTCAATCAGGTGATAACGGTGCCTGGGCTACCCACGTTCTTGCTAAAGAAATTAACAAACAAGGCTGGCGCTTTGCGATCGAGTGGGGTCATGGTGGTGAATACGACTCTACCTTCCAACACTGGGCAGCTGACTTGACCTATGGTGGCTACACTAATAAAGGTATCAACAGTGCCATCACACGCTTTATCCGCAACCACCAAAAAGATTCATGGGTTGGGGACTACAGAAGTTACGGTGGTGCAGCCAACTACCCACTTCTAGGTGGCTACAGCATGAAAGACTTTGAAGGCTGGCAAGGACGAAGCGACTACAATGGCTACGTGACTAACCTCTTTGCCCATGACGTCATGACTAAGTACTTCCAACACTTCACTGTAAGTAAATGGGAAAATGGTACACCAGTTACCATGTCTGATAACGGTAGCACCTATAAATGGACTCCAGAAATGAAGGTTGAGCTAGTCGATGCAGCAGGTAACAAGGTTGTTGTGACTCGTAAGTCAAACGATGTCAATAGCCCGCAATACCGCGAACGTACAGTAACGCTCAACGGACGTGTCATCCAAGATGGTTCAGCTTACTTGACTCCTTGGAACTGGGATGCAAATGGTAAGAAACTTCCTACTGATAAGGAAAAAATGTACTACTTCAATACGCAAGCTGGTGCAACAACTTGGACACTTCCAAGCGATTGGGCAAATAGCAAGGTTTACCTTTACAAGCTAACTGACCAAGGTAAGACAGAAGAGCAAGAACTAACTGTAAAAGATGGCAAGATTACCCTAGACCTTCTAGCAAATCAACCATACGTTCTTTACCGTTCAAAACAAACCAATCCTGAAATGTCATGGAGCGAAGGCATGCACATCTACGACCAAGGATTTAACAGTGGAACTTTGAAACACTGGACCATTTCTGGTGATGCTTCTAAGGCAGAAATTGTCAAATCACAAGGCGCAAATGAAATGCTTCGTATCCAAGGCAATAAGAGCAAGGTCAGCCTTACTCAGAAACTGACTGGCTTGAAACCAAATACCAAGTATGCGGTTTATGTTGGTGTCGATAACCGTAGTAATGCTAAGGCAAGTATCACAGTGAATACTGGCGAGAAAGAAGTGACTACTTATACTAATAAGTCACTCGCTCTCAACTATATCAAAGCATATGCTCATAACAATCGTCGTGAAAATGCTACAGTTGATGATACAAGTTACTTCCAAAATATGTATGCCTTCTTTACAACAGGTTCAGATGTATCAAATGTCACTCTGACATTGAGTCGTGAAGCTGGTGATGAAGCAACATACTTTGATGAAATTCGTACCTTTGAAAATAATTCAAGCATGTACGGAGACAAGCATGATACAGGTAAAGGAACCTTCAAACAAGACTTTGAAAATGTAGCTCAAGGTATCTTCCCATTTGTAGTAGGTGGTGTCGAAGGTGTCGAAGACAACCGCACTCACTTGTCTGAAAAACACGATCCATATACACAGCGTGGTTGGAACGGTAAGAAAGTTGATGATGTTATCGAAGGAAATTGGTCATTGAAGACCAATGGACTAGTGAGCCGTCGTAACTTGGTTTACCAAACAATCCCACAAAACTTCCGCTTTGAGGCAGGTAAGACTTACCGTGTAACCTTTGAATACGAAGCAGGCTCTGACAATACCTATGCCTTTGTAGTCGGTAAGGGAGAATTCCAGTCAGGTCGTCGTGGTAGCCAAGCAAGCAACTTGGAAATGCATGAATTGCCAAATACTTGGACGGATTCTAAGAAAGCCAAGAAGGCAACCTTCCTCGTGACAGGTGCAGAAACAGGCGATACTTGGGTAGGTATCTACTCAACTGGAAATGCAAGCAATACTCGTGGAGATGCTGGCGGAAATGCCAACTTCCGTGGTTACAATGACTTCATGATGGACAATCTTCACATCGAGGAAATTACGCTAACAGGTAAGATGTTGACAGAAAATGCTCTGAAAAACTACTTGCCAACGGTTGCCATGACTAACTACACGAAAGAGTCTATGGATGCTTTGAAAGAGGCGGTCTTTAACCTCAGCCAAGCAGATGATGACATTAGCGTAGAAGAAGCGCGTGCAGAGATTGCCAAGATTGAAGCCTTGAAGAATGCTTTGGTTCAGAAGAAAACAGCCTTAGTAGCAGAAGACTTTGAAAGTTTGGATGCGCCATCTCAACCAGGTGAAGGTCTAGAGAATGCCTTTGATGGCAATGTGTCTAGTCTATGGCATACATCTTGGAATGGCGGAGATGTAGGCAAGCCTGCAACCATGGTCTTGAAAGAACCAACTGAAATCACAGGACTTCGCTATATTCCACGTGGCTCAGGATCGAATGGTAACTTGCGTGATGTAAAACTGGTTGTGACAGATGAGTCTGGTAAGGAACATACTTTCACTGTAACTGATTGGCCAGATAACAACAAGCCAAAAGACATTGATTTTGGCAAGACAATCAAGGCTAAGAAAATTGTCCTTACTGGTACCAAGACTTACGGAGATGGTGGCGATAAATACCAATCTGCAGCGGAACTCATCTTTACCCGTCCACAGGTAGCAGAAACACCACTTGACATGTCTGGCTATGAAGCAGCTTTGGCTAAGGCGCAGAAATTAACAGACAAAGACAATCAAGAGGAAGTAGCTAGCGTTCAGGCAAGCATGAAATATGCGACGGATAACCACCTCTTGACGGCAAGAATGGTTGCCTACTTCGCAGACTATCTCAACCAATTAAAAGATTCTGCTACGAAACCAGATGCTCCAACAAGTAGCAAGGGTGAAGAACAACCACCAGTTCTTGATGTACCTGAGTTCAAAGGCGGCGTCAATGCAACAGAAGCAGCTGTACATGAGGTTCCTGAGTTCAAGGGCGGCGTTAATGCGGTTGAAGCAGCTGTACATGAAGTCCCTGAGTTCAAAGGCGGCGTTAATGCGGTTGAAGCCTTGGTTCACGAATTACCAGAATACAAAGGTGGAGTCAATGCGGTCCAAGCCTTGGTAAACGAGAAACCAGCCTACACAGGTGTATTGGCTACTGCTGGAGAACAAGCAGCTCCAACAGTTGAAAAACCTGAGTACCCGCTCACTCCAAGCCCAGTAGCTGATGCTAAAACTCTGGAAGATAAAGAAGGGAAACTTCCTGCTACAGGAGAACATGGTTCAGAAGCAGCCCTCTTCTTGGCAAGTGTGAGCATCGCTTTATCTGCTGCAGTTCTTGCGACAAAACGTAAAGAAGATTAATGAAATTTGATTTCAGCAGTTCAAAGCAACTTGAATCAAAAAGGAACAAACAGCCGGAGAGGACCTCTTGGTTCTCTCCTTTTTCAAAGGAGAAATGATACCGCTTACTCATGTATGCGGATGAAAGGAATAGGAGAAAGATGGATAGACATTTTTTTGAGAAACGCTGTCACTTTAGTATAAGAAAATTTGCAATCGGTGCAGCCTCCGTTATGATTGGTGCTAGTATCTTTGGCGCCAATATGGTTCAGGCGGCAGAAACAGCAACACCTTCAGAGACAGAGGGAAGTATCACTCATGTTCAAGCCCTGGATAAGTTACCAGATGATTTAGCCGCTGCGCTTGAAAAAGCGGATGCAGAAGCTGCAACAGAAGCAAGTCATGAAGAAACTCCAGCGACTGATGAGGGAACCAATCCTGCAACAAGTGAAGAGGCAAAACCAGAGACAAGTCCTGCAAGTCCCAAACCAGCAGAAACGCCGAAACCGGTTGAAACACCAAAGGCAGATAAACAAGCTGCGGAAACCCCTACACCAGCAGTAAAACCAGCTGAAAAGACAATCGAAGATAGAGAAGATGTCAACCATCTCGAGGGTGCTACTGCTCAGGCAAGCAACCATGAGACTGGTACCAACTTTACTGCGGATAAAGCTATCGATGGAGATGACAATACTCGTTGGGCTACAGACAAAGATGTACCAAAACCAACTTTTGAACTAACTCTGCCAAAGACTACCTTGATCAAACATGTAGAAATTGACTGGGATCGTCGTCTTCGTAATGGGCAAAATGACCCTAATATCAAATCTTGGAGTCTCTACTATGCAGGTCAAGAAGACGTGGGCGCTAATGGAGAAAAACAATGGAAACTAGCTCATACCAAAACTGGAGAACCTGTTTTAGATGAGAAAGTTGACCTAGCTGAAAGTATTCAAGCTAAGTACCTCAAATTAGAGATTAATGACTACCAAGCTGGTACAATGAACTGGAGAAACGTTGGTATCCAAGAAATTCGAGCTTATTCGAATATTCCTGATACAAGTAAGGTAACGGATATCCGCCAAGTAACCGAACTAACAGTAGCAGAAGATGGACAGTCTCTTGTCTTACCAACTTTACCAGGGAAAGTTAGCCTTATCGGAAGCAACAAGCAAGGTGTGATTGACCTTCAAAATCGTATCCATAAACCTCTGACAGATCAACGCGTTAAGGTTATGGTGCAGCAAATCAGAGACAGTCATACCTTTACCAAAGAGTTTGAAGTAGTCATCAAGGGCTTACATCAGGACGAAGGTGTGGGTGTGAAACCAAAAGTAGCACCAGCTGTTCAACAATGGTATGGAAAAGAAGGCCAATCTTCTATCACTTCAGATACAGTCCTTGCGACAGGAGATTCTGGCTTTGATCAGGCTGCAACCTTCTATCAGTCAGACCTTGCCAGCCGTGGATTGGAACTAGCAACAGGTGACAAGCAGGCTCAAAAACGAATCGAATTTAAAAAAGTTGAAAACAAGGGTTATGGTAAAGAAGGGTATGGCATCACTATCCAAAATGATGTGATTACCATCGAAGCTGCCACAAACACAGGAGCCTTCTACGCCACTCGTACTCTTCTTCAAATGGGAGAAAGTAACCTCCAAAATGGCGAAATTCGTGATTTCCCAAGTTTCAGCCACCGTGGCTTTATGTTGGATACAGGTCGTAAATTTATCCCTTATGACACCCTTGTAGACATCATGCTCAACATGGCCTACTACAAGATGAACGACTTGCAGTTGCACCTCAACGATAACTATATCTTCCTTAAGGAACACTTGGCAGGTAAGAGCTTAACACCAGAAGAACAACTCAAGTATGTTCTTGAACATGCCAAGACTGGTTTCCGTGTGGAGACAGACATTGTCGGTAAGAATGGTCAAAAATTGACATCAGATGAGCACTATACCAAGGAAGAAATGCAAAATCTGATTAAACTTGCCAAGGCTTTGCATATCAACCTAGTACCAGAAATTGACACACCAGGTCACGCCTTGTCCTTTGTCAAAGTCCGCCCAGACCTTATGTATCAAGGTAGTTTGAGCGATTATGCAGGCAAGCACAATGTTGAGCGCGTAGCCATGCTAGACTTGGATAACAAGTACGAAGAAACTCTTAAATTTGTCAAATCAGTTTATGACAAACTCCTCGATGGTCCAGATGCACCGCTTCATGGGGTATCAACTGTTCATATCGGAACGGATGAATACTATGGCAGCAGAGAAAGTTACCGTCGCTATGTCAATGATTTGACCCAATATATCAAGTCTAAAGGTTACACCCCTCGTATCTGGGGCTCACTCAGTGCGAAACGTGGGAACACTCCTGTTGATTGGAACGGAGTAGAGGTTGATATCTGGAGTATCGGATGGCAACGACCAAATGAAGCCATTGCTCAGGGAGCTAAGATTATCAATATCACGGATGTACCGACCTATAGTGTGCCAAGTGGAAGCAATAGTCAAGCAGCCTACGGGGACTATGCTAACTACGAACGTCAGTACAATAGCTGGACACCAAATGATTTTAGAACAGGTGGCGGTCCACTTCTACCAGCTTCTCATCCAAGTATCCTTGGTGGTGGTCACGCAGTTTGGAATGATAATATCGACCTTCATGAGACCGGTTTGACCTCTTATGATATCTTTAAACGCTTCTTCAAGAGCATGCAAACCACTGCGGAGCGCACTTGGGGATCTGACCGTGCAGCTGCGACCTTTGCAGAACGCACCCTACCAACGAGCCCTTATGCGCCACAGTCAAATCCTGATAAAGAGATTGATCAAAGCGACTTGTTTACTATCAATCCTGAAACAGTCAAGAACTATGCAAGCAAGAAGGTGAAGACAAGCGAGCAGGGATTGGCTTTTGAGAAAGACAGCAGTATCGAAGGCTTGGCTGGCGATGTTGGTCCAAGTCACGTCTTGAAGTTTGATGTAACTGTCACTGGAGACGGTGAACAAACCTTCTCAACAAGTGGGGACAACCGTATCTATCTAGCTGATAAAGACGGCTATCTTGCTTACCAGTTTGAACAGTTCCATATCCAATTCAAGAAAAAACTTGAAAAGAACAAACGTTATCAAATCTCTATTGTGACCAAACCACAATCTACAGAAGTCTATGTAGATGGTGAAAAGATTGAGCGTATCGCAAATCCAGCCCACCCTCGCTTTGCCCACAATAGCTTGGTTCTACCGCTTGAAAGCATCGGTGGTTTCAAAGGAATCTTGCATAGCGCAGAGTTGTCAGACAAACCATTTGTAAATCCTCGCTTGATTTCAAATGATAAGATTACAGCAACCGCAAGCAGTCAGCAACTTCCAGGAAACGCAACTGAAGGCGCTGTTGAAAAGGCCTTTGACAATGATCCAAATACCTTCTGGCATACTAAATGGACTGGTGACACTGCGCCATACACTCTTACTATGACCTTGAAAGAAGCAGAAAAAGTCAATGGCTTGACGTATCTCCCACGTCCAGGTGGTGGAAATGGTGTTGTGACGCGCTACGAAATCTACGCACAAAAAGATGGCCAAATGGTCAAGGTTTCAGAAGGAAGCTGGGACAACAACGCCCAAGAAAAAACAGTCAACTTTGCGGCGGTACATACCAACAAGATTGAGTTGAAAGTATTGGAAGGCGTTGGTGGTTTTGCAAGTGCAGCCGAAGTTCATCTATTGAAACCTGTCAAAGAAGAGCAAGAAACGCCTGCACCAAGTCAACCAGAAAAACCAACTACACCAGAAAAACCAAAAGTAGAGCAAACAGGTGATGGAACAGTTGAATTGGCAGATCAATTCACTGCAAGTAAACCAGCTAGCGAAGACAGCATTGCCACTGCCAGCAAGAGCGCAGACTATCTCAAGAAAGAGTACAAGGTCTTCCCAACTCCACAAAAAGTGACTTATGGAGAAGGAGTCACAGCCCTTCGCAAGCAAGTCAATCTAGTCATGGGCGATCAACTCGATATCTATACTCGCAATCGCTTGAAGAGTGTCTTGCAGGACAATCAAGTATCTTATACAACTGGTAAGGCAGCAATCGCTGGCGCAACCAATATCTATCTTGGAGTGCATGGACAAGGTTCACAAGCAGAGCAAAACTTGTCCAATGTTTCAGCAGGTCTCTTTGACAAGATTGACGCCTATGTCTTGACCATTAAGGATAACTCGATTTCTATCGTCGGGAAAGATACAGATGCAGTCTTCTATGGTTTGACAACTCTGAAACACATGCTCAAGGAAAGTCAAGTTCCAGTTCTTCGCAATGTGACAGTAGAAGATTACGCAGAGCTCAAGAACCGTGGTTTCATCGAAGGTTACTATGGAAATCCATGGTCGAATGCCGATCGTGCAGAGCTCATGCGTTATGGTGGCGATTTGAAATTGAACCAATACTTCTTTGCACCAAAAGATGATCCATATCACAACAAGAAATGGCGTGAACTCTATCCAGAAGAAAAACTAGCTGAAATCCGTGAACTTGCTCGTGTCGGAAATCAAAGTAAAACCCGCTATGTCTGGACTATTCATCCATTCATGAACAACCGCATCCGCTTTGGCAATGAAGCGCATTACCAAGAAGATTTGGCAACCATCAAGGCCAAATTTACCCAGTTGATGAAAGTGGGTGTCCGCGAATTTGGTATCCTTGCAGATGATGCTCCAAGCCCAGTCGGAGGCTACAATAGCTACAACCGCTTGATGCAAGATATGACCAAGTGGTTGACTGAAATGCAGGGAACTTACAGTGGTCTTCGTAAAGAAATGATCTTTGTTCCTGGCCAGTATTGGGGTAATGGACGTGAGGATGAGTTGAAATCCCTCAATGAAAATCTCCCAAGTTCAACATCCATGACCTTGACGGGTGGTAAGATTTGGGGTGAAGTCTCTGAAAGCTTCCTTTCAACTCTCAAGAACAATCTATCCGCAGGAGGCAAGACCTATCGCCCAGTCTCACTTTGGATTAACTGGCCTGTAACAGATAACTCTAAACAGCACTTGATTCTAGGTGGTGGTGAGAAATTCCTTCATCCGAATGTGGATCCTAGCTTGCTATCTGGTATCATGTTGAACCCAATGCAACAGTCTGAACCATCTAAGATTGCCCTCTTTTCAGGAGCTCAATACTCATGGAAACAATGGAAATCAGAAGAAGAAGCTAAGAAAATCAATGACATTGCCTTCAATTTTGTAGAAAATGGCCATTTTGAGGATAGCAAGGTATCAGCAGCCTTCCGCGAACTTGGTAAGCACATGATCAACCAAAACATGGATAATCGTGTCGTTAAACTAGAAGAATCGGTAGACTTAGCTCCAAAATTAACAGACTTCATGACCAAGCTCAAAGCTGGTCAGGATGTGACTGCCGAACGTGCAGCCTTGCGTGCAGAATTTGCCAAGATTAAAGAAGCAGCCGAACTTTACAAAGCATCAGGAGATAAAAAAATGGTTGCCCAAATCCACTATTGGTTGGATAATGCAATCGATCAAATGAATGCTCTCGATGCCTTCCTTACAGGAACTGAAGCCATGGCTACAAACGATGCAGCCAAACTTTGGGATAGTTACTATAAAGGTTTGAAATTGTACGAACAGTCTCAAACTCACACCTTCCATTATGTAGACCATATGGAAAAGGCTGAATTGGGTGTTCAACATATTCGTCCATTTATCCTATCCTTGAAGGAAGTTCTAGCGTCTGAAGTTCAAAAAGTCTTGCACCCAGACCAAATCATCAGCACCTTTATCACCAATCGAACAGGTGTAGAAGGTGGTTTGGCAGAAGTGACGGATGGCGATTTGGCAACTCATGCGATTATTAAATCACCAAATAGCATCAAGACAGGTGATTATATTGGTATGAAGTTCAACAAACCGATAGCGATTCAAACCTTGACCTTTGCTATGGGAACGCAGGCAAATCCACGTGATACCTTTAGTAAGGCAGAAGTGCAGTATCTAGATGAAAATGACAACTGGGTAACCTTGAAAGAGCCAAGCTATGTCGGAAATGAATCCCTACTTAAGTTTGAAAATCTCACTATCAAGGCCAAGGCAGTTCGCATGATTGCGACAGCAGACCGTGAGAATACCTGGTTTGCAGTTCAGGAAATTGCAGTTAACCGTCCAGTCGAAAAAGCTCGTAGCCAACAAGCAACGACAGTTAGTCTAAGCTCAAACTTAGTTTACAAACTAAATACCTCAGCCCGTCAAATCACTGATGGCAAGGACAATACAGAAGCCATGATGGCAAACGCTGACGGTAGCAATACAACTCCAGTAGATGCCTGGGCACAACTTGACCTCGGTGAAGTCAAGTCAGTCACTAAAGTTCGCCTTCGCCAAGGAACGGGTGATAAACTTGCCGCAGGTGTACTTGAGTATTCTACAGACGGTACTACTTGGCAGGAACTCGATCGCTTGTCAGGTGAGCAAGCCAAGGAAGTGACCAGAGCGATCAATGCTCGCTACATCCGAGTCCGCAATACCAAGGCCCTCGACCTCTGGTGGCGTATCCAAGACTTCTCTGTTGAGACACGTTCTGGAAACAGTGAGTTAACGGACACCAACGTGGACGCCTTGAAGGAAACGCCGGTATTGGATAGCTTGGGCAGTTACGAGCTTCAAATTCCAGCTGGAACCAAACTCCCTGCTCATAGCTATCTAGGAATGAAGCTTGACCGTATCCATCAGATCAAGAGCATCCAGCTCAAAGGTCAGGCCAACCCTGCTCTTACTCTAGAGTACTCTGCAAATGCGCAAGAATGGACGCCAGCTAGCCAGTTGGCAGACAGATCTGTAGTGAGTCATTTGGTACGTTATGTTCGTCTGGTCAATAAAACAGATCAGGAACAAGCTGTGACATCCACTTCTCTCCTTGTGACAACCAAAGAAGTGCAACCAACCAAACTAGAATCTACAACTATGGCCATTCATCCAACATACGGAAGCAATGATGTTCGTAAACTGAACAATCTAGATCAACTGTTTGACGGTGTTTACAACAACTTCGTTGAGTTTTCAGACTATGCCCGTAAAGATGGTCATGTGACCTTGAAACTTGGCAGCGAACGCACCATCAAGAAGATTAGAGCTTACATCCAAGACGGAACTCAAAACTATCTTCGTGATGGTAAGATCCAAGTCAGCCAAGACGGTAAAACTTGGACAGATGTCGTTACAGTAGGAGATGGTGTAGCTAATAGTACACACGATGATTCATTGACAGATGGTTGGACACATGATTCTAAGATGCCAGGAAATCGCTACATCGAAGGTGAATTGACGACACCAGTCAAAGCCAACTATCTCCGTGTCCTCTATACGGCAGACTATGATGCCCGTTTTGTAGGTTTTACAGAATTGGTCATCAACGATGGTGAGTTTGTCAAACCAATCAATGATCCAACAGTAGAAGGAAGTAGTGGAGAAAGCCAAGGCAACTTCTACAATAATCTTGTAGACGGCAAAGTCTTGACCAGCTACAAGTCTGAAAAAGACAAGGGCGAATTGGTGTATCACTTGTCTGAGCCAACTAATGCCAACCACCTTCGTCTCGTTTCCAGTCTTCCTGAAGGAGCTAAGGCACGTGTTCTTGCTAGAACACTTAAGGATGGCCAAGACAGTTGGCTAGACCTCGGTGCCATTACATCCAGTCTCCAAACCTTCGCTATCCGAAATAGTGGCTCTCTTCTAGACGTCAAATTAGTCTGGGAAGGTGGCAAGGCTGAGTTTTATGAATTGGCAAGCTTCCATCAAGAATTAACAGAAGAACCGGTTCAATCAAGCAAGGGCGAAGAGCCAGCACCCGTTCTTGACGTTCCTGAATTCACAGGTGGTGTCAATGCAGTTGAAGCCCTAGTACATGAACTTCCAGAGTACACAGGCGCATTAGCAACAGTAGGTGACCAAGCTGCTCCAATAGTAGAGAAACCTGAGTTCAAGGGTGGTGTCAATGCAGTTGAAGCCCTAGTACATGAACTTCCAGAGTACACAGGCCCAGTAGCGACAGTAGGTGACCAAGCTGCTCCAACAGTAGAGAAACCTGAGTTCAAGGGTGGTGTCAATGCAGTGATGGCTCTAGTGCATGAATTGCCAGAATACACAGGCCCGCTAGCAACAGTAGGTGATCAAGCTGCTCCAACAGTAGAGAAACCTGAGTTTAAACTGAGCTCACTTGCTTCAGATGAAGGTAAGGCACCGGCACCGGAACTAAAACAAGAAGTGACGAAGCGAGAAACAGCTGAACAAAGCTTGCCAGCAACAGGTGAGAGTCAATCTGACACAGCCCTCTTCCTAGCAGGTGTTAGCCTAGCCCTATCTGCTCTCTTTGTAGCAAAAACGAAGAAAGATTAGTATTTAGTAAAACCTCTTAACAAGATTACGAAATCCGTTTCCTATCTTTCCCAATGAGGTTTATAGTACAGAAAAAGCCTGAGAAGATGTCTTCTCAGGCTTTTGTTAAGCACATAAATGCAATAGTGCTATGAAAAAATCACCCAGAAAAATCCGGGTGATAAATGTTATGGTTGTGCTGGTTGAGGATTCTGATTTTGATTCTGGTTTTGTTGACCAGGCGTTGTATTTGGTTGCTGGTTATTGGTATTATTGTTTGCACTATTATTCGTGCTTGGAGTAGTTGAGCTTGACTGTGAAGTTGAACTTTCTGATGTCGAGCTCGAACTTTCAGGTGTTGGGGCTTGTTGCGGAGCAGGGGCAGTCCATGCAGAACGAGCACCGTTTTTAAAGACGAACTCACCACTTCGATAGAGGCCTTCTGGCATAGTCCAGTCGCCAGGGTTGTTATCCTCAGACAGATAAGTCATCATTGAACGGTAAACCTTAGCTGCAACATAGAAGCCATCACCAACGATAGGAGTAAGGCGGTTTGAGTAACCTGTCCATACCGCCATTGAATATTTGCGAGTATAACCAACAAACATTTCGTCTGGAGCTACATAACCAGTATTTTTGATGTAGTTTTCAATTTCATCATCTGTATAGTTTGATGTACCAGTCTTACCAGCTTGAGGTAGCCAAGGGAGATAAGCACCACGACCAGTTCCGTATGCTAAGACAGTCTTCATCATTTCTGTCATCATATAGGCGGTCGTCTCTTTCATGGCACGAGTACCAGGATCAGCGTATTCTTTTGAGCTACCATCGCTAAAGACGATTTTGTTGATATACATTGGTTTATGGTAGATACCACCGTTAGCAAAAGCAGCGTAAGCAGCAGCCATTTTCTCACTACTTGCTCCGTACTTTTTGTTTGACTCAGTTGTATTACTTGAAATCGCGTTGGCATAGTGCATATCGGGATAGTCAATACCGATTCCATTTAGGAAGGTCTTGGCTCTGTCCAAACCAACTTTGTTCAAGGTTTCTACAGCTGTAACGTTCCGTGATTGTTGGAGCGCATATTGGATGGTGATGTTTCCAAAATAACTTCTATCCCAGTTGTAAACAGGGGTATCTGTACCAGGATAGTTGTATGGAACATCATGTACAATCGAAGCAGTTGAGTCGTAGATGTCATACTCTAAGGCAGGAGCATAGTCTGTGATTGGCTTCATGGTAGAACCCCAGTCACGGTTGGTTTCAACAGCTTGGTTGATTCCGAAGGAAACATTGCTTGATTGGTGACGAGAACCTAACTGAGCAATAACTTTCCCGTTTGTCACATCCACGATTGTTGAAGCCACTTGCATTTCATCATCAGGATAGTTGACATACTCGTCGGTATTGTAGATATCCCAGAGATGTTGTTGAACTTTAGGATCAACGTTGGTGTAGACGTCCATACCAGTCGTTAAGAGATTGTAGCCTGTTTCTTGTTCGACTTGATCGATTACCTCTTTGAGATAGTTGTCCATGTATGGAGGATAACTATTAGCTGATTTTAGACTTTGAAGTCCATCTGTAATCGGAGTATTAATCGCTTTTTCATATTGCTCAGCTGAAATGTAACCTTGCCCCTTCATCTCAGAGAGGACGAGATTACGACGTTCTTGAGCAGCTTCTGGATGCGAGTATGGATCATACTGGTTTGGAGCCTGAGGCATACCAGCAAGGAGAGCCAATTGAGGAATACTTAGATCTTTGAGATCCTTGCCATAGTAACTTTGGGCAGCTGTCTGCATTCCGTAGTTCCCGTTTGACATGTAAACCTTGTTGATGTAGTAGGTCAAGATCTCTTGTTTAGTCGCTTTTTGTTCTAGCTGAACGGCTAACCAAGCTTCCTGGGCCTTACGAGAAAGGGTTTGATCAGAAGTTGACGTAGAGAAATAAGTTAACTTAATCAACTGCTGCGTCAAGGTGGAAGCTCCTTGCAGACCTCCACCACCACGAAGGTTTCGTAGGGTAGCACCTAGGATACGGATTGTGTCGATTCCTCGGTGATTAAAGAAGCGATGGTCCTCAATCGAAACAATAGCGTTGACCAAATCGGTCGGTATTTCGTTTGCTTGGGCATTGACTCGACGTTCCGATCCAAGATCAGCAATAAGCTCGTCATTGCTATCATAGATCTTACTTGACGTTGTAGCAACTAGTTTACTTTCAGAAAGTTCTGGAGCCTTGCTAACATAGTAGAGGAAGAGACCTCCACCAAGCATTACAGCTGCGATAAATACAGTTAAGAGACTGATGCTGACATACTTAGCTATTCGCAGAAAAGTTTGTTTGTTCATCTTGTTTTACCACCTAGTAAATGTTCTTTGATAATGTCGAGGTAGGGAATTTGAGGAAAGGCACCAGGCTCAATCCTATATCCATTTTCTCGAATATATCCAAGTGGCATTGACTTCTGTCCCTTATCTTGATGATAGAAACGGATGAGGTCAATAGCCGGTAATAAGTAGGTTTCTTGCTGAGAAGAAAAGTGAAGGAGTACAAAGCAGATTCCTTGCTGGGCAAGGACTTGTTCCATATGCTGGATCTGATGGGGATGAAAATTCTTCATCGGTATCGCATGTTTTTGCCTGGTTTCCTTTGCTTCAAAGTCGATGTAGTATCCATCATAAACCCCTGAATAGTCAGTAGTTGAGGCTTGTCTAAAGTAGGCTTCAACAATCTTGGCACGACTTCGTTGGGGATAATCAACACGTACAATTTGGATGGGAGTCGGTTTCTTGTGAATAACAGCTAACCCATGCGACAAATAGTAGTCGTTCGTAGCATTGATCATCTTTTCAAAAGACATTCCCCGATTTGCGAAATTTTTAGTTTGTGACAGGGGTGCTTGCCTCTTTTGAGATGAAATTTTATGTGGATAGTTGACCATAATTCTCCTTATTGGTACAATAACATCACTCTATTATATCATAAATTTACAAAGAAAGGGTTAAAAATGACATCAGCCTTGATTTTAGGCTATTCAGCCTTCGACCTTGGTCTCTTTAATGACAAGGATATTCGCGTTGATATTATCAAAACAGCCATTCGGAGAGACCTGGAACGTTTAGTAGAGGATGGGGTGACCTGGCTTGTCTTTACAGGGACTTTGGGCTTTGAGTACTGGGCGCTTCAGGTAGCGAAAGACATGAAAGCAGACTATGGATTTCAGCTGGCGACCATTTTTGATTTTGAAACCCATGGCAGTAATTGGAATGAAGCAAATCAAGCCAAATTGAGTGAGTTCAAGCAGGTTGATTTTGTCAAATACGCCTATCCACAATATGAGCACAAGGGACAATTACGCGATTATCAAAAATTTCTGCTGGAAAATACAGATACTTGTTACCTTTTTTACGACGAAGAAAACGAAACCAAGTTACGATATTTTTACCAAATGATGAAAAATCAAGCGGACTATGTTACAAGAAGATTAACATTTGAGGACTTGAATGAAATAGTCGAAAATTTTTCTGAAAAGTAAGCCTTTGACCTTGATTTTTACTTGTCTTTTTTTATATAATAATACTAGTAAACCAGAATGGAGAGAGACATGGCAAGTATTATATTTTCAGCGAAAGATATTTTTGAACAAGAATTTGGACGTGAAGTACGTGGATATAGCAAAGCAGAGGTAGATGAATTCCTAGACGATGTGATTAAGGACTATGAAACCTACGCAGCTTTGGTCAAATCCCTTCGTCAAGAGATTGCTGATTTGAAGGAAGAATTATCTCATAAACCACAGGTAGCTCCAACTCAACCAGACTCTATTGAAGTAACAGCTTCTACCTCAATGACAAACTTTGATATTTTGAAACGCTTAAATCGTCTCGAAAAAGAAGTATTTGGTAAGCAAATCTTAGACAACCAAGATTTATAATTGACTAAGGAATGAGTGCAATTTTTGGATAATCGCGTGAAGAGGTTCTCTTTTCATGAGGAAAGTCCATGCTAGCACAGGCTGTGATGCCTGTAGTGTTTGTGCTAGGCGAATCCATAAGCCTAGGGACGAGAAATCGTTACGGCAGTCGAAATGGCTAAGTCTTCGGATAGGTCAAAATAGGCTTGAAAGTGCCACAGTGACGGAGTCTTTCTGGAAACAGAGAGAGTGGAACGCGGTAAACCCCTCAAGCTAGCAACCCAAATTTTGGTCGGGGCATGGAGTGCACGGAAACGAACGTAGTACTCTGACTGCTAGCAGATTTATGCTGTTAGCAGTAGACAGATGATTATCGAAGGAAGTGGTCCTAGTCACTTCTGGAACAAAACATGGCTTATAGAAAATTGCATATAGGTTGGGGCTGAGAAATCTTTCTCAACCTCATTTTTTAAAGTGAACAAGAGAAAGGTCTTGCAAGACTAGAAATGAAAGAACAATTTAATTTAATCGCAACTGCTGCGGCGGGTCTTGAGGCTGCCGTTGGACGTGAGGTGCGAGACCTTGGTTATGATTGCCAGGTTGAAAATGGGCGTGTTCGCTTTCAAGGAGATGTGAAGGCAATCATCGAGACCAACCTTTGGCTTCGCGCAGCGGACCGCATTAAGATTGTAGTCGGAAGTTTTCCAGCTAAGACTTTTGAAGAGCTTTTTCAAGGTGTTTTTGCTCTAGATTGGGAAAACTATCTCCCTCTAGGAGCACGTTTCCCGATATCAAAGGCAAAATGTGTCAAGTCTAAACTCCACAACGAGCCCAGTGTTCAGGCTATTTCCAAGAAGGCTGTTGTGAAGAAATTACAAAAACACTATGCCCGTCCAGAAGGAGTTCCCTTGATGGAAACTGGTCCCGAGTTTAAGATAGAGGTATCTATCCTGAAAGATGTGGCAACTGTCATGATTGATACGACAGGTTCTAGCCTTTTTAAACGTGGTTATCGTACTGAAAAGGGTGGGGCGCCGATCAAGGAAAATATGGCAGCGGCCATTTTACAACTCTCTAACTGGTATCCAGACAAGCCCTTGATTGATCCGACCTGCGGGTCAGGAACTTTCTGTATCGAGGCGGCTATGATTGCCAGAAAGATGGCTCCAGGCCTTCGCCGTTCCTTTGCTTTTGAGGAATGGAACTGGGTCAGCGATCGGTTAATCCAAGAAGTTCGCACAGAGGCGGCTAAGAAAATGGATCGTGAACTTGAGCTGGACATTATGGGCTGTGATATTGATGCTCGCATGGTGGAGATTGCCAAGGCAAATGCCCAAGCAGCAGGCGTCGCAGGTGATATCACCTTTAAGCAAATGCGGGTACAGGACTTGCGTACAGACAAGATTAATGGCGTTATCATTTCCAATCCACCATATGGGGAACGCTTGTCTGATGATGCAGGAGTTACCAAGCTCTATGCTGAGATGGGACAAGTCTTTGCACCACTGAAAACGTGGAGTAAGTTTATCCTGACGAGTGACGAAGCTTTTGAAAGCAAGTACGGAAGTCCAGCTGATAAAAAGCGAAAACTCTATAACGGGACCTTAAAAGTGGATTTGTATCAATACTTTGGTCAGCGTGTCAAACGCCAAGAGGTAAAATAGAAAGGTGAACTCATGAGTAAGAAAAGACGTGATCGTCATAAAAAAGGACATCAAGAACCACAATTCGACTTTGACGAAGCAAAAGACTTGACTGTTGGTCAAGTCATTCGTAAGAATGAAGAGGTTGAAGCAGGAGTATTGCCTGAGGACAGTATCTTAGACAAATACATCAAACAACACCGTGAAGAAATCGAAGCCGACAAGTTTGAAACTCGTCAGTTTAAAAAAGAAGAACTGGCTTCTACTCAAAACCTAGAGGAAATGATCCAAGAAGTGCGAGAATCTAGTGAGACTTCTGATCAGGTAGACGATTCAGACCTGGTTGCTGAGGAATCTATTGAAGAGATAGGAAATGAAGAGACTACTCAGTTTGTTCCACCACTTCAAGATGAAGAAAATGCTGAAATAGAGCCTCTCGTTTTAACAGAAACAGAGCCCAAGGAAATAAACGAGGAACAAGAAGAGGAGGCCTATACACCTCTATCACGTTCGGCTCAAACAGAACCTGAAACAGGCTCTAAGAAGAAAGGTGTCATCATCATTGCTTCTGTAGTAGCTGCAATCCTTGTGCTTGCTGGAACATATTATGTCTACCGTCAAGTATCTCGTTCAAACCAAGAGATCCAGTCTTCTCAAGCAGCCTCTTCGGATGATCAAGGGACACAAACAGCTTTGAAAGACTTCAATGATCTCTATGATACTTTCTATACAGATGCTAATAAGACTGCTCTGAAAAACAGCCAGTTTGATAAATTGAGCCAACTGAAAACCTTGCTAGATAAGTTAGAAGGTAGCCGTGATTATACACTAGCTAAGTCAAGATATGATAGCCTAGCAACTCAAATCAAGGCCATTCAAGATGTCAATGCCCTCTTTGAAAGCCCAGCAATCACTGACGGTGTCTTGGATACCAATGCGAAAGCCAAAGCAGACGCTAAATTTACAGAAATCAAGACAGGGAACACAGAACTAGACAAACTCTTGGATAAGGCCATTAGTCTTGGCAAGAGCCAACAAACCAGTGCTTCCAGCTCAAGTTCGAGCTCTAGCACGAGTCAAGCAAGCTCAAGTTCAGCTACAGAAAGCAATTCAAGTAGTACGACACCTTCAACAAGCACTACGGCACCAGCTAGAGATACGAATGGTGGTTTGTCTGGCGATGGGGTTAATCTTCAAAGAAGTGCTAGTCGTGTACCTTACAACCAATCAGCTGTAGATGATAGCAACAACCCTGCTTGGACCTTTGCGGATGGTGTATTGGAACAAGTCCTAGCAACATCACGTGCTCGTGGCTATATCACTGGCAATCAATATATCCTAGAACGTGTCAATATCGTAAACGGAAATGGTTATTACAACCTCTATAAACCAGATGGAACCTATCTCTTCACCCTCAACTGTAAGACTGGTTACTTTGTAGGGAATGGTTCTGGTCATGCGGATGACTTGGACTACTAGGAGACCGTTACAAAATTCTTTCCTTTCATAGGTAAAAATGATAAAATAAAACATATTAAACAAGAGGAGTGTCACATGACAAAAGCTAACTTTGGTGTCGTAGGTATGGCCGTAATGGGTCGTAACCTTGCCCTAAATATCGAATCTCGTGGTTATACAGTTGCCATTTACAACCGTAGTAAAGAAAAAACAGAAGATGTAATTGCCTGTCATCCTGAAAAGAACTTTGTGCCAAGCTATGACGTGGAAAGCTTTGTAAACTCAATCGAAAAACCTCGTCGTATCATGCTCATGGTTCAAGCTGGACCTGGTACAGACGCAACTATCCAAGCTCTTCTTCCCCACCTTGACAAGGGTGATATCTTGATTGATGGAGGAAACACTTTCTACAAAGATACTATCCGTCGTAATGAAGAACTAGCAAACTCAGGTATCAACTTTATCGGTACTGGAGTTTCTGGTGGTGAAAAAGGTGCCCTTGAAGGTCCTTCTATCATGCCTGGTGGACAAAAAGAAGCCTACGAATTGGTTGCTGATGTTCTTGAAGAAATCTCAGCTAAAGCACCAGAAGATGGCAAACCATGTGTGACTTACATCGGTCCTGATGGAGCTGGTCACTATGTGAAAATGGTCCACAACGGTATCGAGTATGGTGATATGCAATTGATCGCAGAAAGCTATGACCTCATGCAACACTTGCTTGGCCTTTCTGCAGAAGACATGGCTGAAATCTTTACTGAGTGGAACAAGGGTGAATTGGACAGCTACTTGATCGAAATCACAGCTGATATCTTGAGCCGTAAAGACGATGAAGGTCAAGATGGCCCAATCGTAGACTACATCCTTGATGCTGCAGGTAACAAGGGAACTGGTAAATGGACTAGCCAATCAGCACTTGACCTTGGTGTGCCATTGTCACTCATCACTGAGTCAGTCTTTGCCCGCTACATCTCCACATACAAAGAAGAGCGTGTACATGCTAGCAAGGTCCTTCCAAAACCAGCTACTTTCAAATTTGAAGGTGACAAGGCTGAGTTGATCGAAAAGATTCGTCAAGCCCTTTACTTCTCAAAAATCATTTCATACGCACAAGGTTTTGCCCAATTGCGTGTGGCTTCTAAAGAAAATAACTGGAACTTGCCATTTGCGGATATCGCATCTATCTGGCGTGATGGCTGTATCATCCGTTCTCGTTTCTTGCAAAAGATCACAGATGCTTACAACCGCGATGCTGATCTTGCAAACCTTCTCTTGGATGAGTACTTCTTGGATGTTACTGCCAAGTACCAACAAGCAGTGCGTGATATCGTAGCTCTTGCTGTTCAAGCTGGTGTACCAGTGCCAACTTTCTCAGCAGCTATTACTTACTTTGATAGCTACCGTTCAGCTGACCTTCCTGCTAACTTGATCCAAGCGCAACGTGACTACTTTGGTGCCCACACTTACCAACGTAAAGACAAAGAAGGAACATTCCACTACTCTTGGTATGACGAAAAATAAGTAGGTCTGCCATGGGGAAACGGATTTTATTACTTGAGAAAGAACGAAATCTCGCTCATTTTCTCAGTCTGGAACTCCAAAAAGAGCAATACCGTGTTGATCTGGTAGAGGAGGGGCAAAAAGCCCTCTCCATGGCTCTCCAGACAGATTATGACTTGATTTTACTGAATGCTCGTCTGGGGGATATGACGGCCCAGGATTTTGCAGAGAGGCTGAGTCGGACAAAACCTGCCTCAGTGATTATGGTCTTGGACCATCGCGAAGAATTGCAAGACCAGATTGAGACAATCCAGCGCTTCGCCGTTTCTTACATCTATAAGCCAGTGATTATTGATCAGCTGGTGGCTCGTATTTCAGCGATTTTCCGAGGTCGGGACTTTATCGACCAACACTGTAGTCAGATGAAGGTCCCAACGTCTTACCGCAATTTGCGTATGGATGTAGAACATCATACCGTTTATCGTGGCGAGGAGATGATTGCTCTGACGCGCCGTGAGTATGACCTTTTGGCCACTCTCATGGGAAGCAAGAAGGTCTTGACTCGTGAGCAGTTGTTGGAAAGTGTTTGGAAGTACGAAAGTGCGACAGAAACCAATATCGTGGATGTTTATATCCGTTATCTACGTAGCAAGCTTGATGTAAAAGGTCAAAAAAGCTACATTAAAACCGTGCGTGGTGTTGGGTACACCATGCAAGAATAGAAAAGCAGTTGCAGTTGTGTAACTGCTTTTTTGAGCAATTTCTATATATTGACATACAATAAAGTCTTTGCTACAATCAGTTATGGAGGAAAGATCTAATGAAAATAGTAAAAAAAATAATGCAAGTTGGACTGACAGTCTTTTTCTTTGCTTTGCTAGTGACAAGCACCGTCTTTGCGGATGATGCTGATTCAGAAGGCTGGCAATTTGTCCAAGAAAATGGTAGAACCTACTATAAAAAGGGTGAGATCAAAGAAACCTACTGGCGAGTGATTGATGGGAAGACCTATTATTTTGATCCTTTATCTGGAGAGATGGTTGTCGGCTGGCAGTATATACCTGCTCCACACAAAGGGGTTACGATTGGTCCTTCTCCAAGACAAGAGATTGCTTTTAGACCAGATTGGTTTTACTTTGGTCAAGATGGGGTACTACAAGAATTTGTTGGCAAGCAAGTGTTAGAAGCAAAAACTGCTACAAACACCAACAAACATCATGGGGAACAATATGATAGCCCAGCAGAGAAACGAGTCTATTATTTTGAAGATCAGCGTAGTTATCACACTTTAAAAACTGGTTGGGTTCATGATGAGGGACGCTGGTATTATTTGCAGAAGGATGGTGGCTTTGATTCTCGCATCAACAGATTGCCTGTTGGGGAGCTAGTGCGTGGCTGGACCAATGATAACTCAACTTGGTACTATCTAGATCCAACAACTGCTATAATGCAAACTGGTTGGAAACAACTTGGCAATAAGTGGTACTATCTCCGTTCATCAGGAGCTATGGCAACTGGTTGGGTGAAAGACGGTTCAACTTGGTACTACCTAAATGCAAGTAATGGAGATATGAAGACAGGTTGGACCAAAGTAAATGGAAACTGGTATTATCTCAATTCAAATGGAGCAATGGTTACAGGTAGCCAAACTATCGATGGTAAAGTTTATAATTTCGCCTCATCTGGTGAGTGGATTTAATATTGGAGGGTATATAGATGAAAATTTTGAAAAAAATGATGCAAATCGCATTAGCAGTCTTTTTCTTTGGTTTGCTAGCTACAAATACTGTATTTGCGGATACCACAGGTGGCCAATTTGTTGATAAGGATAATAGAAAATATTATGTAAAAGATGATCATAAAGCAATCTATTGGCATAAAATAGACGGTAAAACTTACTATTTTGGTGATAGAGGAGAGATGGTTGTCGGTTGGCAATACGTAGAAATTCATGGAACAAGTTATCGTGATAATTTATTTAATAATCGTCCAGTCTTAGAAATTGGCCTTCAACAGAAGTGGTACTATTTTGGACAAGATGGTGCTTTGCTAGAACAAACAGATAAACAAGTACTAGAGGCAAAAACGTCTGAAAATACAGGAAAAGTATACGGTGAACAATATACTCCATCTGCTGAAAAGAGAACTTATTATTTTGATAATAATTATGCTGTAAAGACTGGCTGGACTTATGAAGACGGCAATTGGTATTATTTAAATAAGCTAGGAATTTCTGGCGATGATTCTTACAATCCACTACCAATTGGTGAAGTTGCTAAGGGTTGGACTCAAGATTTCCATGTTACTTTTGGCATTGATAGAAGCAAACCTGCTCCATGGTACTACTTAGATCCAACAACTGGCATCATGCAAACAGGTTGGCAACATCTTGGTAATAAATGGTACTATCTCCGTTCATCAGGATCTATGGCGACTGGCTGGTATCAGGAAGGTACCACTTGGTATTATTTAGACCAACCAAATGGCGATATGAAAACTGGTTGGCAAAACCTTGGGAACAAATGGTACTATCTCCGTTCATCAGGATCTATGGCAACTGGCTGGTATCAGGAAGGTTCGACTTGGTATTATCTACATACAAGTAATGGCGATATGAAGACAGGCTGGTTCCTGGTTAATGGAAAATGGTACTATGCTTATAGCTCAGGTGCTTTGGCGGTGAATACTACCGTAGATGGCTACTACGTCAACTATAATGGCGAATGGGTTCAATAATGAAAGAGGCGATTGTGAAGGAAACAATCGCTTTTTTTGTGAAAATATAATAAAATAGATAGGAGAAAATACTACTGTATGAAATGAGACGGTCTTTCCGTCTGGTTAAAGGAAAACATGACAAAAAAAGTTGGTGTCGGTCAGGCACATAGTAAGATAATTTTAATAGGAGAGCATGCGGTAGTCTACGGCTATCCTGCCATTTCCCTGCCTCTCTTAGAGGTGGAAGTGACTTGCAAGGTGGTCCCTGCTGAAAGTCCGTGGCGTCTTTATGAGGAGGATACCTTGTCCATGGCAGTGTATGCCTCGTTAGAATATTTAGAGATTAAAGAAGCCTGCATTCGATGTGAGATTGACTCGGCTATCCCTGAAAAACGGGGGATGGGTTCGTCAGCGGCTATCAGCATAGCAGCCATTCGTGCGGTATTTGACTACTATCAAGCCGAACTGCCTCATGATGTACTAGAAATCTTGGTCAATCGGGCTGAAATGATTGCCCATATGAATCCAAGTGGTTTGGATGCTAAGACCTGTCTCAGTGACCAGCCCATTCGCTTTATCAAGAATGTTGGTTTTACAGAGCTTGAGATGGAACTATCAGCCTATTTGGTCATTGCCGATACGGGCGTTTATGGTCATACTCGTGAAGCCATTCAAGTAGTTCAAAATAAGGGCAAGGATGCCCTACCGTTTTTGCATGCTTTAGGAGAATTGACCCAGAAGGCAGAGGATGCGATTTCACAAAAAGATGCTGAAGGATTGGGACAAATCCTCAGTCAAGCGCATTTACATTTAAAAGAAATTGGTGTCAGTAGCCCTGAAGCAGACTCTTTGGTTGAAACGGCTCTTAACCATGGTGCTCTGGGTGCCAAGATGAGCGGTGGTGGGCTAGGAGGTTGTATTATCGCCTTGGCAACCAATTTGACTCAAGCACAAGAACTAGCAGAAAGATTAGAAGAGAAAGGAGCTGTTCAGACATGGATAGAGAGCCTGTAACAGTACGTTCCTACGCAAATATTGCCATTATCAAATACTGGGGAAAGAAAAAAGAAAAAGAGATGGTACCTGCCACTAGCAGTATCTCTCTGACTTTGGAAAATATGTACACGGAGACGACCTTGTCGTCGCTACCGACGGATGCGACTGCCGATGCCTTTTATATCAATGGTCAGTTACAAAATGAGGCTGAGCATGCCAAGATGAGCAAAATAATCGACCGCTACCGTCCAGATGGTGAGGGCTTTGTTCGTATCGACACTCAAAACAATATGCCTACCGCAGCGGGCTTGTCCTCAAGTTCTAGCGGTTTGTCCGCCTTAGTCAAGGCTTGCAACGCTTATTTTCAGCTTGCTTTGAATCGGAGCCAGTTGGCGCAGGAGGCTAAGTTTGCCTCAGGTTCTTCCTCTCGCAGTTTTTATGGACCGCTAGGTGCCTGGGATAAGGATAGCGGGGAAATTTACCCTGTAGAGACAGACTTGAAACTAGCTATGATTATGTTGGTGCTAGAGGACAAGAAAAAAACAATCTCTAGCCGTGATGGGATGAAACTTTGTGTGGAAACCTCGACGACCTTTGATGACTGGGTGCGCCAGTCTGAGAAGGATTATCAGGATATGCTAGTTTATCTCAAAGAAAATGATTTTGCCAAGGTTGGGGAATTGACTGAGAAAAATGCCCTAGCCATGCACGCTACGACCAAGACTGCTAGTCCAGCCTTTTCTTATCTAACGGATGCTTCCTATGAAGCCATGGACTTTGTTCGCCAGCTTCGTGAGCAAGGTGAAGCCTGCTACTTTACCATGGATGCCGGTCCCAATGTCAAGGTCCTCTGTCAGGAGAAAGACTTGGAGCATTTATCAGAAATCTTTGGTCAACGTTACCGCCTGATTGTGTCAAAAACAAAGGATTTGAGTCAAGATGATTGCTGTTAAAACTTGCGGAAAGCTCTATTGGGCTGGTGAATATGCTATTTTAGAGCCAGGACAGTTAGCCTTGATAAAAGCTATCCCCATCTATATGAAGGCTGAGATTGCTTTTTCTGAGAACTATCGTATCTACTCAGACATGTTTGATTTCGCAGTGGACTTAACACCAAATCCTGCCTACAGTTTGATTCAAGAAACAATTGCTTTGGTGAATGACTTCCTCGCTGATCGTGGGCAGACCTTGCGACCTTTTTCCTTGGCAATCCGTGGCAAAATGGAACGAGAAGGGAAAAAGTTTGGTCTAGGCTCTAGCGGTAGTGTTGTTGTCTTGGTGATCAAGGCCCTGCTGGCTCTATATGATATTACGGTTGATCAGGATTTCTTGTTCAAGCTGGCTAGCGCGGTCTTACTCAAGCGAGGAGACAATGGTTCTATGGGAGACCTTGCCTGTATTGTGGCAGAGGATTTGGTTCTCTACCAGTCTTTTGATCGAAAGAAGGTGGCTGCTTGGCTAAAAGAAGAAAACTTGGCGACAGTTTTAGAGTGTGATTGGGGCTTTTCGATCTCACAAGTGCAACCAGCTCTAGAATGTGATTTCCTAGTTGGATGGACCAAGCAAGTGGCTGTATCGAGTCAAATGGTTCAGCAAATCAAGCAAAACATCAATCAGAATTTTTTAAGTTCCTCAAAAGCAACGGTGTCTGCTTTGGTAGAAGCCTTGGAGCAGGGGAATGCAGAAAAAATTATCGAGCAGGTGGAAACAGCTAGTCGACTTTTAGAAGGCTTGAGCGCAGATATTTACACACCTTCGCTGAGACAGTTGAAAGAAGCCAGTCAAGATTTGCAGGCTGTTGCCAAGAGTAGTGGTGCTGGTGGTGGTGACTGTGGCATTGCCTTGAGTTTTGATGAGCAATCAACTGAAACCTTAAAAAATCGTTGGGCCAATCTGGGGATTGAGCTCTTATACCAAGAAAGGATAGGACATGACGACAAATCGTAAGGACGAGCACATCCGCTATGCCCTTGAGCAGAAAAGTTCCTATAATAGCTTTGATGAGGTGGAGTTGATTCATTCTTCCCTGCCTCTTTATGACCTAGATGAGATTGATTTGTCTACAGAGTTTGCAGGTCGAAAGTGGGACTTTCCTTTTTATATCAATGCCATGACAGGTGGGAGCAAAAAAGGTAAAGAAATCAATCAAAAGCTGGCTCAGGTGGCAGAAGCCTGTGGGATTTTGTTTGTGACGGGATCTTATAGCGCAGCCCTAAAAAATCCTACAGATGACTCTTTTTCTGTCAAGACTAGCCATCCAAATCTCCTCCTTGGAACCAATATTGGATTGGACAAGCCTGTCGAGTTGGGACTTCAGACTGTAGAAGCGATGGATCCACTTCTCCTGCAAGTGCATGTCAATGTCATGCAGGAATTACTCATGCCAGAGGGAGAAAGAAAGTTTCGAAGCTGGCAATCGCATCTAGCAGATTATAGCAAGCAAATCCCAGTTCCTATTGTCCTAAAGGAAGTGGGGTTTGGGATGGATGCCAAGACTATCGAAAGAGCCTATGAACTGGGTGTTCGAACGGTTGACCTGTCAGGTCGTGGTGGCACCAGCTTTGCCTATATCGAAAACCGTCGCAGTGGTCAACGTGATTACCTCAATCAATGGGGCCAGTCTACTATGCAAGCCCTTCTCAATGCCCAAGACTGGAAAGACAAGGTCGAACTCTTGGTCAGTGGAGGGGTTCGTAATCCGCTGGATATGATTAAGTGCCTGATCTTTGGAGCCAAGGCTGTGGGAATGTCACGGACAGTTCTGGAATTGGTTGAAACCTACTCGGTCGAGGAAGTGATTAGCATCATCCAAGGGTGGAAAGACGATCTGCGTTTGATCATGTGTGCCCTTAATTGTGCCACCATAGCGGATCTGCAAAAAGTTGACTACATTCTTTATGGCAAACTAAAAGAAGCAAAAGATCAGATGTAGAGAGGTCGGGACAAGAATCCCGCCCTTTTTTGTAGCCTTTTGTCAACTGTGGTGAGTTGATGAAACCTAGCTTCTAAGAGCAATTTCTGTCCCATCGCCTTTTTCCATCCTTAGACCGAGGTGACTTTTTTGAATTGTGATAAAATAGAAAGGAAAGGATGCAGCTATGAAAAAATTTCAAATCTTTTTATTTATTGAAGCCTGTCTGTTGACGGGAGCTCTGATTTTGATGGTATCAGAGCATTTTTCGCGTTTTCTGCTGATTCTATTCCTCTTTTTGCTCTTGCTCCGCTATTATACAGGGAAAGAGGGCAACAATGTGTTCCTCCTTGTGGCGACTATTCTTTTCTTTTTCATCGTCATGCTCAATCCCTTTGTGATTTTAGCTATCTTTGTGGCAGTTATCTATAGTCTCTTTCTTCTTTATCCAATGATGAATCAAGAAAGAGAGGAGACCGACTTTGTCTTTGAAGAGGTGGTGACGATTAAAAATGAACGCAATCCTTGGTTTGGTAATCTCCATCATTTCTCTAGTCACCAGACCTGCCAGTTTGACGATATCAACCTCTTTCGCCTCATGGGCAAGGACACCATTCATTTGGAAAGAGTTATCCTAACCAATCATGACAATGTCATTATCCTTAGAAAGATGGTCGGAACGACTAGGATTATCGTACCTGTTGATGTGGAAATCAGCCTCAGCGTCAACTGTCTTTATGGAGATCTAACTTTCCTCAATCAACCTAAGAGATCCCTCCGCAATGAACACTATCATCAGGAGACCAGAGACTATCTCAAGAGTAACAAGAGCGTCAAGATTTTCCTAACTACTATGGTTGGTGATGTGGAGGTGGTCAGAGGATGAAAAAGCAATCGTATCTGTTAATTGGGCTGACTTCTTTCCTCTTTATCCTCTTTTTGACTAATAGTTTACTTGATATTTTTGAACTGGATTGGTCCTATTTGCTACAGGATATCGAGAAAACAGAGAAACTCATCTTCTTGATCTTGGTCTTTAGCCTTTCCATGACCTTCTTTTTTGTCCTCTTTTGGCGCGTGATAGAAGAAGTCTCTCGCAGAAAAATGCAAGTCAATCTCAAGCGACTGCTAGCAGGAAAAGAGGTGGTTGCCTTTGCAGATCCAGACTTGAATGCTAGTTTCCAATCCTTGTCTGGCAAGCTCAATCTCTTGACAGAAGCTGTTCAAAAGGCTGAAAATCAAAGCCTGGTCAAGGAAGAAGCAATCATCGAGAAAGAACGGAAGCGGATAGCACGTGACCTGCACGATACAGTTAGTCAGGAGTTGTTTGCAGCCCATATGATTTTATCAGGCGTCAGCCAGCAGGCTTTGAAGCTGGATAGAGAAAAGATGCAGACCCAGTTGCAAAGCGTTGCAGCCATCCTAGAAACAGCCCAGAAAGATCTGCGGGTCTTGCTCCTACATTTGCGACCAGTTGAGTTGGAAGAGAAGAGTTTGATTGAGGGGATTCAAATCCTCTTAAAAGAGCTTGAGGACAAGAGCGATCTCAAGGTTAGTCTCAAGCAAAACGTGTCTAAATTGCCTAAAAAGATTGAAGAACATATCTTCCGTATTCTTCAGGAGTTGATCAGCAATACCCTTCGCCACGCCCAGGCATCTTGTTTGGATGTCTATCTCTATCAGACAGATGTTGAATTGCAGTTGAAGGTGGTGGACAATGGGATTGGTTTCCAGTTAGGGAGTTTAGATGACTTGAGTTATGGACTGCGAAATATCAAGGAGCGAGTCGAAGATATGGCAGGAAACATTCAACTTTTGACAGCTCCAAAGCAAGGACTGGCGGTTGATATCCGTATTCCCCTGTTAGATAAGGAATTATAAGGAGTAGAGATGAAAATTTTACTTGTAGATGACCATGAAATGGTTCGATTGGGCTTGAAAAGCTATTTTGATCTCCAAGACGATGTGGAAGTTGTGGGCGAGGCTGCCAATGGGGCTCAAGGTATTGACTTGGCCTTGAAACTGCGTCCAGATGTCATCGTCATGGATATAGTCATGCCTGAGATGAATGGGATTGACGCGACCTTAGCCATCCTGAAAGAATGGCCTGAAGCCAAGATTTTGATTGTAACTTCTTACTTGGACAATGAAAAAATTATGCCGGTCTTGAATGCGGGTGCCAAAGGTTACATGCTCAAGACTTCTAGTGCAGACGAACTGCTTCATGCCGTCCGCAAGGTGGCTGCTGGAGAGCTGGCTATTGAACAAGAGGTCAGCAAAAAGGTCGAATACCACCGCAATCATATAGAGCTTCATGAAGAACTGACTGCGCGTGAGCGAGACGTGCTTCAACTCATCGCCAAGGGCTATGAAAATCAGCGCATTGCAGATGAACTCTTTATCTCCCTAAAGACGGTGAAGACCCATGTGTCCAACATCCTAGCCAAGCTTGAGGTCAGCGATCGCACTCAGGCTGCAGTCTATGCCTTTCAGCACCACTTGGTAGGGCAGGAGGATTTTTAGATGAATCTTACAGATTTACTTGTGGAGCTAGAAGCGGGAAAAGACCCTGAGAAAGCAGGCCCAATGGAAGCCTATATGCGCCATCAGTTTCCCTTTCTAGGTATTGCAGGTCCTGAAAGAAATTCACTCTATAAAAAGTATTTTCCAGAAGCGAAAAAAACAAAGATGATCGATTGGGATTTTGTAGACACTTGCTGGGAAAAGGAGCCTAGAGAATACCAATATGTGGCTGCCAACTATTTGAAAGCCATGCAGACTTATCTAACGAAGGACGATTTGCCTAAGCTTGAGCGTCTGGTCGTGACCAAGTCTTGGTGGGACACGGTAGATATCTTAGATAGAGTAGTAGGAAGTTTGGTAGCCGACTATCCAGAACTTGAAGAAGTGCTTTTAAAATGGAGCCTATCAGACAATATCTGGCTGAGACGAGTCGCTATTGACCACCAGTTGTTAAGAAAAGAGAAAACAAATGTCCAACTGATGGAAAAGACCCTGCTCAACAATCTGGACCAGACAGAATTTTTTATCAACAAAGCCATAGGCTGGGCTCTAAGAGACTACTCTAAAACCAATCCCGAATGGGTAGCACGTTTTATTGAAAAAAATAAGAAGAGAATGGCTGAACTTAGTATCAGGGAAGCGAGCAAGTACCTCTAGCACTATTGAAAAGCGCATTCATTACTTGAAAAAAGTCGCTATCATATGGTATAATGGACTGTATTAAAAATTTTAAGGAGAAATGACAGAATGTCTGTATCATTTGAAAACAAAGAAACAAACCGTGGTGTCTTGACTTTCACTATCTCTCAAGACCAAATCAAACCAGAATTGGACCGTGTATTTAACTCAGTAAAGAAAACTCTTAACGTTCCTGGTTTCCGTAAAGGTCACCTTCCACGCCCTATCTTCAACCAAAAATTTGGTGAAGAAGCTCTTTATCAAGATGCAATGAACGCTCTTTTGCCAAACGCTTATGAAGCTGCAGTAAAAAAAGCTGGTCTTGAAGTCGTTGCACAACCGAAAATCGACGTGACTTCAATGGAAAAAGGTCAAGACTGGGTTATCACTGCCGAAGTCGTGACAAAACCTGAAGTTAAATTGGGTGACTACAAAAACCTTGAAGTATCAGTTGATGTAGAAAAAGAAGTGACAGATGCTGACGTTGAAGAACGTATCGAACGCGAACGCAACAACTTGGCTGAATTGGTTATCAAAGAAGGCGCTGCTGAAAATGGCGACACTGTTGTGATTGACTTCGTTGGTTCTATCGACGGTGTTGAATTTGACGGCGGAAAAGGTGAAAACTTCTCACTTGGACTTGGATCAGGTCAATTCATTCCTGGTTTTGAAGACCAATTGGTTGGACACTCAGCTGGCGAAACTGTTGATGTTATCGTAACATTCCCAGAAGACTACCAAGCAGAAGACCTTGCAGGTAAAGAAGCTAAATTCGTAACAACTATCCACGAAGTAAAAGCAAAAGAAGTTCCAGCTCTTGACGATGAACTTGCAAAAGATATCGACGAAGAAGTGGAAACTCTTGACGAATTGAAAGAAAAATACCGCAAAGAATTGACTGCTGCGAAAGAAGAAGCATACAAAGATGCCGTTGAAGGTGCAGCAATTGATAAAGCTGTAGAAAACGCTGAAATCGTAGAACTTCCAGAAGAAATGATCCACGAAGAAGTTCACCGTTCAGTAAATGAATTCCTTGGAAACTTGCAACGCCAAGGGATCAACCCTGACATGTACTTCCAAATCACAGGAACTACTCAAGAAGACCTTCACAAACAATACGAAGCAGAAGCTGAGTCACGTACGAAGACTAACCTTGTTATCGAAGCAGTTGCCAAAGCTGAAGGATTTGACGCTTCAGAAGAAGAAATCCAAAAAGAAATTGAGCAATTGGCAGCAGACTACAATATGGAAGTTGCACAAGTACAAAACTTGCTTTCAGCTGACATGTTGAAACACGATATCACTATCAAAAAAGCTGTTGAATTGATCACAAGCACAGCAACAGTTAAATAATCTTAAAAGAGAAAAAGCCCACCTGACTAGGTGGGCTTTCTGTTGCACTATTTTCCAAAAATCTCTTTTAAGTCAGCATCTGTAATTCCAATCATAGCGGGAATACTAGACCAGTTTTCCTCGGTGAGGATGTAGGATTGTTCAGAGTCACTTGCTGTGGCAGTTTCAGAGAAGGCTTGTTTACTTTCTTCAATATTATTTTCAATTAAATCACTGAAACGCTCAATCAGATAGGTCTTGCGGGCAGTCCCGATATGCTTGACTGCATAGTCAAAGGCCTGTAATTCACCGAGAAGGATGAGCTTGCTTTTGGCCCGTGTAATGGCTGTGTAGATGAGATTTCGCTCCAGCATGCGCTTGCTAGAACTGGTGATGGGCAGGATGACAACAGGAAACTCACTTCCCTGAGACTTATGGATACTCATGGCATAGGCTAGTCGAATTTTGTACCATTCGTTACGTGGGTAGATGACCTCATTGCCATCAAAATCAATGACAATCTCGTCTTGTTTGGACTCGGTGTATTTACCAGGAATTAGGTCTGTGATGTAGCCTAGGTCTCCATTAAAGACATTGACTTCAGCGTCGTTGACTAGGTGAATAACCTTGTCCCCTGTTCGATAGTGACACTGAGTGGCTTCAAAGCTAACTTGCCCCTTTTGCTGAGGATTGAGCAGGTCTTGCATGAGTTGGTTGATGGCGTCAATACCAGCAGTACCTCGATACATAGGCGCTAGCACCTGAATATCTCGAGCCGGAATGCCACTTCTGAGGGCAGCACCAAGAATTTTCTCAATCGTAGCTGGGATATGACCGCTAGCGATTTCAAAGTAGGAGCGGTCTGCCTTTTTCTGGGTAAAGTCAGCTGGCAAGATGCCTTGTCGAATTTGACTCGCCAAGGTAACGATAGTTGATTCTTCGCTCTGACGGTAAATCCGTTCCAAGCGGGTCTGCGGAATCAGGGATATCTGGAGCAGGTCAGCAAGGACTTGTCCGGGACTAACAGAAGGTAGCTGATCGCTATCCCCCACGATGAGAATTTTACTGTTAGAAGAGATGTTGGAGAAGAGTTGGTTAGCTAGCCAAGTGTCCACCATAGAAAACTCATCCACGATGATGAAGTCGGCATCCAGATAATCTTCCAGATGACTGGTATCATCGTCTCCTGTCATCCCCAAATGACGGTGTATGGTCGCGCTAGGCAAACCTGTTAATTCATTCATGCGCCGAGCCGCTCGACCAGTTGGAGCAGCGAGAAGAATCGGCAGGTTGCTTTTCTTCCTGAGATCAAGCCCTTCTAAAAGGGCATAAACAGCGATAATTCCATTGATAACAGTCGTCTTACCTGTACCAGGCCCACCTGTCAGGATAAAGACCTTGTTCTGGATAGCGTCGCAGATAGCCTGTTTTTGAATGGTATCGTACTGAATGCCCAGTTCTTGCTCGACAGTAGCGATATACTTGTGAATGGTTTCTAAGTTCTGACTCTTCTGCTTTCCTTTTTCAAGGATACGAACCAAGTGACTGCGAATGCCTTCTTCAGCGAAAAAGAGGCTGTTATCAAAGATTTTGGTATCAATCTGCTGAACCTTGTCTTCTTCGATCAAATGAGATAATTCCTGAGCTACTTGACTGGGGTCTAGTTCCACAGGACGGGAAGACTCGAGGAGAGTCAGGGTTTGTTCCAGCAAATCTCGGGCTTCCATATAGGTATCGCCTGTATCCATACAACCTTGAAAGAGACTATGGACAAGGCCAGCACGGAAGCGCTCGGGAGCTTGACTTTCGATGCCTAGTTCGGCAGCCAATTGGTCTGCAATGGTAAAACCCAATCCTTTGATATCTTCAACCAGTTGGTAGGGATAGTTTTCGACAATATCCAGCGTTTCTTCCTTGTAAAAGTCT
This sequence comes from Streptococcus oralis, assembly GCF_019334565.1. Taxonomy (NCBI): domain Bacteria; kingdom Bacillati; phylum Bacillota; class Bacilli; order Lactobacillales; family Streptococcaceae; genus Streptococcus; species Streptococcus oralis. Next base: position 1,556,159 of record NZ_CP079724.1, on the reverse strand, counting down.
TGAATCTGAAAGGCCAGTTTATTGGGAATGCCGTAGTTAGCTAGTTTAGCTAAGACCATCTCGGTTCCGTAGTTAAGACGAAGGGTGGAAACAAAAGCCTCACGGTTTTTGGCAGAGAGTCCTGCAATACTTTCTAGCTTTTCAGGATGTTCCAGAATTTCGTCAATGGTATTTTCACCATAGCTATCGACGATTTTCTGAGCAGTTTTGAGACCAATTCCCTTGAAATGACTGCTAGAAAAGTACTTGACGAGGCCCTTGCTAGTTGGTTTTGCTCGCTCATAACGACTGATCTGTAGCTGTTCTCCATACTTGGAGTGCTGAATGATTTGCCCCCAAAAAGTGTAGTCTTCACCCTCAATCACGTCCGCCATAGTTCCTGTAACAATGATTTCAAAATCGTCAAAGTTCTCCGCATTGGTATCTTCGATATCTAGGAGGAGAATGCGATAAAAATTACTGGGATTTTCAAAAATAATCCGTTCAATAGTGCCTGAAAAATAAACTTCCATAGGTTTCCTTTACATGAGTTCGTGAGAGTTGTACCCTTAGCTTCTTTCAACAAGCTAGGAGACTAAAAGGTCTTCTTCTCGCAATAGAAAAAGAGGCTGAGACTTAGCATTCTCGGCCTCTTCCTTATCTTAAAAAGTTCCGATACGGTTAAGTGGCCAGAAACGGAATTTTGCTTCACCCTTGATATCGCTGGCCTTGAAGGTACCGACATGGCGGCTGTCGCTAGAGACTAGACGATCGTCACCAAGGAGAAGATACTCACCTTGAGGGACAGTAAAGCTGAAGCTGGTATTGGAATTGACATCGACTGTAAAGGCTTGTGCTTTTTGAGCAAGTTCTCTAAAGTAAACTCCCTTATTGCCTTCAAATCCTTTGCCAGTATAGGTGTTTTGCAACTTTTCTGTTTTGAACAAGTTGAGGTATTCAGCTAGGTAAGGTTCATTCGTTTCTTCACCGTTGATAAAGAGTTTGTCATTTTCGTAGCGGATGGTATCACCAGGCATACCGATAACCCTTTTGACAATGTCTTTATTTCCGTCTTCCTCGTGCGCAACCACGATGTCGAAGCGGTCAATTGGGAGGTGTTTAACAACGAAGAGAACTTCTCCGTCGGCTAGGGTAGGGTCCATAGAGTGTCCTTCTACACGGACATTGCTCCAAAGAAAGATACGGCTAAGACCGACCAGTGCGATAATCAGGAAGAAAACTCCCCATTCTTTTAGAAATGTTTTAAACGAATTCATAATTTACCTTTCTAGAAGTGTTTTGGCTTTTTCAGTGTTTTTAAAATGCAGTTTAGCGCAGAAATGAAGTCCCTTCATACCATAGGCTTGAAGGATTTTGCTAGCAACCTTATCAGATGCAGTTCCAGCGCCGCTTGGCAGTTGATAGCCTAGTTCTCGTCCAAGATTTTCTAAGTTTTCGAGGAAGAGATCACGCGCAATGATGGAGCTAACCGCAACAGCCAGATATTTGCCCTCAGCTTTTTCTTCCAAAGTGATCTTATTTGGAAAACGGTTGGCTTCTTGCGCCAAGTACTTGTCATAGTTTTTAGCGCTTGTAAAAGCATCAATCACGATTTTCTCTGGCTGGACTCCTTTTTGAAGCAGGAGAAAGATAGCCTGGTTGTGAAGGGCAACCTTTACAGAAACAGCATTGTAACGCTCTCCGATAACTTCATTATACTTGCTCGGTGAAAGAAGGAGCGCTTGGTGCTGGACCTTTTCTTTAAGGATAGGGGCAATCTGACGAATCTTTTGGTCTGTCAGAGTCTTGGAATCCCCCACACCGAGTTTTCGCAAGAAGTTATGCTGGTCAGGTGTCACGAAGGAAGCCACGACAGCCAGTCCACCAAAGTAGGAACCATTTCCCACCTCATCAGTCCCAATCATAGGAAAATCTTGACCACTGTTTTCTTGTTGAACTTGATAACCAAAGAAACTAGCGTATTGCTCAGCAGCTTCGCCCTGCAGGAGGACTTTTCCAGAAGTATAGATGGAAACCGTTGCCTGAGGCAGTCTCAAAAAATAGCGAATATAGGGATTTTTACTAGGACTGAGAGCCTTATGATACTGACTTAAAAAGCTCTGAATTTCCTGTTCACTTGGTATGAGTGTGATACTTGCCATAGTCTCTATTGTACCACAAAAGCAGGAGAATTGGTAAAAACTGACAAAGTTAGCGAAATTTGGTATAATATCGTGAGGTGAATTTTATGGCAAATCTAAATCGATATAAGTTTACATTCGGAAAAAAGACATTAACCTTAACAACCGAGCATGACAACCTCTTTATGGAGGAAATTGCCAAGGTTGCGACTGAAAAATACCAAGCAATTAAAGAACAAATGCCTGGGGCGGATGATGAAACCATTGCGCTTCTTTTGGCGGTCAATTGTCTGTCTACACAACTCAACCGTGAAATTGAATTTGATGACAAGGAGCAAGAGTTGTTAGAACTCCGCCACAAGTTAATTGCTGTCAAACAAGAACAGAGCAAGATTGAGGACTCCCTATGATTTCAATCATACTCTTATTGGTTCTTGCTTGGGGCTTTTACATCGGCTACCGTAGAGGTTTGGTCCTGCAAGTTTATTATTTCCTCGTGGCAGTGATTTCAGCCTTTGTTGCGGGACAGTTTTATAAATCACTGGGAGATCACTTCCACTTACTTGTCCCTTATGCCAATCCTCAGGAAGGACAGGGAACCTTTTTCTTCCCTTCAGACCAGCTGTTTCAGCTAGACAAGGTCTTTTATGCGGGCCTAGCCTACCTTTTAGTTTTCGGAATTTGTTATAGTATCGGACGTTTTGTCGGTTTGTTCCTGCACTTGATTCCAACTAAAAAGCTCGATGTCAAATGGTTGCGTATTGGATCAGGCCTCTTATCTCTATTGGTAACCTTATTTGTCTTGCAAATGGCTCTGACTATTCTTGCAACAGTGCCTCTGGCAGTCATTCAAAATTCACTCGAAAAAAGTATAGTAGCCAAACATATCATCCAAAGTGTCCCTTTTACGACAAACCTTATCAAACAACTTTGGGTGACAAATTTAATCGGATAAAAAGGGCGGGATTTTTCCTAGCCCTTTGTTTACAGATTGGACGACTAGGTCAAAACCTCTAGTTGCTATAATCTTGTAAACCAGCATACAAGGAAAAAATATGAATACAAAAATACTAGAAACCTTAGAATTTAATAAAATCAAAGCCTTGTTTGAACCGCATCTCCTGACAGAACAAGGACTAGAGGAGCTAAAAGGCTTGGCTCCGACTGCCAAGACTGATAAGATCAAGCAAGCCTTTACAGAGATGGAGGAAATGCAAGCTCTATTTGTGGAGCAACCCCACTTTACCATCCTAGCGACACGTGAGATTTCAGCTGTCTGCAAGCGTCTGGAGATGGGGGCGGACCTCAATATTGAGGAGTTCCTGCTCCTCAAACGGGTCTTGCTTGCTAGCAGAGAGTTGCAAGGTTTTTATGCCAATCTTGAAAATGTACGTTTGGAGCAGTTGGCGAGATGGTTTGAAAAACTACATGATTTTCCACACTTGCAAGGAAGTCTCCAAGCCCTAAATGATGCAGGATTTATCGAGAATTTTGCCAGCGAAGAACTGGCACGCATCCGTCGGAAAATCCATGATAGCGAGAGTCAAGTTCGAAATGTCTTGCAAGACTTGCTCAAGCAAAAAGTGCAAATGTTGACGGAAGGCATAATCGCTAGCCGAAATGGCCGTCAAGTCTTACCCGTGAAAAACACTTACCGCAACAAGATTGCGGGTGTTGTCCATGACATCTCTGCCAGTGGAAACACCGTCTATATCGAACCCCGTGAAGTGGTCAAGCTGAGCGAAGAAATCGCTAGTCTGCGAGCAGACGAACGCTATGAGATGATTCGCATCCTACAGGAACTCTCAGAACGGGTCCGCCCTCATGCTGCAGAGATTGCTAATGACGCATGGATTATCAGCCATTTAGACTTGATTCGTGCCAAGGTGCGTTTCATTCAAGAAAGACAAGCAGTTGTTCCTCAACTTTCAGAGAACCAAGAGATTCAACTCCTTCATGTCCGCCATCCTTTGGTCAAGAATGCTGTCGCAAATGATGTACACTTTGGTAAGGAATTAACGGCTATTGTCATTACAGGTCCCAATACTGGTGGGAAGACCATCATGCTCAAAACCCTGGGCTTGACTCAACTCATGGCCCAGTCAGGCTTGCCCATTTTAGCTGATAAAGGAAGCCGTGTTGGTATTTTCGAAGAAGTCTTTGCAGATATTGGCGATGAACAGTCTATTGAGCAGAGTTTGTCTACCTTCTCCAGCCACATGACCAATATCGTAGATATTCTTGGCAAGGTCAATCAGCACTCGCTCTTATTGCTAGATGAGCTCGGGGCTGGGACCGATCCGCAGGAAGGAGCAGCACTTGCTATGGCTATTCTGGAGGATCTTCGTCTGCGTCAGGTCAAGACTATGGCGACGACCCACTATCCAGAACTCAAGGCTTATGGTATTGAGACAGCCTTTGTGCAAAATGCCAGTATGGAGTTTGATACAGCCAGCCTGCGTCCGACCTATCGCTTTATGCAGGGAGTTCCTGGTCGAAGCAATGCCTTTGAAATCGCCAAACGCCTAGGACTGTCAGATGTCATCGTCGGGGATGCCAGTCAGCAGGTCAATCAAGATAATGATGTCAACCGTATCATTGAGCAATTGGAAGAGCAAACGCTTGAAAGCCGTAAACGCTTGGACAATATCCGTGAGGTGGAGCAAGAAAACCTCAAGATGAACCGTGCACTCAAAAAACTCTACAACGAACTCAATCGTGAAAAAGAAACCGAGCTTAACAAGGCGCGTGAACAAGCTGCCGAGATTGTGGAACTCGCTCTAAATGAGAGTGACCAGATTCTCAAGAACCTCCACAGTAAGTCTCAACTCAAACCCCACGAAATCATTGAAGCCAAGTCTAAACTGAAAAAACTAGCCCCTGAAAAAGTCGACTTGTCTAAAAACAAGGTCCTTCAAAAGGCCAAGAAAAAACGAGCTCCGAAGGTGGGGGATGATATTGTGGTCCTCAGTTATGGACAACGTGGAACCTTGACCAATCAGCTTAAGGACGGCCGTTGGGAAGCCCAAGTCGGTTTGATCAAGATGACCTTGGAAGAGAAAGAATTTGACCTTGTTCAGGCCCAGCAAGAAGCCCCAGTCAAGAAGAAACAAGTCAATGTCGTCAAACGTGCTTCTGATCGTGGTCCGCAAGCCAGACTGGATCTTCGTGGCAAACGGTACGAAGAGGCCATGAATGAGCTGGACGCCTTTATTGACCAAGCCCTGCTCAATAACATGGCGCAAGTCGACATCATCCATGGTATCGGAACAGGTGTCATCCGTGAAGGAGTCACCAAATACCTACAAAGAAACAAGCATGTTAAGACTTTCGGCTATGCTCCACAGAATGCTGGAGGCAGTGGCGCAACCATTGTGACCTTTAAAGGATAGAGAGAAGAAGGATTCGCTCTTTCTGAAAAAGGGAATGAAAGGTCAAAAATTTTCATAGAATATATTGACAAAGGCTAACTTTTCTTGTAGAATAATAAAAAATAAAATACCAACACCGAATGAAGTTTAATAGAAGTGGAGAAAGGTTTGTTTTCCATGACTGTAAATGGACGGAACTCTGGAGAGACCGTAAAGGCACCGAAGGGGCAAGGCAGGTAACTGCTCAAACTCTCAGGTAAAAGGACAGAGCTAGGATAGACCGCTTTTTGGCATTTATCTAAGCATTCCAGAGTACATGTATCTTGCATGTGCTCTTTCTTTTGGGGTTGAAAGATAGGAGAAGGATATGTTAGAATTGCTAAAAGCGCTTGATGCTTTCGTTTGGGGGCCTCCCCTCTTGATCTTATTGGTCGGAACGGGTATCTATTTGACAATCCGACTAGGCCTTTTGCAGGTGGCTCGTCTCCCAAAGGCCTTTCAGTTGATCTTTACCAAGGATAAGGGGCATGGCGATGTGTCGAGCTTTGCTGCTCTCTGTACGGCTTTAGCCGCCACCGTTGGTACGGGAAATATCATCGGGGTTGCAACAGCCATTAAGGTTGGGGGACCAGGGGCACTCTTTTGGATGTGGATGGCGGCCTTCTTTGGGATGGCGACCAAATATGCCGAAGGCTTGTTGGCCATCAAATATCGCACAAAGGATGCAAATGGAGCTGTAGCTGGAGGACCCATGCATTACATTCTTTTGGGGATGGGAGAAAAGTGGCGTCCCCTTGCAATCTTCTTTGCCCTAGCTGGTGTATTGGTTGCCCTTCTAGGGATTGGTACCTTTACCCAAGTCAATTCGATTACAGAATCCATTCAAAATACAGCTCAAATTGATCCAGCCATCACAGCTCTGATTTTATCGATTTTTGTAGGGATTGCTGTCTTTGGTGGCCTCAAATCCATATCAAAAGTTTCGACAGCAGTGGTTCCTTTTATGGCTATTGTCTATATTTTAGGGACTCTTACAGTTATTCTCTTTAATATCGAGAAAATCCCAGCCACACTTGCCCTGATTTTTACTTCAGCCTTTAGTCCAGCTGCTGCGGTAGGCGGTTTTGCAGGTGCCAGCATTCGGATGGCTATCCAGAATGGTGTGGCGCGAGGAGTCTTTTCTAACGAATCTGGTCTTGGTTCTGCTCCCATTGCAGCGGCTGCGGCCAAGACAAATGAGCCTGTCGAGCAAGGCTTGATTTCCATGACAGGAACCTTTATTGATACTTTGATTATCTGTACTCTGACAGGTCTAACAATCTTGGTAACTGGGGTTTGGAGTGGTGATTTGAATGGAGTTGCCTTGACCCAGTCAGCCTTTTCAACAGTTTTTTCACACTTTGGACCAGCTCTTTTGACCATCTTCCTTGTACTCTTTGCCTTTACGACGATTCTCGGATGGAACTACTACGGAGAGCGCTGTTTTGAGTTTCTCTTTGGTGTCCACTTTATCTGGCTTTACCGTGTAGTCTTTGTAGTCATGGTCTTGTTGGGAGGATTTATCGAATTGGACATGGTCTGGATTATCGCAGATATCGTCAATGCCTTGATGGCATTGCCTAACTTGATTGCCCTCTTAGTTTTGTCGCCAGTCGTCATTGCTGAGACTAAAAAGTATTTTAAACATTAACCTAATCACACTTTTAGTGTGATTTTTTTCATTTCATAGACATTTCTTATCAAGGCGATTGAAAATATATATTATCCAAGGGGAAAATTCTATGATAGACTAAATGACAATAAAATGAAAAGAGGTTTCTTATGACAACATTTACAATCCACACAGTAGAATCAGCACCAGCAGAAGTAAAAGAAGTTCTTGAAACTGTACAAAAAGACAACAACGGCTATATTCCCAACCTAATCGGTCTCTTGGCCAATGCCCCAACCGCGCTTGAAGCCTACCGAACTTTCGGAGCTATCAACCGCCGCAATAGCCTGACACCAGTGGAACGCGAAGTAGTACAAATCACAGCTGCCGTAACCAATGGTTGTGCTTTCTGCGTCGCAGGTCACACAGCCTTTTCAATCAAACAAATCCAGATGAATGATGATCTTCTCCAAGCTCTCCGCAACCGCACTCCGATTGAAACAGATCCTAAATTGGACACCCTAGCTAAGTTTACCTTGGCGGTCATCAATACCAAAGGGCGTGTAGGAGATGAAGCCCTTAGTGAATTTTTGGAAGCTGGCTACACGCAACAAAATGCCTTGGATGTGGTTCTCGGTGTTAGTCTTGCCAGCCTTTGCAACTATGCCAACAACCTAGCCAATACGCCTATTAACCCAGAATTACAACCTTATGCTTAAGAGGAGGGAAAAGTATGGGATTTTTTTCCGAAGAGTTTTTGAGCTGGTTAGACCAGCATGCTGATGAAATTGATAAACAGTCTTGTGAGGCTGGAGAGCAACTGATTGAAAGGATTGCAGCAGAAGGAGCTTTTCGGGTAGGTGTTCCAGAATCTCTCGGCGGTTCAGACGGAAGTGATCAAGATGTCATTGATATCCTTGCAGAACTTGCACAACATTCCTTGACGGCCTCCTTTATTTCCTGGGGACAACGTACCCTAATTGACAATATTCTCCAATCAGATAATTCCTATTTGAAAGAAAACTATCTGGAAAAACTCTTGTCTGGTGAATATGCAGGTGCAACTGCTCTGTCTAATGCTGTCAAGTATTTATCTGATTTAGAAGAGCTGAATGTTTATATCGTCGAAGAAAATGGACAATTTTATCTAAAAGGGCGACTGCCATGGGTAACCAATGCCCGTAGAAATCGATTCTTAACCATTTTTGTAGCAGGTTTTGCTGATGATCCAAGTAAAAGTTATGTGGTGGCTGTGCCATCAGATGCAGAGATTTTTAGTCGTTCGGAAGACTTAGAATTCGTTTCTCTTCAGGGAGGAAATACGGCTGCTTTGACCTTTAATCGGGTTCCTTTAAAAGAAGAGTGGATTCTATCTAAGAATGCTAAAGAATTTTTAACTCAAAATCGTCCAGCATTTTTAGGTTACCAATTTGGTTTGGCTTTTGGTTTAGCTGAACGCTCTCTATCAGAAGTAGAAAAAGAATTGGGGAAACGAAGTGTATTAACAGATGAATGGCAATATCGGGTAGAGCAGTTAGATGCTATTCGACAAGCTCTTTATCAGGGATTGTCTGATCGTTCCTATTTCGTTACCAATCCGCGTGAACTCTTTCAGTTAAGAATAGACATTGTGGACATAGTTGCTCAAAGTCTGCTATTAGAGTTACAAGCTGGTGGAGGTAGAGGCTACTTTAGCAAATCAACATCTGGTTTTATCCGTCGTTGGAATGAAGGAGCCTTTCTTCCGATTGTTTCTCCAAGCGCTGTTCAGTTGCGCCATATCTTAGCAACGAGTTAAAAAATAGTAGAATAAAAACGAAGTTTGAATTTCCAACTTCGTTTTTTAAGTCCTCATTTAAGCGCTTTTATGCTATACTAATAATAACATGATTATTGGAGGCTCGGATGAAAAAGCTCCCCTTAGTATTCTCTGGCTGTTTATTAGGTTTAGCAGGTGCAGGAAATCTGATTGCAGATACTTGGCCAGTTCTGTCGCATTTATTGAGTCTGACTGGATTAGTTTTGTGGCTTTTCTTTCTGATTCTTCATCTTTTTAATTGGGAAGAAACCAGGAAAGAATTGACCAAGCCCCCTCTTTTGTCTGGGATGGCTACCTTTCCCATGGCTGGGATGATTTTGTCGACCTATGTCTTTCGCGTATTCCCTGCTCTTCCTATAGTAGCACAAGGGATCTGGTGGTTTTCATTTCTCTTGGATTTGGCTTTGATTGCTACTTTTACCATCAAATTTGCCTGTCCAGGTCGGAAGGTCAATGCGACTCCAAGCTGGACGGTGCTCTATGTGGGGATAGCAGTAGCAGCCTTGACCTATCCTCTGGTAGGCATTATCGAGATTGCCTATGCGACCTTGAGTTTTGGTTTTGTCTTGACCTTCTATCTCTATCCCCTTATTTATAGGGATTTAAAGAAAGATCCACTCCCAGTGGCCTTGCTTGGACAGGAAGGAATCTACTGTGCTCCCTTTTCTCTACTCTTGGCTTCCCTAGTTCGAGTTGGAGGAGCAAGCCTACCGACTTGGCTCTTGATCGTCATGATTTTGGCATCTCAGTCCTTCTTTTTCTTTGTTTTAACTCGCCTGCCCAATATTTTAAAACAAGGATTTCAACCAGCCTTCTCAGCCCTAACCTTCCCAACCATTATCACAGCTACTTCGCTCAAGATGGCTCAGGGAATCTTGAAACTTCCATTTCTGGATTATCTGGTATTGGCTGAAACCGTTATTTGCCTCACTATTTTATTCTTTGTCTTGGTTGGTTATCTGATTTGGTTACGAAAAAAGGTCTAGCTAGAAATAGCTAGGCCTTATTTTTATGGTTTGATAACTTCAGCGCCACCCATGTATGGACGAAGAGCTTCTGGAATGGTTACAGAACCATCTTCATTTTGGTAGTTTTCAAGAATAGCAGCAACCGTACGTCCAACTGCAAGTCCAGAACCGTTCAAGGTATGAAGGAGTTTCACCTTGCCATCGGCTTCATCACGGTAACGGATTTGGGCACGACGGGCTTGGAAATCTTCTGTATTTGAACAGCTTGAGATTTCACGGTAGGTATTTTGTGCTGGAATCCAAACTTCCAAGTCGTAAGTCTTAGCAGCTGAGAAGCCCATGTCCCCAGTAGAGAGGGCAACGACACGGTATGGAAGGTTGAGTTTTTGAAGAATATTTTCAGCGTTGGCTGTCATCTTTTCCAATTCTTCGTAAGATTCTTCTGGTTTGGCAAATTTGACCATTTCAACCTTGTGGAATTGGTGCAGACGAATCAAGCCACGTGTATCACGACCAGCTGAACCAGCCTCAGAACGGAAAGATGGACTCATAGCGGTAAAGTAGATTGGTAGGTCTTTACCGTCAAGAATTTCATCACGGTAGTAGTTTGTTAGAGGAACTTCAGCTGTAGGAATGAGGACATAATTAGTGTCTTTCAATTCAAAAGTATCTTCCTTGAATTTTGGATATTGACCAGTACCAAACATTGAGTCATGGTTAACAATGTATGGTGTGATAACTTCCGTATAGCCCTCTTTACCATGCTCATCCAACATGAAGTTGTAGATAGCACGTTCCAAACGAGCACCGAGTCCTTTATAGAAGAGGAAGCGAGCTCCTGTTACCTTACCACCGCGTTCCCAGTCAAGGATACCCAAGTCTTCACCAAGATCCCAGTGAGCTTTTGGCTCGAAGTCAAACTCGCGTGGACTACCCCAACGGCGAACTTCCACATTGTCATCTTCGTCAGCCCCAACAGGAACGCTGTCAGCAGGGATGTTTGGAAGAGTAGTGGTAAATTCTGTTAATTTAGCATCGATGTCCGCCAATTCAGCATCCAAGGCTTTGACTTCAGCAGATAGGGTTTGCATCGCAGCAATCTTGTCATCGGCATTTTCCTTGTTGCGCTTAGCTTGGGCAATCTCAGCAGAAACTGTGTTACGTTCTGCTTTTAGAGTTTCAACCTTGACCAAGATGTCACGACGTTTAGCATCGATTTCTTTCATCTCATTTAAGATAGCAGCATCTACACCACGTGTAGCTAATTTTTCAGCGACAGCATCAAAATCTGTACGAATACGTTTAATATCTAACATAAGAACTCCTTTATGAAAAAAAGCACACCTGACAAAGTGTTGGAGTGGCAGGGCCACGGTTCCATCCAACTTCACAGGTGTGCACTTGATTCTGTATTTAATTGTGAACAACGGTAGAATTTCACCTATCCCTCCTATCTGCTCGCAACACCCGCAGACTTTCTGAAAGAAGAGGATAACCTACTTATCCGTTGCTATGATTATACTAAAGTTTCTACTTTTTTGCAAATAGATTTTTAAGTTTTTGTCCAATGGTCTGGAGTAGAGTCGGAAGTTTCACAACCTTGTCGTTTCCTAATTTTTCCCGAGCGATTTTGAGGATAGCTCCAGAGTCTTTTGAAGCAAAAAGGAATTTTCCTTGATCAGTGAAGACTTCAAAGTGGCGGCTGATCTTGCGACCACTTACGTTAGCTCCTATTTGCTGAATGCTGGACCAAGGGATTTGGATATATTGTTCGACATTGACATCAGGATAAAACTCTAAGGCTTGATCCCCGACTAAAAATTTTCCAACTTTTCCAGAGATAGAGAGGTAAGATGTCCCAGTGGTTTGGAGGACAATGACTTGATTGAGTGATTGGGCCATGATTAGTCTTCCTTACTTTCACCGAAAAAGGCATGATAGAGAGCCTTGATAGCTGCTTTTTCTTGCTCTTTATTGACAACAAACATGATGGAAACTTCACTTGAACCTTGGGACATCATCTGGATGTTAATCTTGTTTTCAGATAGAGCTCGTGTTGCAGTAGCAGTTACCCCGATATGGCTCTTCATCTTTTCTCCAACAATCATAATGATGGAAAGGTCATGTTCGATTTCAGCATGGTCCACTTCAGCCTTTTGAACGAGTTGACGTAGAATTTCTTCTTCTTTGATAGGAGTCAATTCGCGGGAGCGGAGGATGATTGAAAGATCGTCAATACCTGTAGGCATGTGTTCCCAACCGATGTTGAGGTCCTCAAGGATTTGAAGAACCTTGCGACCAAATCCGACTTCGCGGTTCATGAGGTATTTAGACATGTTGATGCTGACGAATCCTGAGTCACCCGCAATCCCTACTACTGGGAATTTATCACTACTGTGTTCTAAAACAATGCGTGTTCCTGGGTGGTCAGGGTTGTTGGTATTCTTGATAACAAGAGGAATTTTTCCGCGGTAGGCAGGGAGAAGGGCTTCATCATGAAGAACTGAAAATCCAGCATATGCCAACTCACGCATTTCACGGTAGGTTAATTCAGGAATGGAGTGAGGTTGGTGGATAATACCAGGATGGGCAGCAAAGATACCATCTACGTCTGTAAAGTTCTCATAGAGATCAGCCTTAACACCTGCTGCAATGATAGAACCTGTGATATCTGAACCTCCACGTGAAAAAGTACAGATTTGATTTTCCTTAGTCACACCAAAGAAACCAGGGATGACAAGGACTTCGGTGCTATCAGCCAAGGCTTCAATCTTGTCATAACTAGATGGAATGATACGTGCGTTTCCAGGTTCACTTGTGACAACAATTCCAGCTTCTCTTGGGTGAACATAGCGTGCATCGATACCGTTTTGGTTAAAGTAGGCTGCAATCAATTTGGCATTGTTATTTTCTCCAGCCGCTAGGAAGGTATCATAGAGAAATTCATTGTCCTCTATAGGAAGAGTTGCCAAGGCCCGAATACTTTTAGAGATTTTTTCTAAAACAGCAGGTTTTAACCCTAGTTCACTAACCATAGCGGCATAACGGTCAATGATCCAGCTTTGACTAGCACTGATGTCATTACCAGCCACATAGTCACGATAGTATTTGATCAAGGCATCGGTTACCTTAGTATCTTCAGCATTGCGTTTGCCGGGTGCAGAAACGACTACAAAACGGCGTTCTTTATCACTTTTAACGATGTTTAAGACTTTTTCTAACTGACCAGCAGAGGCAAGCGAGCTTCCACCAAATTTTACAACCTTCATAAGGACTCCTCAAGTAAGTATTTTATACGATTATAGCAGAAAGAGGGGCATTTTTCAATGAAGAAAATAACTTCCTATTATAATAGAAGAAAACACTAACTTATTCTGAAAAGCGATAACGGTTTAAAAGTAAATGTGTAAAATTTCTCTCACATTCATAATGAATGGAAAAATAATCAGCTGAGACACTTTCCTTTAGTTTTTCCTTGCCTCTTTATCCAAAAAAAGGTATACTTTGATAATAAAACGATTTTATTACCTTATAAAAGAAAAGGAGAAGCTATGAATCATATCTTATATCAGATCGTAGATGATCTTGCTATCATTACTTTGAATCGTCCCGAAGTGGCAAATGGTTTCCATATCCCAATGTGTGAGGAGATTTTAGAAGCTTTGACCCTAGCAGAGCAGGATCAAGCTGTGCAGTTCATCTTGATTAATGCTAATGGGAAGGTTTTTTCAGTTGGGGGAGACTTGGTTGAGATGAAACGAGCAGTAGACGAAGATGATATCCCTTCTTTGAATAAGATTGCAGAATTAGTCAATACAATTTCTTTTAAAATCAAGCAAATTCCAAAACCTGTTTTGATGGAGGTAGATGGAGCGGTTGCTGGTGCTGCAGCAAATATGGCAGTAGCAGTCGATTTTTGTTTGGCGACTGATAAGGCAAAATTTATTCAAGCCTTTGTCGGAGTTGGATTGGCGCCAGACGCTGGTGGGATTCATCTCTTGAGTCGTAGCATCGGGGTAACACGAGCTGCACAACTTGCCATGACAGGAGAAGCCTTAACTGCTGAAAAAGCATTAGAATGGGGCGTGGTATACCGTGTTTGTGAAGTTGACAAATTAGAAAAAACAAGAGAACAAGTTCTGAAAAAATTAAGAAGAGGTTCAGCAAACTCATACGCAGCGATTAAAAAGTTAGTTTGGGAAAGTCAATTCAAGGATTGGCAGAATTATGCTGAATTAGAATTGAAACTACAAGAATCGTTATCTTTAACTGAAGATTTTAAAGAAGGGGTTCGAGCACATTCTGAAAGAAGAAGACCGAAATTTACAGGAATGTAAAAAAATACTTGCACAATTTTTTGAAGTTTGTTATACTTCTTTTATCAAATGTTTTGATTGTAAAAGTTTTTTGAGGGGGAGGGAAACGATTTGGACTACCAACAAGTAAATGATTATCTAACATCTATTTTTAATAACGTCCTTGTGATTGAGGAGGTTAGCTTACGAGGTAGTCGATTCAAAGACATCTCCATCAAAGAAATGCACACGATCGATGTGATTGGGAAGTTCCCGGAGGCAACGCCAAGTAAGGTTTCAAAAGAACTGATGGTAACTCTTGGGACAGTGACGACGAGTTTGAATAACCTGGAGAGAAAAGGTTATATTGAGCGTATTCGTTCTGACCAAGACCGTCGATTGGTCTATCTGCATTTGACAAAGAAAGGTCGTTTGGTTCACCGCCTTCATAAACGATTCCACAAGGCTATGGTCGAAAAAATCATTGATGGCATGAGCCCTGAGGAAAAAGAAGTCATGGGCAGAGGCTTAACGAACCTTTATCAATTTTTGGAGGATTTGAAATAATGGCTTTTGCAAAGATAAGCCAGGTTGCTCATTATGTTCCAGAGCAAGTGGTCACTAATCATGACTTAGCCCAAATCATGGACACAAGCGATGAGTGGATTTCAAGTCGGACAGGAATTAAACAGAGACATATTTCAAAAACAGAGTCTACAAGTGACTTGGCGACAGAAGTAGCTAAGAGCTTGTTGGCTAAAGGGAGCTTAACAGCGGATCAGATTGATTTTATCATTGTAGCGACGATTACCCCAGACTCGATGATGCCTTCCACAGCAGCTCGAGTTCAGGCAAATATCGGAGCGCATAGAGCTTTCGCCTTTGATCTGACAGCAGCTTGCAGTGGCTTTGTATTCGCTCTCTCAACTGCAGAAAAGTTTTTAAGTTCTGGACAGTTCAAAAAAGGGATTGTTATCGGGGCTGAAACCTTATCCAAAGCAGTTGATTGGTCAGATCGTTCGACAGCTGTTCTCTTTGGGGATGGTGCTGGAGGGGTTCTCTTGGAAGCGAGCGAAACACGTCACTTCCTTGTGGAAAGTCTCTATACGGATGGCTCTCGGAGCGAGTGTTTGACCTATGGTCAAACGGCTTTGGCTTCTCCTTTCTCGGATCAAGAAGCAGTTCCTGCTTTTTTGAAGATGGATGGACGAGCAGTTTTTGATTTTGCAAATCGTGATGTTGCTAGATCGATCAAAGAAACCATTGAAAATGGTCCAATCGCAGCATCAGAATTGGATTATCTATTGCTTCATCAGGCAAATATCCGCATTTTGGATAAGATGGCTAAGAAGATCGGCGTAGACCGAGACAAGCTTCCTGCCAATATGATGGAGTATGGAAATACCAGTGCAGCAAGTATCCCGATTTTGCTCTCAGAGTGTGTGGAAAATGGCATGATTCGTTTAGATGGTAGCCAGACGATTCTCCTATCAGGCTTCGGTGGAGGTTTGACATGGGGCACACTCATTCTTACAATCTAGGTAATCATGTGGAACACATAGTTATAAATTTTTTATATTTTAAAGGAGTCCTATCATGGCAGTATTTGAAAAAGTACAAGAAATTATCGTTGAAGAACTTGGGAAAGATGCATCAGAAGTAACACTTGAATCTACTTTTGATGATTTGGATGCAGATTCATTGGACTTGTTCCAAGTAATCTCTGAAATCGAAGATGCTTTCGATATCCAAATCGAAGCAGAAGATAACTTGAAAACAGTTGGTGACTTGGTTGCCTACGTTGAAGAGCAAACAAAATAATTAACATATTACTAGAAGGAGTAGGGGAAACCCACTCCCTCTTGTTTAGGTAATAGTTTGAAACTCAAATGATAAACTCATCGAACTATTACGTAAGCAAGGAATGATGGAGGCACTATGAAAACACGTATTACAGAATTATTGAACATTGATTATCCTATTTTTCAAGGAGGAATGGCCTGGGTTGCGGATGGTGACTTGGCTGGTGCAGTATCAAAAGCTGGTGGTCTAGGGATTATCGGTGGTGGGAATGCACCTAAAGAGGTCGTAAAGGCTAATATCGATAAAATCAAATCACTTACGGACAAACCTTTTGGTGTCAACATCATGCTCTTGTCACCTTTTGTAGAAGACATCGTTGATCTCGTGATTGAAGAAGGGGTCAAGGTTGTTACAACTGGTGCAGGAAATCCAAGTAAATACATGACTCGTTTCCATGATGCAGGAATTACAGTTATTCCCGTTGTTCCAAGTGTTGCTTTGGCAAAACGCATGGAAAAAATTGGTGCAGATGCAGTTATTGCAGAAGGAATGGAAGCCGGTGGACATATTGGTAAATTAACAACGATGACCTTGGTTCGCCAAGTTACTGCAGCTGTTTCAATTCCAGTTATCGCAGCTGGAGGAATTGCGGACGGTGAAGGTGTTGCTGCAGGCTTTATGCTTGGTGCTGAGGCTGTTCAAGTTGGTACGCGTTTCGTAGTAGCTAAGGAATCTAACGCCCATCCAAAATACAAGGAAAAAATCTTAAAAGCGCGTGATATCGATACGACTATTTCCGCTCAACACTTTGGACATGCTGTTCGTGCCATTAAAAATCAGTTGACACGTGACTTTGAGCAGGCTGAAAAAGATGCCTTTAAACAAGAAAATCCTGATTTAGAAATCTTTGAACAAATGGGAGCTGGTGCTCTAGCTAAAGCCGTTGTTCATGGAGATGTAGAAGGTGGGTCTGTCATGGCAGGTCAGATCGCTGGTTTGGTTTCTAAAGAGGAAACTGTCGAAGAAATTCTAAAAGATCTATACTATGGCGCAGCCAAAAAAATTCAAGAAGAAGCCTCTCGTTGGGCAGGAGTTGTAAGAAATGACTAAAAAAGCCTTTCTATTTGCAGGTCAAGGTGCTCAGTATCTAGGAATGGGGCGTGATCTCTATGATCGCTACCCTATCGTCAAGGAAACAATTGACCAAGCCAGTCAGGTTTTGGGTTATGACCTTCGTGACTTGATTGATAAGGAAGAAACCAAGTTAAACCAGACTCGCTACACGCAACCAGCTATTCTAGCTACATCCGTTGCTATTTACCGATTATTGAAAGAAAAAGGCTATCAGCCAGACATGGTGGCAGGACTGTCCCTCGGAGAATATTCAGCTCTTGTAGCAAGTGGTGCCTTGGACTTTGAGGATGCAGTTGCCTTGGTTGCTAAGCGTGGGGCTTATATGGAAGAGGCTGCACCTGCAGGATCTGGAAAGATGGTTGCCGTTCTTAATACTCCAGTTGAAGTGATTGAGGAAGCTTGTGAAACAGCCTCTAAAGTTGGAGTAGTGACTCCAGCTAACTACAACACCCCAAGCCAAATCGTTATCGGTGGCGAGGTGGCTGCGGTTGACCGAGCAGTTGAACTCTTGCAGGAAGCAGGAGCTAAACGATTGATTCCTTTAAATGTATCTGGTCCTTTTCATACGGCCCTTCTTGAGTCAGCCAGTCAGCAACTAGCTGGAGCCCTTGAGGGAGTGAGTTTCGCTGATTTTACTTGCCCACTAGTTGGCAATACGGAAGCTGCTGTTATGGAAAAAGATCGAATCCCAGAGCTTTTGACGCGTCAGGTCAAAGAACCTGTTCGTTTTTATGAAAGTATTGCTGTGATGCAGGATGCTGGGGTAACCAACTTTATTGAAATTGGTCCTGGCAAGGTCCTATCAGGCTTTGTCAAAAAAATTGATAAAACAGCTCAGCTAGCTAACGTTGAAGACCAAGCAAGCTTGGATGCTTTGTTAGGAAACTAATGATCCCTTCTCCCACAAAATACAACAGGAAATAGGAGAAATAGAATGCAACTTACAAACAAAAATGTCTTTGTAACAGGTTCAAGTCGTGGTATCGGACTTGCCATTGCTCACAAATTTGCCCAACTAGGCGCTAATGTAGTTTTGAATAGTCGCGGAGCAATCTCAGAAGAATTGCTGGCTGAGTTTTCAAACTACGGCGTCAAAGTAGTACCGATTTCAGGTGATGTTTCAGACTTTGCAGATGCCAAGCGTATGGTAGATCAAGCGATTGCGGAACTCGGTTCTGTCGATGTCTTGGTCAACAATGCTGGGATCACTCAAGATACGCTTATGCTCAAGATGACCGAAGAAGACTTCGAAAAAGTGATAAAGATCAACTTGACAGGTGCCTTCAACATGACGCAAGCAGTCTTGAAACAGATGATCAAGGCACGTGAAGGTGCGATTATCAACATGTCGAGTGTGGTCGGTTTGATGGGAAATATCGGACAAGCCAACTATGCAGCTTCTAAAGCAGGTTTGATTGGTTTTACCAAGTCAGTTGCACGTGAGGTTGCCAATCGTAATGTGCGCGTAAACGCTCTTGCACCAGGAATGATCGAGTCAGATATGACTGCTGTTTTGTCTGATAAGGTCAAGGAAGCGACATTGGCCCAAATCCCAATGAAACATTTTGGTCAAGCAGAACATATCGCAGATGCTACAGTGTTCCTGGCTGGACAGGATTATTTGACTGGACAAGTTCTCGCTGTTGATGGCGGACTTAGCATGTAAAAAATAAGGAAAGATATAGGTAAGACAGATGAAACTAAATCGAGTTGTAGTAACAGGTTACGGATTGACCTCTCCTATCGGAAATACTCCAGAAGAATTTTGGAACAGTTTGCAAACTGGGAAAATTGGAATTGGAGAAATCACTAAGTTTGACCACAGCGAATTTGCTGTGCACAATGCGGCAGAAGTTCAAGATTTCCCATTTGATAAATACTTTGTCAAAAAAGATACCAATCGTTTTGACAACTATTCTTTGTATGCCTTATATGCGGCTCAAGAAGCAGTGACAAATGCAAATCTTGATGTAGAAGCAATCGATAAGGATCGCTTTGGTGTCATCGTGGCTTCTGGTATTGGGGGAATTAAAGAAATCGAAGATCAGGTTATCCGTCTTCATGAAAAAGGTCCAAAACGCGTTAAACCAATGACACTTCCAAAAGCCTTGCCAAATATGGCTTCAGGAAATGTTGCCATGCGTTTCGGAGCAAACGGTATCTGTAAATCAATCAATACAGCCTGTGCTTCATCAAACGATGCCATTGGGGATGCCTTCCGCTCTATCAAGTTTGGTTTCCAAGATGTCATGTTAGTTGGTGGATCAGAATCATCTATCACTCCTTTTGCTATCGCTGGTTTCCAAGCTTTGACCGCCCTATCAACTACAGAGGATCCAACTCGTGCTTCTATCCCATTTGACAAAGATCGTAACGGATTTGTGATGGGAGAAGGTTCAGGAATGTTGGTTCTTGAAAGCCTTGAACATGCTGAAAAACGTGGTGCAACTATCTTGGCTGAAGTAGTTGGCTACGGTAATACCTGTGATGCTTACCATATGACTTCACCTCATCCAGAGGGTCAAGGTGCGATTAAGGCTATGAAGTTGGCTTTGGAAGAAGCAGAAATTTCTCCAGAGCAAGTGGCTTACGTCAACGCCCACGGAACTTCAACTCCTGCTAATGAAAAAGGAGAAAGTGGTGCGATCGTAGCTGTCCTTGGTAAAGAAGTACCTGTATCTTCAACCAAGTCCTTTACAGGACACTTGCTTGGTGCTGCAGGGGCAGTAGAAGCCATCGCTACCATCGAAGCCATGCGTCATAACTATGTACCAATGACAGCTGGTACAAGCGAGTTGTCAGACTATATCGAAGCCAATGTCGTTTATGGACAAGGATTGGAGCAAGAAATCCCTTATGCTATTTCAAACACTTTTGGTTTTGGTGGACACAATGCGGTTCTTGCTTTCAAACGTTGGGAGAATAAATAATTATGAATTTAAATGAGATCAAGGACTTGATGGCTCAATTTGACCAATCAAGTTTGAGAGAATTTTCTTATAAAAATGGAACGGACGAATTGCAGTTCAGTAAGAATGAAGCAAGAATGGCTTCTGAAGTACCAGCTCAAGTTGTTCCAGCGCCAGCTGCAGTAGCTGCAAGTCCAGTAGTTTCGGCCCCTTCAACTCCAGTTGAGAGTGCAGTGGAAGAAGCTCCAGCACCAGCTGAAACGACGGTTGCTCCAGCGGGTGATGTCGTTGAAAGTCCACTTGTAGGGGTGGCTTACTTGGCTGCTGGACCAGATAAACCTGCCTTTGTCACAGTCGGAGACAGTGTTAAAAAAGGTCAAACTTTGGTGATCATCGAAGCCATGAAAGTCATGAATGAGATTCCAGCGCCTAAGGATGGTGTGGTGACAGAAATTCTCGTTTCAAATGAAGAAATGGTTGAGTTCGGTAAAGGATTGGTACGCATCAAATGATCGATATTCAAGGAATCAAAGAAGCTCTACCCCATCGCTACCCCATGCTCCTAGTGGACCGTGTCTTGGAAGTGAGCGAGGATACCATTGTTGCCATTAAAAATGTGACCATCAACGAACCTTTCTTCAATGGTCATTTTCCACAATACCCAGTCATGCCAGGTGTTCTTATCATGGAGGCCTTGGCTCAGACTGCTGGTGTCTTGGAATTGTCCAAACCTGAAAATAAAGGGAAACTGGTCTTCTATGCTGGCATGGACAAGGTTAAGTTCAAGAAGCAAGTTGTACCAGGTGACCAATTAGTCATGACGGCTACTTTTGTTAAACGTCGTGGTACGATTGCTGTGGTTGAAGCGAAGGCTGAAGTAGATGGTAAGCTTGCAGCGAGTGGTACTCTTACCTTTGCAATTGGAAACTAAGGAGGATCTCCATGTTTCGTAAAATTTTGATTGCCAACCGTGGTGAGATTGCGGTTCGCATTATTCGAGCTGCGCGTGAATTGGGCATTGCGACCGTGGCAGTTTATTCAACTGCTGATAAGGAAGCTCTTCACACACTCCTAGCGGATGAAGCTATCTGTATCGGACCTGGTAAGGCGACAGAGTCTTATCTCAATATCAATGCGATTTTGTCTGCTGCAGTCTTGACAGAAGCAGAAGCCATCCATCCAGGTTTTGGATTTCTTAGCGAAAACTCCAAGTTTGCCACGATGTGTGATGAAGTGGGAATTAAGTTCATCGGCCCTTCTGGTGCTGTGATGGATACCATGGGAGATAAGATCAATGCGCGTGAGCAAATGATCAAGGCTGGGGTTCCAGTTATCCCAGGATCTGATGGTGAAGTTCACACGGCTGAAGAGGCGCTTGCAGTTGCAGAAAAAATTGGCTATCCAGTCATGCTTAAGGCATCGGCAGGTGGTGGTGGAAAAGGGATTCGTAAGGTTGAAAAGGCAGAAGACTTGGTCGCAGCCTTTGAGACAGCATCCAGTGAAGCCAAGGCCAATTTTGGAAATGGCGCTATGTATCTTGAGCGTGTGATTTATCCAGCTCGCCATATTGAGGTTCAGATCCTTGCGGACCAAGAGGGTCATGTTGTCCATCTTGGTGAACGGGACTGTTCACTTCAACGGAATAACCAAAAGGTCTTAGAAGAAAGCCCATCTATTGCGATTGGCAAAACCCTTCGTAATGAAATTGGTGCTGCAGCCGTTCGTGCAGCAGAATCTGTAGGCTATGAAAATGCAGGTACGATTGAATTTCTTCTCGATGAAGCGAGTGGCAATTTCTACTTCATGGAAATGAATACTCGTGTGCAAGTGGAGCACCCAGTCACAGAGTTTGTTTCAGGTGTTGATATCGTGAAGGAACAGATTCGCATTGCTGCCGGGCAACCTTTACCTTTCAAACAAGAAGATATCGTCCTACGAGGTCATGCTATCGAGTGCCGGATCAATGCGGAAAATCCAGCATTTAACTTTGCTCCAAGCCCAGGTAAAATTACCAATCTCTATCTACCAAGTGGTGGAGTTGGCTTGCGCGTGGACTCAGCAGTTTATCCAGGTTATACCATTCCCCCTTACTATGATAGTATGATTGCTAAAATCATTGTTCATGGGGAGAATCGTTTTGATGCTCTTATGAAGATGCAACGGGCACTTTATGAACTTGATATTGAAGGAGTGCAAACCAATGCAGACTTCCAGTTGGATCTGATTTCAGACCGCCGAGTTATCGCTGGTGACTACGATACTTCCTTCTTGATGGAAACTTTCTTGCCAAAATACCAAGAAAAAGAATAGACTTTCAAATAGTATGAGAACTAAAAGGGGGAGTTATGGCTCTATTTAGTAAAAAGGATAAGTATATTCGGATCAATCCTAACCGTTCCGTAAGGCAGAAACCACAAGCCAAGCCTGAGGTTCCGGATGAACTCTTCTCCCAGTGTCCTGGTTGTAAACACACCATTTACCAAAAGGATCTTGGGAGCGAACGAATTTGTCCCCATTGCAGCTATACTTTCCGTATTTCAGCTCAGGAACGCTTGGATTTGACGATTGATTCTGACACCTTTGTGGAGATGTTTACGGGTATTGAAACTCAAGATCCATTAAACTTTCCTGGCTACCAGAAAAAACTAGCTAGTATGCGTGAAAAGACAGGTTTGGATGAAGCAGTACTGACTGGTACAGCTAGCATCAAGGGACAAAAAGTTGCCCTTGGGATCATGGATTCAAACTTTATCATGGCTTCTATGGGAACCGTTGTGGGTGAAAAAATCACGCGCTTGTTTGAGTATGCAACGGTAGAAAACTTGCCAGTCGTTCTCTTCACAGCTTCTGGTGGAGCCCGTATGCAAGAAGGAATCATGAGCTTGATGCAGATGGCTAAGATTTCTGCGGCAGTTCAACGTCATTCCAAGGCAGGACTTTTTTACCTAACTATTTTAACCGATCCGACAACAGGTGGGGTGACCGCTTCTTTTGCTATGGAAGGGGATATTATCCTAGCTGAGCCACAGAGTTTGGTTGGTTTTGCTGGACGTCGTGTTATCGAAAATACAGTTCGTGAGACCTTACCGGATGACTTCCAAAAGGCAGAATTTCTGCTTGAACATGGATTTGTTGATGCAATTGTCAAACGGAGAGAATTGCCTGAAACAATTGCTAAATTAGTAAGATTGCATGGAGGAAGTCGCGGATGAATAGTGCAAAAATAGTCAGAGAGGCACGCGAGCAGAGTCGCTTGACTGCACTTGATTTTGCCAATGGAATTTTTGACGAGTTTATCGAATTGCATGGAGATCGCTCTTTCCGTGATGATGGTGCGGTTATCGGTGGAATTGGTTGGTTAGGTGACCAAGCAGTAACTGTCGTTGGTATCCAAAAGGGGAAGAGTCTTCATGATAACCTCAAACGAAATTTTGGGCAACCACATCCAGAAGGCTATCGTAAGGCCTTGCGCCTGATGAAACAGGCAGAAAAGTTTGGCCGTCCAGTTGTGACCTTTATCAATACGGCGGGTGCTTACCCAGGTGTTGGTGCCGAGGAACGTGGACAAGGTGAAGCAATTGCCCGAAACCTGATGGAAATGAGTGATCTCAAGGTTCCAATCATCGCGATTATTATCGGTGAAGGAGGATCTGGTGGGGCCCTAGCTCTAGCCGTAGCTAACCGTGTCTGGATGTTAGAAAACTCAATCTACGCCGTTCTTAGCCCTGAAGGCTTTGCCTCTATCCTTTGGAAGGATGGAAGTCGTGCTATGGAAGCAGCGGAGTTGATGAAAATCACTTCACACGAACTTCTAGAAATGGGAATCGTAGACAAGGTAATCTCAGAAGCAGGGCTGTCAAGTAAAGAACTGCTAGGTTGCGTTAAAAATGAATTGCGTGCAGAACTAGATAGGTTGCAAGAACTACCACTCGACCAACTTATCGAAGAACGTTACCAACGCTTTAGAAAATACTAAGAAAATTTAAAAGCTAGAACATTTTGTTCTAGCTATTTTGATAATAGAGCATGGATAAACATGAATACTCTAGATAAATAAGAAAAACAATCAATGGTCTATCCTCTATATTGCCCTAATAGAGAGTTTACCATTAGGAGAGAAAGAATGAAAAAGACAATACATTTAGGAATCTGTATGATTTTAATGTTCCTGTACATTTATTTAACGCCATTAGGGGCTATAACTCTAGCTAGAACCTTTGGTTTAGGAATGGACAGCTATATAATCTTCCTAGTTGGAGAAGTGTTGCTTATTTTCTTTTTATTCGTTTTGTGGTTGAAAAAGAAGAAGATGCTCTTTATCTTCGACAAAAAGGATTGGCACTGGTCTTATCTCGCTTTCTTGGTAGGTTGTTTCCTTATCTATTCTTTTTTAAATGGATTTAGAATGCAGAATATTCGATTGATTGACCATAGCTTTATTTTCCAAGACCTTCTTTCAGAACTATACTTAAACGGGAGAGAAACGACTCTATCAAGTCTTATATTTTTAATCTTTAACATTTCGATTGTACCTGTTGTTGAGGAGACAATCTATAGGGGTTATTTTATGAATACCTTCTTTCCGAAGTCGGAGTTTTATTTGGATGTGATCTTGTCTTCTTTCATCTTTGGGCTCAGTCACTTGGTTCTATCTCATCGTGACCCCATCAGTCTCATCATTTATAGTATTCTTGGTCTTCTATTTGCAGTCGCTTATCGAGTTACGGGTAGTCTTCGATTTACCATTGTTTGTCATAGTTTCTATAATGTTATTCCCTATGCTCCGTCGATTTTATTTTATATTTAATATTTGATTTTTAGATGGTAGGAAGTAAAGAAAAAGTGTTTGATAATTTTCAAACACTTTTTCTATTTACTGTTCTTCTGTTACAAACTGGCTGAGTAGTCCGTTGATAAAACGGGCAGATTTTTGATCTGAGAAGTCCTTTGCAAGCTCGATAGCTTCATTAACCGCAACCAGCTGTGGAGTGTCAAATGAAGTGATTTCAAAGACTCCCAAGCGAAGGAGGTTTCTCTCCACGATCGTTAAACGCTCGATGGTCCAACCTGCTTTTAAATGCTGTGTGATTTGCTTGTCCAGTTCTTCCTTTTTAGCCTGAACACCAGAAACTAGCTCTGTCAAAAAGGCTGGAAGTTGCACATCCGTATCTTCACGATCATGAGTATAGGCGAAACGACAAGCAGTTTCGACATCCGTACCGAATTCAAGGCTCATGAGAGCTTGAAAAGCGCATTTACGGAGTTGGCGTCTAGATTCTAATAGTGGACTAGTCATTGAGGAAGTCCTCGTCAAATAGATCTTTCAATTCTGGTTTTGGTGTTTTATCTGGGACGATACCTGCAACGTGAATATTGATAGCAGCGAGTTCTACATCAGCCATATTGCGGACTGCATCTTTAACAGCTTTCTGGATAGCAACAGCTACCTTAGGAACTTTTACTCCGTACTCAAGGTAGAGATAGATATCTGCTGTGAGTTCTTCGTCCACGTTTTTTAGATAAACACCACGGCCGAGTGAAAGTTTTGAAAGGGTGTCAGATACTGATTTGTTTGAAAAAGAGTGAACACCCTCTACTTTTGCAGTAGCAATAGCAATGATTTTTTCAAGTACACGTGGGGCGATAACGATTTCGCCAAGTTGTTCTTCAATTCCCATAGAATGACCTCTTTCTAGAGATTAGGCACGAGAAACGTAAGTTCCTTCTGCAGTGTTGATAACGAGTTTTTGTCCTGCTTCGATGAAGTCTGGAACGTTTACGACAAGTCCAGTTTCCATCGTTGCTGGTTTACCAGAACCTGTAACAGTAGCACCTTTGATAGATGGTTGAGTTTCTGCAACTGTCAACTCAACAGTAGTAGGAACGGTAACACCAATCACTTCAGTTCCGTAGAATTGGATCTTCACTTCTGAGTTTTCAAGGATGTAAAGCAACTCGTTTTCAACGTTGACTACAGGAATTTCGTATTGGTCGTAAGTTTCTGTGTTCATGAAGTAGGCTGTGTCATCCATTTTGTACAAGTATTGAGCTGGGACAGTCTCGATGATAGCTTGTTCAAATTTTTCCTCTGGACGGTAGCTTGTGTCAAATGTAGAACCAGTACGGACATCACGTAATTTCATACGCATGATTGTGTTTCCTTTACCTGGTTTGTGGTGGCTAGCTTCCAAAACGCGGATCAATTTTCCGTCAGCTGTTTCAAAGGTCATACCAGCCTTTAATTTACTTGCTTCAATCATGTTTTTACCTCTTTAATAAAATAATTTACTCTTTATTGTACCATAAAAGACAACATTACTCAAATGTCAGAAGGAGCTTAATTAGTTGACTGGTACGATATTTCCATCTTCGTCTTTGGTAACGAGGACGTATTTTCCATCGACTTCGATGTAAAAATTCTTGCTGGCAGTTTGTCCAGTGTTTTGAGCAGGTGCTTGATTTTGGACTTGTTGGCTTAGTTGACCACCGAGAGTTTGGCCAAGATTCATGCCCATAAACATGTTCATCCCATTGCCATTTCCTTCGTTGGCAGCTGCAGCAATAAGCGCTTCGTTACGAGCACGGCGTTCTTCGATTTCAATCGTGTTGTACTTCATTGCCACGAGCTCGCTATCAAGCTTGCGAACGATATCTAGACTTTCTTGGTCGTAGCTGAGGTCTTCAAGCAAGATATTGGTTGCTTCAATCCCGTAGAGGCCTGTCCAAACCTTGTTGACCTCTTGTTTAGCGAGTTCGTTAAAGGTGTCTTGGTTGGCATTGAGGCTATAGATATCAACCTTGTTTTCGTTGGTGTATTTGGCAATGGCAATCGCGATTTTCGGTGCGATATTTTGACGGAGCGTTCCTTGAGCTACATCTTGGAGAGTAAATGGCTGTCCGTCAGTAATTTGACGGCTAACAGAACTCACGTAGAAGAGGACTGGGTCTGCTATTTTTACATCAAACAAGCCATAGAAACGGATGTTAAGCAGTTGTTGGTAACGTTCGCTGAAGTATTCGACCGCATTTTGTGTGCCGAACTTATTGCCTGCAATAGGTTGCATGCGGATAAAGATAATTTCCTGTTGGGTGATGACTTGTCCACCAAAAGAGAAACGGTTTTTAAAGTTTTCCCAAGTGCCCTTTAAACCACCTTTTTCAAGGAGCCAGGCATTATCACCAGCTTGCCATTCGTGGCTACCAGCTTCGAGAACTTCACCAAGGAAGGTACCGTTGTTTACCAAAACAGCGCTATAGCCTTGGGGAACGATAACCACACTGCCATCCGACAAGAGTCCAGTATTTTGATTGCTGTGACGAGAACGTCCATCTGGGTCTTTTGTGAGTAATTGTCCCTTGACGGCCAAGGCATCGCCAGAGACATTATCTGGAAGGACAATGGCTTCCTTGAATTTACTATCATTAAAACTATTTAAGCCTGCTGATAAGGCTGCACGTATAAATCCCATAATTCCTCCTAATTATAAAGCTCGTCTTCATCCACAACATCATAGGTATCCAGTACCCATTGGTTTGGACTGCGAGAGAGATTGGCACCACAGTAGTCGCACTCACTAACTGCAGAGATTTTCAATGGGGCGCCACAGTTTGGACAGTGGTCGCTCACAACTTGGTCTGGATTGACTGCTTGCGTTTGGCTACCGTGTTGACGGATAAAGTTCAATTGATACACGGTGAAGAGATCCTTTTTAGGATCTCCTTCAAGGACACGAAGAGTCTCATCGTCAATGACATAGTCCCGCAAGGTAGATGACAGAATCACCACTAAGGTATCGTTTCCGTCAGGATTTTCAATGAACTCCTTGATGCGAACATTTTCGATACAAACTTTCTCTAAAACATTAGTTGTTTTAGCTCGAATATGGTCCTCAAGTTGGGTACTATGTTGAGAGTAGAGACTGGTACTTTCCAAAGCGCGGACAGAGTTCCAATTTTTCTCAGTCCAGGCAACCTGCAATTTAAGGTAGACTTCCTTAACCCAAGATGTGAAGGCTTCCGCGTCAAAGTTCGGATCTCCGTATTTCACACGGCTAATGGCCAGTGTGTTGTGTTCAACTCGACGATGGAGCGTTTGATAATCATTACTAGTGTAGGTTGAACTCGAATCTCCAGACTTATTCTGCAAGGATTTGACGATAACAACTAGTATGATTCCTCCGACTAATATGAACATAAATCCTAGGTAGGGAGAGCTAGCAGAACTGTCAGAGGATGATCCATATCCAGAGCGGTAGTAGTGGTAGGATGATCCACCAGAACGACTTCCACCTCCACTTGAGCGGCTGCTACTTCTGGAGCTACTGCGGCTGCTCCCTCCACTTCTGGAATGTCCGACACCCGCATCAACGATTTGAGGCACGGATAGAAAAACAAGTAATAAACAGGTCATTAAAAGAGCATAAAACTTTTTCATGTGTCTCCTAACTATATGATTGGAAAGGTAGTTGGCTAGACTACTGGGTGGCTACTAGCGAATTACTCACTTTCTTTCAACTTCGCCAATTCCTGTGCAAGGAGTTTAAGGGCAACTTGTGGATTGGCTTGGCCTTTGGTTGCCTTCATAAGGAATCCTGTGAAGGCCTTGTCTGCGTTGCGTTTGCCTGACTTGAAGTCGGCAACGGCAGCTTCGTTATCCGCAAAGACTTGGTGGATGATTGGAATCAGAACATCTGGATCTGAGATTTGGACCATACCTGCTTTTTCCACGTATTCACGCGCGCCACCACCATTTTTAGCTAGGTGGACAAAGACTTTCTTGGCAATCTTAGAAGAGATCGTGCCGTCTTCGATGATGGCAATCATTTCTACCAAGTTTTCTGGTGTCAATTCGATTTGTTCTAGTGTTTTACCTTCGGCGTTCAAGAACTGAGCAACTTCACCTTGGAGCCAGTTAGAAACTTGTTTGGCATCGCCACCGAGTGCAACAGCTTTTTCAAAGAAGTCAGAAGTGACCTTATTTGCAGTCAACTGACTAGCATCGTAGTCTGACAAGCCAAGGTCAGCAACGTAGCGAGCACGGCGTTCTTTTGGAAACTCTGGCAATTCTGTGCGCATTTCCTCAATCCACTCATCTGAGATTTCAAAGAGGGGTAGGTCTGGTTCTGGGAAGTAGCGGTAGTCAGCAGCGCCTTCCTTAACACGCATGAGGATGGTTGCCTTGTTAGCTTCATCGTAACGACGTGTTTCTTGGCGAATTTGACCACCTGAGCGAAGGATTTCAGCCTGGCGTTGGACTTCGTATTCGAGACCCTTACGAACGTTTGAGAAGGAGTTGAGGTTTTTCAACTCAGTCTTGGTACCGAATTTTTCTTGACCATAAGGACGAAGGGAGATATTGGCATCCACACGCATAGAACCTTCTTCCATCTTAACATCAGAAATTCCAGCGTACTGGATGACTTCCTTTAGGGCAGTTAGATAAGCATAGGCTTCTTCTGGGGAACGCATGTCCGCTTCAGATACAATCTCAATCAATGGCACCCCTTGGCGGTTGAGGTCAACATAAGAGTAGCCATCTGTACCGTGGGTGTTTTTACCAGCGTCTTCTTCCAAGTGGGCGCGTTCGATACCGATTTTCTTGGTCGTACCGTCTTCTAGCTCCACTTCAATCCAGCCGTTGTAGCCGATTGGCTCATCAAACTGAGAAATTTGGTAGGCTTTAGGATTGTCAGGATAGAAGTAGTTCTTGCGGTCAAAGTGCATCTTCTTATGGATGTCCATGTTAAGAGCGAGTGCAGCCTTGATACCAGCATCGACAACACCTTTATTGAGAACTGGTAGTACGCCTGGGAAAGACCAGTCAATCACGTTGGTATTGGCATTTTGGTCATTTCCAAAGTGGGCAGAAGTAGGTGAGAAGATTTTTGAATTGGTGTTGAGCTCTACGTGGACTTCAAGTCCAATGACTGTTTCAAAGTTCATTAGTTGTCACCTCCAAAAATCACGGGTTGTTGTTTGTGGTAGTCTGTTGTTGCTTCAAAAGCAGCAGCAGCTTGGTAAATGGTCTCTTCTGAGTATTTAGGACCGATCAATTGGAGACCGACAGGTAGACCCTGAGAGAATCCAGCAGGGATGGAAATTCCTGGGAGACCTGCTAAGTTGACTGGGATGGTCAAGAGGTCAGCCAAGTACATGGCAACTGGATCATGGTTGAGTGAATCCAAGTCATAGGCAACACTAGGAGCAGTTGGTCCCAAAATCAAGTCGTAATTCGCAAAGACTTTTTCGAAATCTTGGATGATGAGGGTACGGACCTGACCAGCTTTCTTATAGTAGGCATCATAGTAACCTGATGAAAGGCTGAAAGTACCTAGCATGATACGGCGTTTTACCTCTTCACCGAAACCTTGGCTACGGCTGTTTACATAGATTTCATCAAGATTAGTCGCATCCTCTGCGCGGTAGCCGTAACGGATACCGTCAAAATGTTGCAGGTTTGAGGAGGCCTCTGATGAAGCGATGATGTAGTAAACGGCAACACCGTATTTAGAGTGAGGAAGGCTGACTTCTTCGACGATAGCACCAAGTTTTTCAAAGTGTTTGGCTGCACTCAGAATGGTTTCCTTAACCTCTGGATCAATCCCTTCACCAAGGTATTCCTTAGGCAAAGCAATTTTTATTCCCTTGATATCTTGGCCGATTTTTGAAGTAAAGTCAGCGATGCGGACAGGAGCAGAGGTAGAGTCTTTGGCATCTTCGCTGGCAATCGCATTGAGCAAGAGGGCATTTTCCTTAACAGTTGGAGCAAAAGGTCCGATCTGGTCTAGCGAACTACCGAAGGCAATGAGACCGAAACGAGAAACTGTTCCGTAGGTAGGTTTGAGACCAACGATCCCGTTGAAGGCAGCAGGTTGGCGGATGGAACCACCCGTATCAGAACCAAGTGACAAGCGGACTTGTCCAGAGGATACAGCTGCGGCAGAACCACTTGATGAACCACCAGGAACCTTGTTGTGGTCCCAAGCATTTTTAGTAGCACCATAGTAAGAAGTCTCACCAGAACCACCCATGGCAAACTCGTCCATGTTGGTTTTCCCAACGACAATCATGCCCTTGGCTTTTGCATTGGCAACGGCTGTCGCATCAAAGATTGGCTCGTAGTTGTAGAGCATTTTTGAGGCTGCAGTTGTCAGGATACTGTCTGTAGAGATATTATCCTTAACAGCCAGTGGAATTCCTGAAAGGACATTATCCGCGTCGATTCCAGCTTCATCAATGGCTTTAGCTTGAGCAAGGGCTTGTTCTTCAGCGATAGTGACAAAAGCGTTGATAGCTGTCTCGCGAGACTTGATATCTTCAAGCGTGGCTTGTGTCAATTCAGTTGCAGAAATTTCCTTAGAGACAAGGAGGTTGTGCAAGTCTTCAATCGTTTTGTTATTAAAAGTCATTAAGCATCTCCTCCATCATCTAGGATAGCTGGTACCTTGATATAGTAGTTGTCTTTTTCAGGTACGTTTTTAAACAAGCGGTCACGGTCAGTTCCTTCTTCGGCCACATCAGGGCGGAGTACGGTCTTACGGTCGGCCATAGTCGTAGTAGGTGCGACACCAGTTGTGTCGACTTCGCCCAGCAATTCAACCATGTCAACAATTTTAGACAAGGTTGTCGCAAAGGCAGCAGTTTCTTCTTCAGAGAATCTTAATTTTGAAAGATTGGCAACGTGTGTTACCTCTTCTTGCGTAATTTTCATCTTGCATCCTTTCGTGAAATGATGATTTTTAGTCTGTTCTATTTTACCATATTTTCCTATAAATAAGGGAGCCAAACTGAAAAGAAATAGAAATTGAAAAATCGCTTTTAATTCGCTATAATGGTTAAACTAGAGAATAGAAAAAATAAGAGTTAGGATAGAAATATGTTCCATCAATTTATCACCAGAACTCAGACAGTCCCTCCTCCCATTTCGCTCTTTTGGTATGGGATTATGATGCTCCTATTAGTGCTTTGTATTTATGGAGCGCTTGTTTATCACAAAAATCCGAAATTTGTCCGCTTGTTTAAGGGGATTCAGATCCTCCAGTTACTAGCCCTATATAGCTGGTATGTTGGTTTTGGGATTCCATTTTCTAATAGCCTTCCATTTTACCATTGCCGTTTGGCTATGTTTGCGGTGGTTTTCTTGCCAGATAAATGGCGGAGCAAGCAATATTTTGCCCTCTTAGGAGCAAGTGGAGCGGTCTTTGCTTTGGTTTACCCTGTTTTTGACCCCTATGATTTCCCCCATATCACCAGTTTTTCATTTTTGATTGGGCACTATGCCCTTCTAGTGAATTCCTTGGTTTACTTGATGAATCACTATGACAAGACCTTGCTCAAGAAATATATGATTGTGGCCTATACCTTTATTCTCAATCTCTTTCTAGTTGGGGTTAATCAGGTAACGGGTGGAAATTATGGTTTGTTAAGAGATACCCCGTTTATCTCGAATGCTCCTCTATGGCTAAAGTACCTTCTTGTGTCCGTCATCCTCTCACTGGCTCTGGTTCTCTTTGATATCTTGTTCAAGAAACGGTGGAAAAAGAGAAATCAGGTGAAATCTGTGCTCTAGCTCGCCTTTTCATCGGATGAGCAATTGAAAAACTCCCCAAAATCCGCTATAATGGAGAGTTGAAAGGAATAGTACAATCCAATGTAAAAATTATTCTTAGCTACTGAAACAACTAAAAATAGAGAATCAAAGAAAGAGAACTTATGACTATTCAAGAAGAAATCAAGAAACGCCGTACCTTTGCCATCATCTCCCACCCGGACGCTGGGAAAACAACCATCACTGAGCAGTTGCTCTACTTTGGGGGCGAGATTCGTGAGGCTGGTACGGTTAAAGGAAAGAAAACAGGGACTTTTGCCAAATCTGACTGGATGGATATTGAGAAACAACGTGGGATTTCGGTCACTTCATCTGTGATGCAGTTTGACTACGACGGCAAGCGCGTGAATATCCTCGACACACCAGGGCACGAGGATTTCTCAGAAGACACCTATCGGACCTTGATGGCGGTGGATGCTGCGGTCATGGTCGTAGACTCTGCCAAGGGTATAGAGGCTCAAACCAAGAAATTGTTTGAGGTTGTGAAGCACCGTGGCATTCCAGTCTTTACCTTTATGAACAAGCTGGACCGTGACGGTCGTGAGCCACTGGACCTCTTGCAAGAACTAGAAGAAGTCCTTGGTATTGCGAGTTATCCAATGAACTGGCCAATCGGGATGGGGAAAGCCTTCGAAGGCTTGTATGACCTCTATAACCAACGCTTGGAACTCTATAAAGGAGATGAGCGTTTTGCCAGTCTGGAAGAAGGGGATAAGCTCTTTGGAAGCAATCCTTTCTACGCTCAGGTTAAGGACGATATCGAACTGTTGCAAGAAGCAGGGAATGAATTTTCAGAAGAAGCTATTTTAGCGGGTGAATTAACACCAGTCTTCTTCGGCTCAGCTTTGACAAACTTTGGGGTGCAGACCTTCCTTGAGACTTTCCTTAAGTTTGCTCCAGAACCACATGGCCACAAGAAAACAGATGGCGAAATTGTGGACCCTTATGACAAGGATTTCTCAGGATTTGTTTTTAAAATCCAAGCCAACATGGACCCTCGTCACCGTGACCGCATTGCCTTTGTCCGTATCGTATCAGGTGAGTTTGAGCGAGGGATGAGTGTCAATCTGCCTCGTACTGGTAAGACTGCCAAACTATCTAATGTCACTCAGTTTATGGCCGAAAGTCGTGAAAATGTGACCAATGCTGTTGCAGGTGATATCATCGGGGTTTACGATACCGGTACTTATCAGGTTGGAGACACCTTGACGGTTGGAAAAAACAAGTTTGAATTTGAACCCCTTCCAACCTTTACACCTGAGATTTTCATGAAAGTTTCTGCTAAGAACGTTATGAAACAAAAATCCTTCCACAAGGGTATCGAACAATTGGTGCAAGAAGGAGCCATTCAGCTTTATAAGAATTACCAAACTGGCGAGTACATGCTAGGGGCTGTGGGACAACTCCAGTTTGAAGTCTTTAAGCACCGCATGGAAGGCGAGTACAATGCAGAAGTTGTCATGAGCCCAATGGGTAAAAAGACTGTTCGTTGGATCAAGCCTGAGGACTTGGACGAGCGCATGTCCTCAAGCCGCAATATCTTGGCCAAGGACCGTTTTGACCAACCTGTCTTTCTCTTTGAAAACGACTTCGCCCTCCGCTGGTTTGCGGACAAGTATCCAGACGTAGAGTTGGAGGAAAAAATGTAACTCAGCACCAACAATTGGAACTAAAGTTCCTAATTGTTGGACGCTAGTCGCTATTTGGCGAACTAGCTAACTGCCTTACTAACTACGTTTGGCAAATAGAATCGATTTGCCAAACTCCGTGTCGTAGTGTAAAATCGGCTTACCTAAACGCTTCACTAGGAAAAATCCACGAATATTATCGATTCGTGGATTTTTCCGTCGTAACCACGTTTTACAAATGAAATCGATTTGTAAAACTCAGTGTCGTAGATTACGGCTATTAATTAGTATGGCATTTTGCTTAAATGCGACGTAAGAAAAGTCCTCGAATGTTTTTGATTCGTGGATTTTTTTGTTGGAAAGGATAGAAAGTTACCTCGGCTACTGGCCTCATTAATTCATTTGTGAAACTGACTTTAAATACTCTACTTCTAAAAGTCTGTGGATGCTATTGATTCATGGACTTTTTCTATATTTTGAATAAAAATCAATTCCCTGAGTGATTGGAATTGATTGCTAAAATTTTAAAGCATTTAGAAATGTTTAAAAATAAATAAAATATATTAACAGAACAATAAAATGAAGATTATATTGAAAAAACAGAATAGATTTGAAATAGAGTTATTTTTGAAATCATTTTCTTTCTTTAGAGTGTGTTATAGATATTGAATTGTCGGTATATTTGGTATATAATAAGGAGATAGTTTTTATAGGTGAATAGATCTTTTTCAAGTTGAGGGGATGAACATGTTTTTTAGACGCCAGAAGGGTGAATATAGAGAAACAGACCGTGTAACTCGGTTCAAATTAATCAAATCAGGGAAGCATTGGCTACGGGCCTCGACTTCCCTTTTTGGCTTATTTAAGGTGATGCGTGGAAGTGCGGATACGAGCCAAGTAAAGACAGAAATTGTTGAAAAGCAAGAAGGTCAGAAGTTGACCGGCTTGGATGTCTTGAAAGGGATAGCAGCTACGGGGACGATCTTAGGTGGTTTTGCTGCGACGCAAACGCGTGTTTATGCCAATGATGCAGTCGCTGTTGAAAAGACTGTCGAATCAAAAGATACCCTGGCGACGAGAGATTCAGTAGTGCTAGGGACGACACAGGATCATCAAGATGCTGCTAGCTTGTCTTTGTCTACCAGTCAAAGCCAGTCATTGTCAGAATTCAATTCGCAGAGCGCCAGTCAATCTGCCTCTACGAGTCAGTCTGTCAGTGCCTCAAGCTCTTCTAGCATGAGCCAGTCGATGAGCCAATCTGCTTCTACTAGTCAATCCTTTGCAAACAGTCAAAGTGTAACTGCTAGTTCAAGTGAATCCCTTGGGACACAAAATCAAGCGAATAGTAATCTGTCAGAGAGAGCTTCAGTTGGTGTTCAAAGTCAGTACCAAGCAAGTGAGTCAGCTCGGGAGACAGTGAAAGAATCACAACCTTCGAAAGAATTAAAAGCAGTTGATTTTTCTACAGAATCCTTGCCTCAAAGTCAGTCTGGTCGTGTAAAGAATGAAGGTGTGACGGCTGAATCGAGTCTCACAATGACTTCCCTAGCCTTGACAGAAAAGCAAAGTGAAGAAAAACGGAAGAAATTAGAGGCTTTGTCTGCTGAGATTGGGCAGTTTCTAGCTCAAGCTCAGGGGCTTCCAAACTCGGATGAGGCGATCACGAAGGCTAGTCTAGCGAAGAATGAGATAGCAGATGCCTTGAAAGGGGAGCTTTCTGATTTTACTTCTATTTTGAATAAGGCTACAGAAGCTCGAAATAGCATTGCAAATGCTGTGTTACGTGCCAAGTCTGGACTTCGTGACAGCAGAAACGGACAAGCTTTGACCAAAGCTTCAAATACCGCTAGCTTCAGAGCTGCTAGGGATACTGAGAAGCCAGAACTTCAGAAAATAACCGTTACAGGTGGCGCAGTTCTAGAAGGACAAAAATTTAAAATTTATCGAGAAGAAAATTTTTCTGCGACCATTGAGTTTACTGATAACAGTGGTCGAATTGAACATGCAAAATTTGTCCCTACTGCTGTTCCCGCGGCCTATCCGGCTACTTCAACTGTTGTCTCATTCACTACGAGTAATGGTCAAAGTATCAGAATGATTGTTCCGACAGATAGGCTAGCGAAGGATGGAAATGCGACAACAACCAATCCTTTCACCGTTTCAATCACGGGTTCTGTTGGAAAAAATCAAGCAGTAAATAGTTTGTGGACCCGTTATGTTTTCACCTATGATCAGGAAGGTAATTTTAGCGGAAATACTACTGACGTAGGTCTTGTAAAAGATTTAACAGCCAACCCTGCCGCAATTCAATTTGAAGTCCATGCTCAGTCTGAAAAGTACGAACCAGCCATCAATGCTGAGGTGAATCGAAACTTTACTCTTACGACAAATTCGGGAACAATCTCTGTTGGTGAAGCTAGTCAGTACATCACGAATGCCCAAGGGACTCCGGAGTTTCCTACCTCAGGAATTACTAAGGGAACTAGAACAACCTATACTTGGAAATCTGGAACCAATACAGATTTACCAGCTGGTCGTCATCAGTTAACAGCCGTGGTAACTTATCCAGATGGAAGTACGGATGAAATTGACGTGAGCTTTACTGTGCGTCCTCAGACGCCAAGGATAGAGAATCAATATCTTAACGAAAAAGGTGGGCTCTCAAATCAAGCGATTACGGTGGATGGGGTTGCTCCAGGTGGGACAGTTACTTTAACAATTGCAGGTGAAACATTTACCAAACAGGCAACGGGGAGTTCTACTAGTGTAACCTTTACTGCAACTGACTTGAAGAAAGTATATGATCGCAATGGAGGACGACTTCCTAGTGGACCAGTGACTGCTAGTACGACAGTGGATGGTTTGGTTTCAGATGTGTTTAATGGACAAATTACGCCAAATCAAGCGTCAATTTCAGTAAGTAATAGCCAGTCTGCCTCGGTGAGCTCGAGTGAGTCAGCCTCGGTGAGCTCGAGTCAGTCAGCGTCTGCAAGTTCGAGTCAGTCCGCTTCAGCGAGTGCGAGTCGATCAGCTTCAGTGAGCGCAAGTCAGTCTGCTTCAGTAAGTTCGAGCCAATCAGCGTCAGCGAGTGTCAGCCAATCCGCTTCAGTGAGCGCAAGTCAGTCTGCTTCAGTAAGCTCGAGTCAATCCGCATCTGCAAGTTCGAGTCAATCCGCTTCAGTGAGCGCGAGTCAGTCAACTTCAGTAAGTTCGAGCCAATCAGCGTCAGCCAGCGCTAGCCAGTCAGCGTCAGCAAGCTCGAGTCAGTCTACCTCAGTAAGTTCGAGTCAATCAGCGTCAGTGAGCGCTAGCCAATCAGCATCATTGAGTTCGAGCCAGTCAGCGTCAGCTAGCGCTAGCCAGTCAGCGTCTGCAAGCTCGAGTCAGTCAGCCTCAGTAAGTGCAAGTCAGTCAGCGTCTGCAAGCTCCAGCCAATCAGCTTCAGTAAGCGCAAGTGAGTCCGCATCGGCAAGTGCAAGTGAATCGGCTTCAGCCAGCGCGAGCCAGTCAGTTTCAGTAAGTTCGAGTCAATCGGCTTCAGCGAGTGCTAGCCAATCCGCATCAGTAAGCTCAAGCCAGTCCGCATCAGTAAGTTCGAGTCAATCCGCCTCAGCGAGCGCTAGCCAATCAGCATCATTGAGTTCGAGTCAATCCGCATCAGTCAGCTCAAGCGAATCGGCTTCAGTAAGTGCCAGCCAGTCAGCTTCAGTAAGCGCCAGTCAATCCGCTTCATTGAGTGCTAGTCAATCTGCTTCAGTAAGTGCGAGTGAGTCAGCGTCAGTGAGTGCCAGTCAGTCTGCATCTGCAAGCTCCAGCCAGTCCGCTTCAGTCAGCGCAAGTCAGTCAGCTTCAGTCAGCGCTAGTCAATCAGCGTCTGTAAGCTCAAGTCAATCGGCTTCATCCAGCGCTAGTCAATCTGCGTCGGCAAGTTCGAGTCAATCGGCTTCAGTGAGTGCCAGTCAGTCTGCATCTGCAAGTTCGAGTCAGTCAGCTTCAGTCAGCGCTAGTCAGTCCGCCTCAGTAAGTTCGAGCGAATCGGCTTCATTGAGTGCTAGCCAGTCCGCCTCAGTAAGCGCAAGTCAATCCGCCTCAGCGAGCGCAAGCCAATCCGCTTCAGCGAGCTCAAGTCAATCAGCCTCAGTGAGCGCAAGTCAGTCTGCCTCAGTAAGCTCGAGTCAATCTGCATCATTGAGTGCAAGTGAATCTGCATCAGCGAGCTCGAGTCAATCGGCCTCAGCAAGTGCAAGTCAGTCTGCCTCAGTGAGTGCTAGCCAATCAGCCTCAGCGAGCTCCAGCCAGTCAGCCTCAGTAAGTTCAAGCCAGTCAGCTTCAGCGAGTGCTAGCCAATCAGCGTCAATGAGTTCAAGTCAATCAGCGTCAGTGAGCTCTAGTCAATCGGCTTCATTGAGTGCTAGCCAATCCGCTTCAGTAAGCTCCAGCCAATCAGCATCCGTGAGCGCCAGTCAATCAGCCTCAGCGAGCTCCAGCCAATCAGCATCCGTGAGCGCCAGTCAATCAGCGTCTGTAAGCACAAGCCAATCCGCTTCAGCCAGCGCGAGTCAATCAGCCTCAGTAAGTTCAAGCGAATCTGCATCTGTAAGCTCGAGTCAATCTGCATCATTGAGTGCAAGTGAGTCAGCATCAGTAAGTGCTAGTCAGTCAGCTTCAGCGAGTGCTAGTCAATCCGCTTCTGTAAGTGCGAGTGAGTCAGCCTCAGCGAGCGCAAGTCAATCAGCCTCAGTAAGTTCAAGCGAATCAGCCTCAGCGAGCGCTAGCCAATCCGCTTCAGCGAGTGCAAGTCAATCAGCATCAGTGAGCGCAAGTCAGTCTGCCTCAGTAAGCTCGAGTCAATCTGCATCATTGAGTGCCAGCCAGTCAGCTTCGGTAAGTGCCAGCCAATCCGCTTCAGTAAGTTCGAGCCAATCCGCTTCAGTGAGTGCCAGCCAGTCTGCGTCCGTAAGCTCAAGCCAATCCGCTTCAGTGAGCGCAAGTGAATCAGCATCATTGAGTGCAAGTCAGTCTGCTTCAGCGAGTTCGAGTCAATCTGCATCTGCAAGTGCAAGTCAGTCAGCGTCAGTGAGCGCAAGTCAGTCTGCCTCAGTCAGCTCAAGCCGATCTGCATCAGTAAGTGCCAGTCAATCCGCTTCAGCCAGCGCGAGCCAATCCGCTTCAGTGAGCGCAAGTCAGTCAGCATCGGTAAGTTCGAGCCAATCCGCATCATTGAGTTCGAGTCAATCTGCATCTGCAAGCTCCAGCCAATCAGCCTCATTAAGCTCGAGTCAATCAGCATCAGTAAGTTCGAGTCAGTCAGCTTCAGTGAGCGCAAGTCAATCGGCGTCGGCAAGTTCGAGTCAGTCAGCGTCTGTAAGCTCCAGCCAGTCTGTCTCAGTAAGTTCGAGCCAGTCAGCATCAGTGAGCGCAAGTCAGTCAGCATCAGTAAGCTCGAGTCAATCAGCTTCGGCAAGCTCAAGTGAGTCAGCATCCGTAAGTTCGAGTCAATCTGCATCATTGAGTGCCAGTCAATCCGCATCAGTGAGTGCCAGTCAATCCGCATCAGTAAGTTCGAGTCAATCCGCCTCAGCGAGCTCGAGCCAATCCGCCTCAGTGAGTGCTAGTCAGTCTGCTTCAGCGAGTTCGAGTCAATCTGCTTCAGCAAGTGCCAGCCAATCTGCATCGGTAAGCTCAAGTCAATCAGCATCCGTAAGCTCGAGCCAATCCGCATCAGTA
Source organism: Streptococcus oralis (assembly GCF_019334565.1). NCBI lineage: Bacteria > Bacillati > Bacillota > Bacilli > Lactobacillales > Streptococcaceae > Streptococcus > Streptococcus oralis. The sequence continues at coordinate 1,516,127 of NZ_CP079724.1, read as the reverse complement.
AGTGCCAGTCAATCCGCTTCATTGAGTGCCAGTCAATCCGCCTTCGCGAGCGCTAGCCAATCAGCTTCAACGAGCGCAAGTCAATCAGCTTCAACGAGTGCAAGTGAATCTGCATCAGCGAGCTCGAGTCAATCAGCGTCAGTGAGCTCTAGTCAATCCGCTTCATTGAGTGCCAGCCAATCCGCTTCTGTAAGTGCAAGTCAATCAGCCTCAGCGAGCTCCAGCCAGTCAGCGTCAGTAAGCTCAAGTCAATCTGCCTCAGTAAGTTCGAGTCAGTCAGCGTCAGTGAGCTCGAGTGAATCTGCATCAGCAAGTTCGAGCCAATCCGCCTCAGCGAGCGCAAGTGAATCTGCATCAGCAAGTTCGAGCCAATCGGCTTCAGCAAGTTCGAGTCAGTCAGCCTCAGCGAGTGCCAGCCAGTCTGCCTCTGTAAGCTCCAGCGAATCCGCTTCAGTAAGCGCAAGTGAGTCAGCCTCAGTCAGCACAAGTGAGTCTGTATCGGCAAGTTCGAGTCAATCCGCTTCAACAAGTACTTCAACTTCTGCAAGTATGCTAGCGGACGAGTTGGCGTTGGAAAGTGCTTCGATCTCAACAAGTACTTCATTGAGCGAATCTACTTCAACGAGTGCATCACTCTCAGCTAGCGTATTAGCCAGTGAATCTGCTCTAACAAGTGCCTCGATCTCAGCAAGTACATCAGTGAGCGAATCTACTTCAACGAGCGCATCACTCTCAGCTAGCATGTTAGCCAGTGAATCGGCTCTAACAAGTGCTTCGATTTCAGCAAGCATGTCAGCGAGCGAGTCAATGTCGATTAGTACTAGTCTCTCGGCTTCAGATTCTATTAGTAGATCTGCGTCAGCAAGTGCTCTGGTATCTACTTCAACAAGCACCTCTCTCTCAATGGCCAGCATTGCAAGCCAAGGTCAATCCGCTTCAAGCAAGCCGAAACAAGTCTTGCCAAATACAGGAGCGTCGACTTCGGTAGCATCTGCTTTGTTGGGAGCATTGGCAGCTGTGACAGGTATCGGTCTTCTTGCCAAGAAGGATCAGAATGACGATCAAGAAAGTCATTGATAAGATATAAAAATCAATGAATAAATAGTAAAATGGAAAACCTTTGAAAACATGATTTTTCAAAGGTTTTTTCTATATGTGAGAAGGGGAAAATCCTCTTTCGAGTTTGAAATAAACTAGGGGAAAAGGTATAATAGGAAGGTGAGATAATCATCGAAAAAATTAGAACTACAGTAGTAGAAAAGTAGCCAAAAGAATGTGAAAAGAAAAGGGGACGAAATGAAAAAAGAGCTTCAAAAAGCCATTGTACTCGGTGGTGATAATGCATATATGGACAAGATTGAGACAACAATCAAGTCAATCTGTGCCCATAACCGAGCAGTGACTTTTTATGTTTTCAATGATGATTTGCCATCTGAATGGTTTCAGCTCATGGAGAGACGTTTAGAACCTCTAGCCTCAAAAATCGTCAATGTCAAGATTAGTCATCATGGCTTAAAGGAGTATCATCTTCCCTTGGCTCATCTAAGTTACGCGGCTTACTTTCGTTATTTTATTCCTCAGTATGTCAGCGAAGACCTAGCCTTGTACCTGGATTCGGATATCATCGTTAGATCAAACCTAGATCAACTCTTTTTAGAAGATATGGTGGACTGGCCGGTAGCTGCTGTAGCAGATGCTCTAGTTCCTAGCACTTTTAATTCTGGTGTCTTGCTGATTAATGTGGCCCTCTGGCGTCAAGAAAAGGTGACGGAGCACTTGTTGAGCTTGACAGACCAACTGCATGACCAAGTTTTTGGTGATCAGGGCGTGTTAAATCACCTTTTTGAAGGTCGTTGGAAATCGCTGCCAGCTACCTATAATTTTATGGTTGGTATGGATACAGTGGCTCGAAATTACCAGATGGATTCTTGGTATAGGGACTCTCTTGCTACTGAGAAGACAGCCAAGATTATCCATTATACAGGGGACAAGCCTTGGTACCAAATCAACCTCAATCGTTTTAGGGAGGACTGGTGGTTTTACTACGGACTAGAGTGGCCTGATATCGTCATGAAAAAATGTGATTTCCATAAAGGATTGGCATCTTTAGTTCAAGCTCCCCAGTATGCGACCGCTATTTTTACCAATACATGTCACATAGAGAGAATCGAACACCTGATCCAAGAATTGCCCGATGTAGAGTTCTCTATCCTAGCTCATACCAATTTTGCGCCGGAAATCATGAACTTGCAATCGTATCTGAATGTACGACTCTATCCTTACTTTAATCCCATGAATGTCAAAAAAGTCTTGGAAAAGATTGACTTTTACTTGGATATCAATCATGAGGATGAAATTGCAAACATTATCCAAGAGGTGCAGCAAAGAGAAATCCCTATATTTGCTTTTGAAACCACTAGTCATGACTCGAGTGGTTACAGTCACGTATACTCACCAGCAGCCGTAGATCAAATGATCGAGTCTATCCGCACGCTTTTGGAATCAAAGAAGCAGTCGTTGTAAACTGAAGGAAACTAAATGAAAAAAACAATTGTTCTCGCAGGAGATTATGCCTATATTCGCCAGATTGAAACAGCGCTCAAGTCTCTCTGCTACCATAATAGCCATGTCAAGGTCTATATCTTTAATCAGGATATTCCTCAGGAGTGGTTCCGCGCTCTCAGACCGATAGTAGAGCAAATGGGCGGTGAATTAGTGGATGTCAAGATGCTTGGCGCCCAGTTTCAGATGAACTGGAGCAACAAACTGCCCCATATCAATCATATGACCTTTGCCCGTTACTTTATTCCTGATTTTGTCGAAGAGGACAAGGTACTTTACTTGGACAGTGATTTGGTAGTGACGGCTGACCTGACGCCCCTCTTTGAAATGGACTTAGGTGAAAACTACCTGGCTGCTGCGCCATCTTGTTTTGGAGTTGGGGTTGGCTTTAATGCAGGTGTTCTCTTGATAAACAACAAAAAGTGGCGGTCAGAAGCTGTAAGAAAAAAACTTGTTGAGCTGACGGAACAGGAACACCAACATGTGAGTGAGGGAGACCAGTCCATCCTCAATATGCTCTTTCATGACAGCTATGCTTCTCTGGATCAAAACTATAATTTCCAGATTGGTTTTGACAGTGGGGCTGCCTCACATGGACATGAGTTTATCTTCCAGATTCCTTTGGATCCCCTGCCGGCCATCTTGCATTTCCTATCCCAAGACAAACCTTGGAACACTCATTCGGTTGGGCGTTTGCGTGAGGTTTGGTGGCACTATCATCTGATGGAGTGGTCTGCCATTACTGAAAAATGGCGTCAGGCAGGAATTGACTATCCAGTCACAGTCTACCAGCCAGCTATGACTTGTGTTAATTTGACCAATTCCTGGCATCTTGAGAAAATCGACTATCTGGTTCAAGCCTTGCCAGAGGTGCATTTCTACATTGCAGCCTATACAACGATGGCACCGGAACTCATGCTCTTGTCACGTTTTGAAAATGTGACCCTCTATCCCAACACCTTCCCTCTCTTGGTTGAGAAATTGATCCAGCAGACAGATGTCTATCTCGATATTAACCACGATGACAAGTTGAGTGTTGTTTATGACTATATTTCACGCTTTGAGAAACCAATCTTGACTTTTGACAATACCCAGTCGCAGGAACTGCCTGAAAGTGCTTATGCGGGTATTTTCTCAGCAGAAAGACCAGAAGAAATGGTAGCTACTTTGAAGGCTTATCTGGACGAGAAAACTCATGAAAACTGAGATAGAGATTTGAAAATTCTAAGATGGAAGGACAAGATTGTTCCCGTGTGACAGGACAGAAAGATAAAAAGAAAAGGAGGAGCCAGTGAAAGAATTTCGTTCATCGATAGCGGTAAAAAAAGGGATGCGCACCCTATTTTTGCTCTTTATTTATGTGCTCGGGAGTCGTCTGGCTCTTCCTTTTGTTGATCTCAATAGTCAGGATTTTCTCGGAGGAAGCGCAGCCTATCTGGACTTTTCAGTAGCCCTGACTGGTGGAAATCTTCGGAGCCTCTCTCTCTTTTCCATCGGGCTCTCACCTTGGATGTCAGCTATGATCTTGTGGCAGATGTTTTCCTTTTCAAAGAAACTGGGCCTAAACTCGGTTTCTTCAGAAGTCCAGGATAGACGGAAAATGTACTTGACGTTAGGGATTGCCTTGATTCAGGCTTTGGCCTTGACTACAAACCTTCCTGTCCAAGCTCCCTACAATCCCTTCTTGGTCTTTCTCCTCAATACCAGCCTTTTGGTTGCGGGGACCTTCTTCTTAGTTTGGCTGTCAGATATCAATGCGTCTATCGGAGTTGGAGGACCTGTCGTCATTTTATTGGCGAGTATGGTGGCTTCACTCCCTCAGGACATCATCCAATCAGTCCAAGTTCATAAGATCTCCCCTTGGTTGCTTTTCCTATTGGTAGTGCTTGGTGTTCTCTTTACCTATCTAGTCGTGCTCTTTTACCGAGCTAGATACCGCATCCCTATCAATAAAATCGGGCTTCATTCTCGCTTTAAACGCTATTCCTATCTGGAAATCATGCTCAATCCTGCTGGTGGCATGCCTTATATGTATGTGATGAGTCTCATGGGCTTGCCTTCTTATCTCTTGCTCTTACTTCAATATCTGGATAAGGGAAATCCCCTCTACCCTGCCCTACTGGAGCAGTATGCGATGGGGAAACCCTTATGGATATACGCTTATATCCTTATCCTCTTTGTCTTTAGCATTGCCTTTGCCTTTGTCAATGTGAGTGGTCAACAGATCGCAGATCGGATGAAGCAATCAGGAGATTACATCTACGGGGTCTATCCTGGTGAGGATACCAGTCGCTTTATCAATCGCTTGGTTCTTCGATTTGCTCTGATAGGTGCAGTCTTTAACGTTACCTTGGCTGGACTTCCAATCTTGTTTGTCTTGAAGGATGAGAGTCTGTTAAAAGTCAGCATGATTCCTGGACTCTTTTTAATTTTGAGTGGTATGCTGTTTACGATTCATGATGAATTGCAGGCGCTCAGATTAAATGAAAGGTATCGGCCACTATTCTAGGAGGTTTTGATGTATTACTTTATCCCAGCCTGGTATGGCAAGGAGCGTCCCTGGCATGCCGATTTGACACCTTGGTATTTTTCTCATTTTAAGCTAGAATTTGATGACACCTTCAATCAGATTCGTCTGATGCAACGCCAAGGGGTCCCTGCACAGGTCCTTCTTTTGTCCTATCAGCCTCATTTGCGCTATTTTCTCCATCGCCAAGGTATTTTAGAAGCACCAGTTTATTCCTTATTTGATGAATTGCAGGATTTTCATGAGATTCGACCACAGGTCTTGCAGCTCAGAGATATTGAGTGGGATGAGGATTGCGACTTTGTTTACAGTCCCTTTACTATTCTGGTGCTGAAGGATGGCAAGCCCTATGCTCAGGTGGAGCATGGGATAGAAGGTTTTATCAGTACGATTCAGTACTTCAAGGAAGATGGACTCTTGTCTGCCAACTACCTGATGGATGATCGGGGGCTGGTTTCCAGTGTGATTTACTACGAAGAGGGCCAGGCTCTCTACCAAGATTACCTCAATCCCAAGGGATTGTGGCAGTTTAGAGAGCATTTGCAAGATGATGGCCGTATCGAGGTCAATCCTATCTTTGCTTTTCGCTTCCAAAAAGAGGCTTACCAAGATATGGGAGAATTGATTTCGGAGTTTTTTGAGAAGAAAATAGCTCAACTCCCCGAGGAAGGAGCGACCTATTTTCTGCCTGCTTGTGACCAGCACAATGACTTCCTTTTAGAACGATTGCCTCACCAAACCACTAAGGTTCTCAGTCTTTTTATCGGACGAAATCCTCAAGAGCAATTACCTCAGTTGGCAGGTCTGCTGGATAAGGTGGATCTTGTTCTGGTCGACAGAGAGGACACCCTGCGCTTGGTTCAGTCTGTCTTTTCAAATCAAGCAACGAAATTTCGTCATTTATCACCTTTTGATACGCGCTTGGAGCTAGGAAAGAGCCAGACTCGGAAGGAGTCAATCCTCTACTATCAACTGGACTTTGAGCAGGGGATAGAGGACCAAGCGCTCTATCAGGTCTTGCATTTCCTTTCTGAAAACAAGGATACGGAGTTGGTCTTTGGAGCCTTTGCTGCTAGTCAAGAAGAAATGAAGCAGCTGGAAATACGTGTTTCTGAGATGGTTGCAGAGCAGTTTCAGGACCAGGAACTGGAAAAAGAAGTTGATTACCAAGGAGCCGAAAATCCGCTTGAGGACAATCGCCATCAGGCCATGCGCTATTCGTTTGTCAATATGAAGGATGAGTCGGAGTTAATCAAGCAGTTGGAATTTGTTCGTTTGATTGTCGATTTGAACTGTCAGCCTCTTCTCTATACTCAGATAGCGGGGATTAGTGCTGGTATCCCTCAGATCAACAAGGTCAAAACAGAGTATGTTAGTCATAAAAAAAATGGCTATCTGTTGGAAAACACTGCCGATTTTGCTCAAGCGGCCCATTACTATCTCGATAGCCTGCAGGTGTGGAATGATGCTTTGATCCATTCCATCGAAAAGATAAAGGAACACACTGGAGAGCAATTCCTGATCAAGCTAGAAAAGTGGTTGGAGGAGGTGACTCATGGAAAAGAAGTATAAGATCTTGCAAATCGGTCCAGAGGATTGGCAAGATACGCTTGCCCTACCAGCTCAACTAGACTGGCATCATGTTCCTCCCAACACACCGTCTGCTATCCAGAAAATCATGGATGAGAAAGACTTGGAGCAATTTCATGCTGTCATTCTCACGGATGGGGCTTACCTAGTAGATTTGTTGCCTTTTGCATCTAGCTTGGAACCCTATACGGTTTTCTATCCCGAACAGTTTGCAAGTCAGGATAAAAACATTCAGAACCTCATCAAACAGCACTGCATGCAGGCGATGGACCTAACAGACCGACAGGGCTTTGTTCGAGACCTTTCCACCTCCCTCTTTGAAGGTGGTTATGGAGACAAGCTGAGTCCAGCTACGATACGAATTCAACCGAGTTTTCAAGGCTCTGTCTCCTATCAAGGATTTGAGCATCTGGAGTTAGAAGGAGATTTTGGAAAAAACTATACGCAACTAGCCTCTTGGGCCTATAATCAGTCTGTCCAAGCCCATTCGCCAATCGAACTCTGGCTCGAATATGAAAAGAGTGGACCAGTGGAATTGCGCCTGCGTTTGCGAAAAATCCCAGCAGGATCCGTTTCAGAGATTAGACAGGACATTCTCCTTGAGGAAGCAGACTTTGCCTCAGCAATCATAGTGGAGCAAGACTATGATGCTTATCTGAGCATTTCTCTTGAAGCGCGTGGCCAGGGAAAGGTCAACATCGGCAATCTCCACCAACGCTGGAGCCGGAAACAGTTTGGAAAGTTTGTTCTCGGAGGCAATATCCTGCATGACAAAAAACGTGAGGAAATCAACTATTTCTTTCACCCGGGGGATTTCAAACCTCCTCTAGCAGTCTATTTCTCTGGTTATCGTCCGGCGGAAGGCTTTGAGGGTTACTGGATGATGAAGAATCTCCAATGTCCCTTTCTCCTCTTTTCGGACCCTCGATTAGAAGGGGGAGCCTTTTACCTAGGAACTGAGGAATTGGAAGCCAACATACAAGCAAAAATCCAACACTATCTAGACTATCTAGGCTTGGATAGAAGTGACTTGATCCTATCTGGCCTGTCAATGGGGACCTTCCCAGCACTCTACTATGGGGCTTACTTTGAACCCAAAGGAATCGTAGTCGGAAAACCCTTGACCAATCTAGGAACCATCGCACAGCGGGGCCGACTAGAGGCGCCAGGAGTCTTTCCGACTAGCTTTGATGTCTTGCACCTTCAGACTGGAGGAGTGAGCCAGAAAGACATGAAGGACTTGGACCAACGTTTTTGGACCCGATTTAAACAAGCTGATTTTTCCCAGACGACCTTTGGTCTTTCTTACATGAAGGACGAGGATATGGATAGTGGTGCCTATGACCAGCTAGTGGAGACACTTTGCCAGACAGGAGCTAAGATTTTGTCCAAAGGGACAGCAGGTCGACACAACGATGACACAGGAACAAACGTTGCCTGGTTTATTCATTTTTACAAGATGATACTAGAAGAATACGGAAGAGGTGAGACATGATTATCATCAAGAGAGAGGATATTAGGTGGGGCGAGATGGGAGCTACTTATCTTTATGGGAGCCAGATCACCTATCATGCAGATGGTCACGTTACCCTGAAAAATCCTTTGTTGGCTTCAGGAGAAACCCTTAAAACATGGTTTTCTAGTGTCAACTATCAGGCTACTAGAAGCCAGCCGAGCCTCCCTCTTCTTAAGAAAAATCATACCTACCGCTTATCCATGAAGATGCGGGTTCAACCGGTCAATGGACTTTATCTCAAACTGACCTTTTTAAATCGTTATGAGGAAATCATAGAGGAGAAGATTGAAAGGCAATTTTCCTTTAGCTTCACCTATCCTGAAGCGGCCTACACCTATCGCCTCTCCTTGATTAGCGCAGGTTTTGAGGCTCTTGACTTTGTTTCGTTTTCTATTGAGGAGGATGATGGTGTTTAATCGTTTGTATCAAGAAAGACAACTGAGAAAGGTCAAGAAACTTTTAAGCCAAATCAACGCCCTCAAAGAAGAGATGGCTGCCCTCAGTAATGAGGAAATGGCTGCAAAGACAGAGGAGTTTCGCCAGCGCCTTGCCCAAGGAGAAACCTTAGATGAGCTACTGGTAGAAGCCTATGCCCTTGTCCGTGAGGCGGATAAACGGGTCTTGGGTCTCTTTCCCTATGATGTGCAAGTCATGGGAGCCATCGTGATCCACCAAGGAAATGTGGCTGAGATGAATACGGGTGAAGGCAAGACCTTGACTGCCACCATGCCCCTCTACCTCAATGCCCTAACGGGAAAAGGCAGTATGTTAGTCACGACAAATGACTATCTGGCTAGACGGGACGCAAGTGAAATGGGCCCAGTCTACCAATTTTTAGGTCTAACTGTCGGTCTGCCTTTTTCAGAAGATCCAAAAGAGGACTTGACTACCGAAGAGAAAAGAAAGATCTACACCTCAGACATCGTCTACACAACCAATAGTGTACTGGGCTTTGACTATCTCAATGACAATCTTGCTTCTACTCATGAAGGAAAGTTCCTGCCTCCATTTAACTATGTTATCATCGATGAGATCGATGATATTCTACTCGATAGTGCCCAAACTCCCTTGATTATCGCAGGCTCTCCCCGCGTCCAGTCTAACTATTATGGGATGATTGATACCCTAGTGACGACCTTGGTTGAGGGAGAAGACTACATCTACAAGGAAGAAAAAGACCAAGTTTGGTTAACCCGAAAGGGGGCCCAGACGGTTGAAGGATTCCTAGGAATCGATCATCTCTACAAGGAAGAGTACGCTAGTTATGTTCGGCATCTGGTCTATGCTCTTAGAGCCCATACGCTCTTTACCAGAGACAAGGACTACCTGGTTCGAGGGGAAGAAATGGTCTTGTTAGACAAGGGAACAGGGCGTTTGATGGAAATGACCAAGCTTCAAGGCGGTCTCCACCAAGCCATCGAAGCCAAGGAACATGTGAAGCTTTCTCCTGAAACCAGAGCCATGGCTTCAATCACCTACCAGAGTCTCTTTAAGATGTTTCGCAAAATCTCAGGTATGACAGGAACGGGAAAGGTGGCTGAAAAAGAGTTTTTCGAAACCTACAATATGGCCGTCATTCGTATCCCGACCAATCGCCCACTTAGGCGAATGGACCATCCGGACAATCTCTATGTGACCCTCCCTGAGAAAGTGTATGCCTCTCTCGAAGCTATCAAGACTTACCACGCCAAAGGCAATCCACTCCTGATTTTTGTCGGATCTGTAGAAATGTCCCAGCTTTATTCGTCCTTGCTCTTGCGAGAGGGGATTTCTCACAATGTCCTTAATGCCAATCATGCGGCGCGTGAAGCCCAGATTATCGCAGAGTCTGGACAGATGGGGGCAGTGACCGTTGCGACTTCTATGGCAGGTCGAGGGACAGATATCAAACTCGGTCCAGGAGTCGCAGAATTGGGCGGTTTGATTGTGATTGGTACCGAGCGGATGGAGAGCCGACGAATTGACCTGCAAATCAGAGGTCGTTCCGGCCGGCAGGGCGATCCAGGCATGTCTCAATTTTTCGTATCGCTTGAAGATGATGTGATCAAAAAGTTTGGACCGTCTTGGGTTCACGACCTGTATCAAGACTACCAAGTGGAAGATATCAGCAAACCCATCCTACTCAAGGCTCGCAAGTACCGCAATCTCGTCAGAAAAGCTCAAGAGGCTAGTGATAGTGCCAGTCGCTCAGCGCGCAGACAAACCTTAGAGTATGCGGAAAGCGTCAATATCCAGCGTCAGATGGTCTACCAAGAAAGAGATCGTTTGCTGGATGGGAGCCGTGATTTAGAGCATATCCTTGAGGACATACTGGCAGACTATACCAAACAAATCTCAGAAAAAGCCTATAGCAGCCCCCAAGAACTCTTTCACTTCATCGTAACAAATATTAGCTTTGGGATAAGAGAATTACCGGCTGATCTGGATTTAGCTGATGCAGATCAGATTCGGGAGTTACTAGAGGAAATAATAGCCAAGGAAATCGAAGCTAAAAAGGAAGTCCTCCAACCTCACCAGCTCTATGACTCCTTTCTGAGAATATCCATGCTCAAGGCTATTGATGACAACTGGGTTGAGCAAGTCGACTACCTGCAACAGCTCAGTCTAGCAATCGGGAGCCAGTCTGCTTCTCAAAAGAACCCTATCGTGGAGTACTATCAGGAGGCCTATGCGGGCTTTGAAACCATGAAGCAACAAATCCGTACAGATATGGTACGCAATCTTCTCATGGGGATTGTGGAAGTAACGCCCAAAGGTGAGATTCTCACCCATTTTCCATAAAAAGAGGATCATATGACAATTTACAATATAAATCTAGGAATCGGTTGGGCGAGCAGTGGTGTCGAATATGCCCAGGCCTACCGAGCAGGGATTTTTAGAAGCTTAGACCTAGCATCTAAGTTTATCTTTACCGACTTGATTTTAGCAGACAATATCCAGCACTTAACGGCCAATATCGGCTTTGCGGATGATCAGGTAATCTGGCTTTACAATCATTTTACAGATATCAAGCTAGCACCGACCAGTGTTACAGTTGACGAGGTTTTGGCCTCTTTTGGTGGCCTTGAGAGTCATAGGGAACAGGATGGCAAGGTCTTGCGCGTCTACTTTTCAGATGAGGATAAGTTTGTGACCTGCTACTTGGTAGACTCGGCTAAGAATCTAGTACAGCATGCAGAGTATGTGTTTGGGGGGAACTTGATTCGCAAGGATTATTTCTCCTACACACGCTACTGTACAGAATATTTCGCACCTAAAGACCAGGTGGCTAGGCTCTATCAACGAAGCTTTTTTAATGAAGACGGCAGTACTGCTTACGATATCTTGCTGACTGAAGGCCAAGAAGAGGTCTATCGATTTAAGGACCGGATTCTGTACGGAAAACCAGCCTTTATGCGCTATTTTATGCAACGTTTGAACTTGAGCAAGTCTGATTTGGTCATCTTGGACAGGGAAACAGGGATTGGTCAGGCTGTTTTTGAAGAAGCACAAAAGGCCCATCTAGCAGTTGTCGTTCACGCAGAGCACTATAGTGAAAATGCTAGTAACGAAGACTATCTCCTCTGGAATAACTACTATGAGTATCAGTTTACAAATGCGGACAAGGTCGATTGCTTTATCGTGTCTACGGATCGGCAGAAGGAAGTTCTCGAAGGTCAATTTGCCCAGTACAGTCAGCATCGTCCACGAATCGTCACGATTCCAGTTGGGAGCATTGATCAGCTGACGGAGCCTGCTAGGGAACGCAAGCCCTTTTCTCTCATTACCGCTTCGCGTCTGGCCAAGGAAAAACACATCGACTGGCTCGTCAAGGCGGTTATCCAAGCGCATCAAGTCCTCCCTGAGCTCACCTTTGACATTTATGGCAGTGGGGGTGAGGAATCCCTTTTAAGGGAAATCATCACGGCTCACCAAGCGGAGAACTATATCCAGCTCAAAGGGCATGCAGATCTAGCTCAGATCTATCCCCAGTATGAGGTCTATCTGACAGCCTCAACCAGCGAAGGCTTTGGTCTGACCTTGATGGAGGCAGTTGGTTCAGGCTTGCCCCTGATTGGCTTTGATGTGCCTTATGGAAACCAGACCTTTATCAAGGATGGTCAAAATGGCTACTTGATCCCAAGTTCGGATGACCATGTTGAAACGGCGATTAAAAGATCCTTTGCGGAAAAGATCTGCCAGCTCTATCAGGAAAATCATTTGCCAGATATGCGAACAGCATCTTATGACCTAGCTAGAGAATTTTTAACAGATAAGGTAAGGGACAAGTGGAAGAAAACGATAGAGGAGGTCCTGCATGATTCAACTATTTGATCGTTATGGCCAGGAAAGCCGCGATTTGCACGAAAGTTTAGAAGCTGCTGGTCTATCCCATGCCACAGTTGTGAGCGAACCAGATGGATTTCTCCCAGATGGGATTCTCTCTCCCTTTACCTACTATCTAGGTTACGAGTCGGGAAAAGCTCTTTATTTCAACCAAGTAGCCGTACCTGAATTTTGGGAGATTGCGGGCAATAACCAGTCGGCGCATATCCTAGAGGATTCTCGGGAGAGGGGCGTGATTCACTATGTGGATGCTCCTCAGGCCCGTTTGGTCAAGCAAGTCGACTGGAAGGACCTATCCGGTCGCATCTACCAAGCAGACCACTATAACCGATACGGAGCCTGCTTTGCCAAGACCACTTATAGTGTGGATGGACAGGCTATCCTGACCAAGTATCAGGATGCAAAGGGACAGGAAATTGTCCTAGAAAATCATGTGACAGGCGATATCCTCCTAACCTTGCCCGGACAAGCCCTGCGCCATTTTAAAAATCGAGTAGAATTCACGATTTTCTTTTTGCAAGATTTGGGAATCGACACTCGCCACCTTCTCTTTAACACTCTCGCCACCTCTTTCTTAGTTTCATACCATTATCCAGACAAGACTGGACAGGATATCTTAGTCTGGCAAGAACCGCTAGATGATTGTCTTCCTGGAAATATGCAGCTGCTCTTGGAGCAAGAGGGGCTGAGAGCCAAGCAGATCCTCATACCAGACAAGGCTACCTATGAACAGGCCTTGGTCTTGACCAATCCAGCCTATCATGACAAGTTTGTCCATCTAGGTTATCATTATCAGTTCAAAAGAGAAAACTTCGTTCGACCAGATGCCTTGATCCTTACCAACTCAGATCAGATCGAGCATATCGAAACCCTGATTGAGTCCTTGCCAATGGTGACCTTCCGAATCGCGGCAGTGACTGAAATGTCGTCCAAATTGCTGACTTTGCTTTCCTATCCCAATGTCGTTCTCTATCAAAACGCTAGTCCGCAAAAGATTCGAGAACTCTACCAGCTGTCGGATCTCTATCTAGACATCAATTACGGAAACGAGCTTTTGGATGCTGCCCGTCAAGCCTTCGAGCACAATATGCTCATCCTAGCCTTTGACCAGACAGCTCATAACAGACTTTACACAGCTCCAGAACACCTCTTTGATGTGCAGGCTGTTGGAGACATGATTGTGAGGATTCAAGAAGCTCTCAGCAGTCTTGACAAGATGGGCCAAGCCCTTGGACATCAAGGCCGCCATGCCAACTATGTGGACTTGGCTACTTACCAAGAGAGGATGGAAAGGATAATAGGGGAAGGACATGACTAAAAAAGATTTATTTTACAAGGATGTCGAAGGACGTATGGAAGAGTTAAAGCAAGGAGCGCTTAAGAAAGAAAAGCCTACCCGAGGAGAAAAGATCAGTAAAACCTTCTCCATTTTACTCGGCTTGCTCATCCTTCTTACCCTGATCTTTACATTATTAGGAATCTTGAGGTGAAAATGATGGAAGTTTTGATGCTTATAGGAATAATCCTAGCCGTCGCCTTAATTGTCCTGGTTCTCATCCAACCTCGCCAAAGCCAACTCTTTTCCATGGATGCGACTAGCAATATCGGAAAACCAGGCTACTGGCAGAACAACCGCTTGGTGAAAGTTTTAACTCTCTTGATTAGCATAGCCTTGTTTGTATTGCTCCTCGTTTTTATGTTGGTGACCTATCAGTAAAGAATCTCAGAGGAATTCTCTGAGGTTCTTTGCGTTCTAGTTTCCATATTTTTGGTAAAAATCGACCTTAACCTGGATAAAGGTTTCAGCTTCGCGTAGTAGTTGCAGGAGGGTGGCACGGGTTTCAAACTCCTCACGTGTTTTAGGGAGACTCCGATTGCGGAAGACTTGCAGATAGCGTTCGATGTCATCAAGTAGGTCATGAGCAGGATTGGTCTGGCTTAGCTGAGCAGCAATCTTTGAAAAGAGCTGGGCCAAAATCAAACTCTCACTTGCGGCCAGATGACAGGTATTGATCTGCTGGGCCATATTTCGCAGGATGCGACTTTGTCGCTGTCTCATCTCAAAGTAATGGATGTGGTAGTTCGTCTGGTGAAAGAGATGGTCCGAGTGATCCAGGTAGACCAGTTTGAGAGCTTCATCGAGGAGCTTGTCTAATTGGTCAACGAGTTGAGCTTGATTGCGTCCGTCTCCTCTTGACAGATAGTATTTAAAGCGAAGCAGGATGTCTTTTAACTTTTCCTCGACCTGAAGGTGGTAGCTTTGGATGGCTTTCTCACGAGAGGGCATATAAAGGTTGACCAATAGTGCAAAGCTTGTCCCGATGAGAAAGAGGAGCACTTCATTAAGCAAGAGCTCTGGGGAAGTAGACTCCTGTACCAAGAGATGACCGACCAAGACACTGCTAGGGGTGATGCCGATTTCCCAACCCATTTTATAGGCTAAAGGGACATAGAGAGCCAGATAGAGGCCCAGACTCCAGATGTGAAAGCCCGTCAGCTGAAAGGCTAGAACACCGATAGCGAGCGCTAGGATCATGGAAAAGAGGCGGTTACGTGCTAATTTCAGCGTGCTTCTGCGTGTGTCGGAGAGGCTTAAGAGAGCGATGATTCCAGCTGAAACTGCTGATGATAAATCTAAAAAATAAGCGAGAAAACAAGCGAGACAGGTCGCTAAGACCAGTTTGGTAGTACGTTGAGTGAGAGACATGAAAATTTCCTAAACTAATAGAGCCAAGTGTTTAACGAGGAGTTAGAGACTAGGGACGAAGTTTTCGGTTTGTAGCATACTCAGCAACCGCTGTAAAGAGGACATCTGTTGAAGAGTTCAGAGCTGTTTCGCAGGAGTCTTGAACGACCCCAATCACAAAACCGACTCCGACAACCTGCATAGCCAAGTCGTTGGAAATCCCAAAGAGGCTACAAGCTACAGGAATGAGGAGAAGGGATCCCCCAGCAATTCCAGAGGCTCCGCAGGCAGAAATGGCAGCCACCACACTGAGAACAAATGCTGTCCCAAAGTCTACCGAAATTCCGAGTGTGTTGACGGCAGCCAAGGTCAGGACATTTATGGTAACAGCAGCGCCAGCCATGTTGATGGTTGAACCAAGCGGGATGGAGACAGAGTAGGTGTCAGGATTCAGCCCCAAGTCTTGACAGAGTTTCATATTGACAGGGATATTGGCGGCAGAGCTACGAGTGAAAAAGGCTGTAATACCACTGACACGTAGGCATTTCAAAACAAGGGGATAGGGATTTTTCCTCATAAAGAGAAAGGCGATGAGTGGGTTGACGATGAGAGCAACAAAGGCCATGGTAGCAATCAAGAGTCCTAGGAGGACACCGTAGTTAGCCAGACTGGCAATGCCCTTGTCAGAGATGGTCTTGAAAACCAAGCCTAAAATCCCAAAGGGAGCTAGGTTGATAATCCATTCGACAATTTTAGAGGTGACATCCGCCATGGTTTTCAGCAATTCTTTACTGTGTTTACTTGCCTCTCTCATAGCCAGACCAAAGATGACTGCCCAAGAGAGAATCCCGATATAGTTGGCTTCAACAATGGCATTCAAAGGATTGTCCACCAGTTTGAGTAGTAGATTGCTGAGGACTTGACCGATACCGTCAGGAGCAGCAACTTCTGTATTTGCGCTGGTCAGGGTGATTTGCACAGGCAGTAAGAAACTAGCTAGAACGGCTACTAATGCAGCAGCAAAGGTTCCAAGCAAGTATAGGAAAATAACCGTCTTCATATTGGTGTTTTGTCCCTTTTGGTGTTGGGAAAGGGCATTGGCAACAAGGGCAAAAACTAAAATAGGAGCGATGGCTTTCAGTCCGCCTACAAAGAGGTCTCCAAGCAGACCAATTCCTGTAAGGTTTGGAAAGAGCATCCCTAATGTAGCTCCCAAAATCATTCCAATAAGGATTCGTTTGATGAGGCTTGCCTTGATCCAGGCTCTAATGATTCGTTTCATAGCAGTCTCCTTCAAATGTATTGTTTATAATTATAGTATAAATATGCTATGGAGGCAAGTGATATTTTGAAAATAGGAACAATAATTGAATAATTATGAAAGAAAAGAGAAGGACGATTTTATGGTATAATAGGAAAAAGGAGTTTTATATGCAAGATTTTTTTCAACGCTATTTTGATAAACTTGATTTAACAACCATGTTAGAGAATCTCTTGACCAAGGTGATTTCTCTTTTGATTTTGTTTTTGCTATTTTATATAGCAAAAAAGATGCTTCATGCAACTGTACGAAAGATTGTCAAGCCCTCGCTTAAATTTTCCAATCGAGATGCAGGAAGGCAAAAGACCATTTCTCGTTTGCTAGAGAATGTCTTTAACTACATTCTTTATTTCTTCTTGCTCTATTGCATCCTGTCTATTTTAGGACTTCCAGTTTCTAGCCTCCTTGCTGGTGCGGGGATTGCTGGGGTGGCCATTGGTATGGGGGCACAAGGCTTTCTATCCGATGTCATTAATGGCTTCTTCATCCTTTTTGAACGCCAGCTTGATGTGGGTGATGAAGTGGTTCTCACAAATGGACCGATTACCGTTTCTGGAAAGGTCGTTAGCGTAGGGATCCGTACAACGCAACTGCGAGGTGACGATCAAGCCCTTCACTTTGTTCCCAATCGTAATATCACCGTCGTCAGCAATCTATCTCGTACTGAATAGGCCGGCTATTTTAGCAGATTTGTGGTACAATAGAAGGAGTTTGGTAAAGGAGAGAGTATGCTATTTGTAGAGAAAAAATTAGGTCACGATTGTACGTGGATAGACCTTGATGTGGACAAAATTAAAAACATGGAAGACCTTTCGGATGTCTATGGATTGGACAAGGAAACTATCGAGTATGCTCTGGATAGAAATGAGCGTGCCCACATGGACTATCACCGTGAAACGGGAACGGTAACCTTCATTTATAATGTTCTTGATTTAGAAAAAGACAAAGAATATTATGAAGCGATTCCGATGACCTTTATCGTTGAAAAACAACGGCTGATCACAATTAGCAATCACAAGAATAGTTATGTGATTAAACGTATGGCAACCTACCTTGAAAGCCATGAAGTTGTTTCAATCTACAAATTTCTTTTTGCCAGTTTAGAGATTATTAGCAATGCTTATTATCCGGTTATTGAAGAAATGGATAAAAGTAAGGATGAAATCAGTGCACTTCTTCGTCAAAAAACAACTAAAAAAAATCTTTTTGCCCTCTCTGACTTGGAAACTGGTATGGTTTACCTGACAGCAGCTGCCAAACAAAATCGTCTCCTCTTAGAACATATCCAAGGGCATGCTCTTTATCGCAATTTTGATGAGGTAGAAAGAGAGCAGTTTGACGATGCCATGATTGAAGCCCATCAGTTGGTTTCGATGACAGACTTGATTTCTCAAGTTTTGCAACAACTCTCATCCTCTTACAACAACATCCTAAATAATAATCTAAATGATAATTTGACAACTTTGACAATTATCTCAGTCTTGCTAGCTATCCTTGCGGTTATTACAGGATTCTTCGGAATGAATGTTCCCTTACCGTTTGCAGATGAACCAAATGCTTGGATTTATATTTTGATAGCTAGTCTCATTTTATGGGTAGTCTTAGCCCAATGTTTAAAGAATATTGCTAGAAATTAAAAGGAAAAGGAGCCAGAATGGCGATTGAAAATTACATGCCAGACTTTGCTGTGGAAGCAGTCTATGATCTGACAGTCCCAAGCCTGCAAGCGCAGGGTATCAAGGCTGTTTTGGTCGATCTGGACAATACCCTCATTGCTTGGAACAACCCTGATGGGACGCCAGAGATGAAACAGTGGCTACATGACCTTCGGGATGCAGGTATTCGCATCATCGTGGTATCAAATAATACCAAAAAACGGGTCCAACGCGCAGTTGAGAAATTTGGAATTGATTATGTTTATTGGGCTTTAAAGCCTTTCACCTTTGGAATAGACCGTGCCATGAAGGAATTCCACTATGAGAAAAATGAAGTGGTCATGGTCGGCGACCAGCTCATGACAGATATTCGCGCAGCCCATCGTGCAGGCATTCGCTCAATCTTAGTCAAACCCTTGGTCCAACACGACTCTATCAAGACGCAGATTAACCGAGCTCGCGAGCGCCGTGTCATGAAGCAAATTACTGAAAAGTACGGACCGATTACATATAAAAAAGGAATCTAACTATGGAAGAAATTCTCTGTATTGGTTGTGGAGCAACCATTCAGACGACAGACAAGGCTGGTCTTGGATTTACTCCCCAGTCGGCACTCGAAAAAGGATTGGAGACAGGCGAAGTCTATTGCCAACGCTGTTTCCGTCTCCGTCATTACAATGAAATCACAGATGTCCAGTTGACGGACGATGATTTCCTCAAGCTCTTGCACGAGGTGGGGGACAGTGATGCCTTGGTGGTCAATGTCATTGATATTTTTGACTTTAATGGTTCTGTCATCCCAGGCTTGCCACGCTTTGTATCGGGTAATGATGTCCTCTTGGTTGGAAATAAAAAAGATATCCTGCCCAAGTCTGTTAAACCGGGCAAGATTAGCCAATGGCTCATGGAACGTGCCCACGAAGAAGGTCTTCGCCCTGTGGATGTCGTCCTGACTTCGGCACAAAACAAGCATGCCATCAAGGAAGTCATTGACAAGATTGAACACTACCGAAAGGGTCGTGACGTCTATGTGGTCGGTGTGACCAACGTTGGAAAATCAACCCTCATCAATGCCATTATCCAAGAAATAACGGGTGACCAGAATGTCATCACGACTTCGCGCTTCCCAGGGACAACCTTGGACAAGATTGAGATTCCGCTTGACGACGGATCTTATATCTACGATACACCGGGAATTATCCACCGTCACCAGATGGCCCACTACTTGACGGCAAAAAACCTCAAGTATGTCAGTCCTAAAAAGGAAATCAAGCCCAAAACCTATCAGCTCAATCCTGAACAAACCCTGTTTCTAGGTGGTCTCGGACGCTTTGACTTTATTGCAGGAGAAAAGCAAGGTTTTACAGCCTTCTTTGACAATGAACTAAAACTCCACCGTACCAAGCTCGAAGGAGCGAGTGCCCTTTACGACAAGCACCTCGGAACCCTTTTAACGCCACCAAATAGCAAGGAAAAAGAAGATTTCCCAAAATTAGTCCAGCATGTATTTACCATTAAGGACAAGACAGACCTGGTCATCTCAGGCCTAGGCTGGATCCGCGTAACAGGAAGGGCAAAAGTCGCTGTCTGGGCACCAGAAGGCGTAGCAGTCGTCACACGAAAAGCAATCATTTAAAATAAAATCACTGAGCGAACAAAGTGAGCTCATAAAAAGATAGTTCCGACCGTCCCCCACCACCTAAAATAACTATCAAAAAACAAGGAAGAAAGATTATGTCATTAACATCGAAACAACGTGCCTTTCTCAACAGCCAGGCACACACCCTCAAACCCATCATCCAAATCGGGAAAAATGGACTTAACGACCAAATCAAAACCAGCGTCCGCCAAGCTCTTGACGCCCGTGAATTGATTAAAGTTACTCTCTTGCAAAATACAGATGAAAACATCCACGAAGTGGCTGAAATCTTGGAAGAAGAAATCGGTGTGGATACTGTCCAAAAAATCGGACGCATCTTGATTTTGTTTAAACAATCCAGCAAGAAAGAACATCGCAAGATTTCCAAAAAAGTCAAAGAAATCTAAACACCTACTCCAAACAACTGTTTTTACAGAGAATTAAAGGAAGACGAGCCTATGGCAATCGAATTATTGACTCCCTTTACCAAGGTAGAGTTGGAGCCAGAAATCAAGGAGAAAAAACGCAAACAAGTCGGGATTCTAGGGGGAAATTTTAACCCTGTTCACAATGCCCATCTTGTTGTGGCGGACCAAGTACGACAACAGTTGGGGCTGGACCAGGTCCTGCTTATGCCCGAATACCAACCACCTCATGTAGATAAAAAGGAAACCATCCCCGAGCACCACCGTCTCAAGATGCTTGAGTTGGCGATTGAGGGGATTGAAGGCTTAGCCATTGAAACTATTGAGCTGGAGCGCAAGGGCATTTCTTACACCTACGACACTATGAAGATTTTGACAGAGCAACATCCAGATACGGATTATTAC
The DNA here is from genome assembly GCF_019334565.1 of Streptococcus oralis. Taxonomy (NCBI): domain Bacteria; kingdom Bacillati; phylum Bacillota; class Bacilli; order Lactobacillales; family Streptococcaceae; genus Streptococcus; species Streptococcus oralis. Next base: position 1,495,475 of record NZ_CP079724.1, on the reverse strand, counting down.
TTCATTATCGGGGCTGATATGGTGGACTATCTGCCTAAGTGGTACCGAATTGATGAGCTGGTCGACATGGTTCAGTTTGTAGGGGTTCAGCGTCCGCGCTACAAGGCAGGGACTTCCTATCCAGTTATCTGGGTGGATGTGCCTCTCATGGACATCTCGTCCAGCATGGTGCGTGACTTCATTGCTCAAGGTCGGAAACCTAACTTTCTCCTACCTCATCCAGTGCTAGACTACATCGAGAAGGAGGGGCTTTACTGATGGCATACCAAGACTATATCAACTGTTCCCGAGAGGCTTTGTTGGAAAAAATGGCAGAGCTTCTACCTGAAAAACGGTTAACCCATTGTTTGGGGGTGGAGCGTGCAGCCATAGAGTTAGCGGAGAGATTTGGAGTCGATACCGAGAAAGCGGGTCTAGCAGGCCTTCTTCATGATTATGCTAAAAAGCTGTCAGATCAGGAATTTCTAGACTTGATTGACCGTTACCAATTAAACCCTGACCTCAAAAACTGGGGCAATAATGTCTGGCATGGGATGGTTGGTATCTACAAGATTCAGGAAGATTTGGATTTGCATGATCCAGAAATCCTGCGAGCTATTGAAATTCATACAGTCGGGGCTGACCAGATGACTGATCTTGATAAGGTTATATACGTTGCAGACTATATCGAGCATAACCGCGCCTTTCCAGGAGTGGATCAGGCGCGTGAAATTGCTGAGCTATCGCTCAATAAGGCAGTGGCCTACGAAACAGCTCGTACCGTGGAGCATCTAGCTCATCAGGGATTCCCCATCTATCCCCAAACCCTTGAAACCTATAACGCCTTTGTGCACTATTTGAAAGAGGACTAAATGAACGAAAAAGAATTACTAGAACTAGTCGTGAAAGCGGCTGATGAGAAACGTGCGGAGGATATCCTCGCACTTGATGTACAAGATTTGACCAGCGTGACGGACTACTTTGTCATCACGAGCTCAATGAATAGCCGCCAGTTGGACGCTATCGCAGATAATATCCGTGAAAAAGTAGCGGAAGCAGGCTTTAAAGGCAGCCATGTTGAAGGTGATGCAGCAGGAGGCTGGGTTTTGCTAGACCTCGGTGGTGTCGTTGTGCATATCTTCTCAGAAGAAATGCGTGCCCATTATAACCTAGAAAAACTATGGCATGAGGCGAGCTCAATAGACATTTCAGAAGCCTTAGCATAGGATATGAACTCAGTTGCAGTCAACTGGGTTTTATTTGCTTATTTTAGAAAAAATGGATAGAAAGGTGAGGGCGTCGTGTTTTGTTCATCTCGAAACTGAACACGAGCTAAAAGCTGCGAGAAAAAGAGTAACTTCCTTTGTATCTGACGATACAGCAGAAAGTTTCCTATTTTCTCCTTGCTTTTAACGCTCTTTGTATCTTAGAAAGGATTTGAACCCGTCCTGTAATCGTCGGAAAATAGATAGCCTTCCTTGGAGCTCGGCTCCATCGTCAAGCTCCTAATTTTCATTCCGATTACGGGCGGACTTGGTATCATGAATATGGCTACTTATGAAACCTTTGCGGCGGTCTATGATGCGGTCATGGATGATAGTTTATACGATAAATGGACGGATTTTTCCCTCCGTCATTTGCCAAAGACCAAAGAGAGAAAGAAACTCTTGGAATTGGCTTGTGGAACAGGTATCCAGTCTGTCCGCTTTTCTCAGGCTGGTTTTGATGTGACAGGACTTGACTTGAGCGCGGATATGCTGAAGATTGCGGAGAAGAGAGCAACATCTGCCAAGCAAAAGATTGATTTTATTGAAGGCAATATGCTGGACTTATCCAAGGCTGGTAAGTACGACTTTGTTACGTGTTACTCTGACTCTATCTGCTACATGCAGGATGAGGTAGAGGTAGGAGACGTCTTTAAGGAAGTGTATAATGCCCTCAATGAAGACGGAGTATTCATCTTTGACGTGCATTCGACCTACCAAACAGATGAGGTTTTTCCAGGCTATTCTTACCATGAAAATGCGGAAGATTTTGCCATGCTTTGGGACACCTATGAGGATGAAGCACCTCACTCCATCGTGCATGAGTTGACCTTCTTTATCAAGGAGGCTGACGGTTCCTTTAGTCGCCACGATGAAGTGCATGAGGAGCGGACCTATGAGGTCTTGACCTATGATATATTGCTGGAACAGGCTGGTTTCAAGTTCTTCAAACTCTATGCGGACTTTGAGGACAAGGAGCCGACAGAAACCAGCACCCGTTGGTTTTTTGTCGCGCAGAAGTAGGAGAACATCATGACCATCACAGGTATTATCGCGGAGTTCAATCCTTTCCATAATGGGCACAAATACTTGCTTGAGCAGGCGAAGGGACTGAAAATCGTTGCCATGTCTGGGAATTTCATGCAGCGTGGAGAACCTTCTATAGTGGACAAGTGGACACGGGCTCAGATGGCGCTGGAAAATGGAGCAGATCTGGTAGTGGAATTGCCCTTTTTAGTCAGTGTTCAGGCGGCAGATTTCTTTGGCCAAGGAGCTGTGGATATCTTGGTTCGCTTGGGTATTGATACTCTAGCTTTTGGGACAGAGGAAGTTTTGGATTATCAGAAAATTGCTGACTTATACACAGAGCAAGGTAGAGAGATGGAGAATTTTGTGGATAATCTGCCTGATTCCCTCTCCTATCCCCAGAAAACCCAAACCATGTGGAAGGAATTTGCAGGTCTTGATTTCTCTGGCAATACGCCCAATCATGTTCTAGCTTTGGCCTATGCCAAGGCGGTTGCGGGACGTAGAATCAAACTCCATCCGATTCAGCGTCAAGGAGCTGGCTATCATTCTGTGGACAAGGAAGTGGACTTTGCCTCGGCAACAGCCCTCCGTCAGCACCAATCAGACAAAGATTTTTTAGAACGCTTTATGCCCTCTGTTGCCCTCTTTGAGCAAGCGAGTAAGGTGAGTTGGGATGACTATTTTCCATTTCTCCGCTATCAAATCTTGTCAAATCCAGACCTGACCACCATCTATCAGGTCAATCAAGAAATGGCGGTGCGTATCAAGGATGCCATCAAGATAGCCCAGTCTGTGGAGGAATTGGTCGAGGCAGTTGTCACTAAACGTTACACAAAAGCGCGTGTCAGACGCCTCTTGACCTATATCTTGGTGCAGGTCAGAGAAAGTGACTTGCCAGAAGCCATTCATGTCCTTGGTTTTACTGAAAAAGGCAGACAACACCTCAAGTCTCTGAAAGAACAGGTCCATCTAGTCAGCCGAATTGGCAAAGAACCTTGGGATGCTATGACTCAAAAGGCAGACCAGATTTACCAACTAGGACACCCAAGCATCGTAGAGCAGAATTTCGGCAGAGTCCCGATTAGGATAGAAACAAACTAAGTCTACTGAAAGGTAGGCTTTTTTATTATATGTTTTAATGAAAATGTCATTTTTAAGAGTTAGAAAGTTTGTTTTGTGATTTCAGAACTTTCTTCTAAAATTCACACAAAACTCTTCAATTTGGGTTTGTGAAAATTGTTTTTTTATGATAGAATATTAAGGAATGTATGTCATTCGATAAACAAATTTAATGAGGTAAAAACATGGAAATCATGACACTTGCGATTGCTGTTTTTGCCGTCATCATTGGTTTAGTCATTGGATATGTCAGCATCTCAGCTAAGATGAAATCATCTCAAGAGGCTGCAGAGTTGATGCTTCTAAATGCTGAACAAGAAGCAACTAATTTACGAGGACAAGCTGAGCGCGAAGCGGATTTATTACTAAATGAAGCCAAGAGCGAAAGCAAGTCTCTTAAAAAAGAAGCACTATTGGAGGCCAAAGAGGAAGCCAGAAAATACCGTGAAGAAGTGGACGCTGAATTTAAGTCAGAACGTCAGGAGCTCAAGCAAATTGAAAGTCGTTTGACAGAGAGAGCTACGAGCCTTGACCGTAAGGACGACAATTTGACGAACAAAGAAAAAACACTTGAACAAAAAGAACAAAGTATTTCTGATAGAGCAAAAAACCTTGATGCACGTGAAGAGCAATTAGAGGAAGTCGAAAGACAAAAAGAAGCTGAACTTGAACGTATCGGTTCCCTTTCCCAAACTGAGGCTCGAGATATTATCTTGGCTCAGACGGAGGAAAACTTGACCAAGGAAATTGCTAGCCGCATTCGTGAGGCTGAGCAAGAAGTCAAGGAACGTTCAGACAAGATTGCGAAAGATATCTTGGTTCAGGCTATGCAGCGTATCGCTGGTGAGTATGTAGCGGAGTCAACAAACTCTACAGTTCATCTACCAGACGATACCATGAAGGGACGCATTATCGGTCGTGAAGGACGCAATATTCGTACCTTTGAAAGTTTGACAGGGGTAGATGTCATCATCGACGATACACCGGAAGTGGTGACCTTGTCAGGATTTGATCCGATTCGTCGTGAAATTGCTCGTATGACCATGGAAATGTTGCTCAAGGATGGCCGCATCCACCCAGCTCGTATCGAGGAGTTGGTGGAGAAAAACCGTCAAGAGATTGACAATAAAATCCGTGAATATGGTGAGGCTGCTGCTTACGAGATTGGTGCGCCAAACCTCCATCCAGACTTGATGAAGATCATGGGACGCTTGCAGTTCCGTACTTCTTATGGACAAAATGTCTTGCGTCATTCGATTGAGGTTGCTAAGTTATCTGGTATCATTGCGAGTGAACTTGGTGAAAATGCAGCTCTTGCCCGTCGTGCTGGATTCCTTCATGACATCGGGAAAGCTATTGACCGCGAGGTTGAAGGTAGCCACGTTGAGATTGGTACAGAGTTGGCACGCAAGTACAAGGAACACCCAGTTGTGGTGAATACGATTGCTAGCCACCACGGCGATGTGGAAGCCGAAAGCGTCATTGCAGTGATCGTTGCTGCAGCAGATGCCTTGAGTGCAGCGCGTCCAGGTGCTCGTAGTGAATCTCTTGAAAGCTACATCAAGCGTCTCCATGATTTGGAAGAAATCGCCAATGGCTTTGAAGGAGTGCAAAATAGCTTTGCCCTTCAAGCAGGACGTGAAATCCGTATCATGGTTAATCCAGGACAAATCAAGGACGACAAAGTCACAATCTTGGCTCACAAAGTTCGTGAGAAAATTGAAAACAATCTCGATTACCCAGGAAATATCAAGGTAACCGTGATTCGCGAACTTCGTGCAGTAGATTATGCTAAATAAATAAGAAAGAGCAGTTGAAATATTACTGCTTTTTTGTTACACTAGATAGAAAGACTGTAGAAGGATAACTGACGTGATCATCAGTATCCGAGAGAAATTTCACTTTATTTCACAGACTAACTAAAGGAGACATAATGGCAGACCGAGGCTTGCTAATCGTTTTTTCTGGTCCTTCAGGAGTTGGGAAAGGAACGGTTAGAAGAGAGATTTTTGAGAGTTCTGAGAATCAATTTCAATACTCTGTATCGATGACGACGCGTGCACAACGTCCTGGTGAAGTGGACGGAGTGGACTATTTCTTCCGTACTCGTGAAGAGTTTGAAGAGCTGATCCGTCAAGGTCAGATGTTGGAATATGCAGAATATGTCGGTAACTACTATGGAACTCCTCTGACCTATGTCAATGAAACTCTGGACAAGGGAATCGATGTCTTTCTTGAGATTGAAGTGCAGGGAGCCCTTCAGGTTAAGAAAAAAGTTCCAGATGCTGTCTTTATCTTTTTAACGCCACCAGATTTGGATGAATTGCAAGATCGTTTGGTAGGTCGTGGAACAGATAGCGCTGAAGTGATTGCCCAACGAATCGAAAAAGCCAAGGAAGAAATTGCTCTCATGCGTGAGTATGATTATGCCATTGTCAACGATCAGGTGCCCCTCGCTGCTGAACGTGTCAAGCGTGTAATCGAAGCAGAACACTTCCGTGTGGACCGTGTCATTGGTCACTACCAGGAGATGTTGCCAAAATCTCCAACTACTCGATAAACTATAGGAAACAGGTACAAGCAAATGATGTTAAAACCCTCTATCGATACCTTGCTGGACAAGGTACCATCAAAATATTCACTCGTAATCTTGGAAGCAAAGCGTGCCCACGAACTAGAAGCTGGTGCGCCAGCAACTCAAGAGTTTAAGTCTGAAAAATCAACTCTTCGTGCTTTGGAAGAAATCGAGTCAGGAAATGTAACCATTCACCCAGATCCAGAAGGAAAACGTGAAGCAGTTCGTCTCCGTATCGAAGAAGAAAAACGCCGCAGAGAAGAAGAAGAAAAGAAAATCAAAGAGCAAATCGCTAAAGAAAAAGAAGATGGTGAAAAAATTTAAGGTTGGGGGGACTCAATCTTATTTTTTCTATTGCAAGAATTTACTGACAAGAAGGAGGTGAGAAGATGGCTATCGCAAAGATTATCGTGGATGTTCCCCTAATGCAGACGGACCAGCCATACAGTTACAAGGTCCCTGAGGAATTTGTAGAGATGCTGGAAGTCGGTATGCGGGTCCATGTCCCCTTCGGCAAAGGCAATCGTTTGATCCAAGGGATTGTGCTAGGATTGGAGTCCCAGTCGGATGAAGAAGTGACAGATGAGGACTTGAAAGAGATTGCGGAGGTGCTAGACTTTTCTCCCGTCTTGACCCAGGAGCAACTCTGGCTGGCTGAGGAATTACGTAAGTCTGTCTTTTCTTACAAAATCTCCATCCTAAAAGCCATGCTTCCAGGATTTTTAAACTCCAGCTATGATAAGATTCTCTATCCTTTAGAAGTCCTAAGTCAGGCAGACAAAGAGCGTTTGTTTGGTTCAGAAGATTCGCTCGCCTTTTCTTCTTTAGACCTTGCCAAGCAAGCTGAAATGATGCGCTTGACCAGAAAAGGGTTGCTCCGTCTGGAGTACCAGGCTGTTGATCAGAAGAAGGTCAAGACCCAATCTTGGTATGAGGTCCATGTTGAGCAGTTAGAAGGTGTTGAGATTTCTGCGCGTGCTAAGAAAAAGGCAGAGCTGAGAGACTATTTACTGTCTCGTCCTGAGAGTGCTCCTCTGGCTAGCTTGTTAGAATCCTACTCACGCGAGCAAGTCAATTTCTTTGTGGAGCAAGGAGCTCTAATCCTAGTCCAAAAGGAAGTGCAACGCTCAGCCGCTTATTTTGAAGGCATTGAAGCCAGCCAACCTTTGGAATTGAATCCTGAACAAAGACAGGCGCGTGATGCGGTTGTCAGTGCTATTGGCAGTCAACAGCCTCCATTCCTCCTTCAAGGGATTACAGGAAGTGGGAAAACTGAGGTGTACTTGCAGATTATACAAGGGGCCTTGGATAAGGGTAAGACGGCCATTTTGCTGGTACCTGAGATTTCTCTGACGCCACAAATGACGGAGCGTTTCATTGCTCGTTTTGGCGAGAAAGTGGCCATTCTTCACTCAGGCCTGTCCAATGGTGAAAAGTATGACGAATGGCGCAAGGTTGAGCGTGGCGATGCTCAGGTAGTGGTTGGGGCCAGATCAGCTATCTTTGCTCCTCTGAAAAATCTGGGTGTCATGATTATCGATGAGGAACATGAAGCTAGCTACAAGCAAGACAGCAATCCTCGTTATCATGCCAGAGAGGTCGCCATCTTACGGGCCCAGTACAATCAAGCGGCCCTGGTCCTTGGTTCGGCAACACCGAGCTTAGAGAGCCGTGCGCGGGCTGGAAAAGGTGTCTATCAACACTTACGTCTGACCCAACGGGCCAATCCTTTAGCCACCATTCCTGAGGTTCAAGTGATTGACTTTCGGGACTATATCGGGCAGAATGAGACATCAAACTTTACCCCTCCTTTGCTAGAAGCTATCCAAGACCGTCTGGATAAAAAAGAGCAGGTAGTCCTTATGCTCAACCGTCGGGGCTATTCTAGCTTTGTTATGTGTCGGGAGTGTGGGACGGTAGATAGTTGTCCCAACTGTGACATTTCTCTAACCTTGCACATGGATACCAAGACCATGAACTGCCATTACTGTGGCTTTTCTAAGGGGATTCCTCATGTTTGTCCCAACTGTCAGAGTCGCAGCATTCGCTACTACGGTACAGGGACTCAGAAAGCTTACGATGAGCTGGCAGAGCTCTTTCCTCAGGCTCGCATTCTGCGGATGGATGTGGATACGACCCGCAGGAAGGGTAGTCACCAAGCTCTTCTTGACCAGTTTGGCCGAGGGGAAGCAGATATCTTGTTGGGAACTCAGATGATTGCCAAGGGCTTGGATTTTCCAAATGTGACTCTGGTCGGAGTTCTTAATGCAGATACGGCCTTGAATCTGCCTGATTTCCGTTCTTCTGAGAGAACCTTCCAACTCTTAACTCAGGTGGCTGGTCGTGCAGGTCGAGCGGAAAAAGCTGGTCAGGTCTTGATCCAGTCTTACAATCCTGAGCACTATGCCATTCGTTTTGCCAAGGAACAGGATTATGAAGGTTTTTATGCTTATGAAATGAGTATCAGGCGCCAACTCGGCTATCCGCCTTATTATTTCACTATTGGGATTACCCTCTCTCACAAGAAAGAAGAAGAGGTCGTCAAACGTGCCTATGAAGTTATGGGAATTTTGCGATCAGGTTTATCGGAAACTAGTAAAATCCTTGGACCGACACCAAAACCCATTGCCCGTACCCACAACCTTTACCATTACCAGATTTTGATTAAATACCGTTTAGAAGATGAGCTGGGCCCAACCCTCAACCAGGTCTTGGCCTTGACTCAAGAACGGGAAAATAGCGAGCTTCGTCTCAGCATTGACCACGAACCACAGCAATTTTTATAAGAAGGAGAAGAAATGACAAAACTAATCTTTATGGGGACACCTGATTTTTCAGCGACAGTTTTGAAGGGCTTGTTATCAGACGACTGTTACGAGATTCTAGCTGTTGTGACCCAGCCAGATCGCGCTGTCGGCCGTAAAAAAGTAATCCAAGAAACCCCAGTTAAGCAGGCTGCCAAAGAAGCAGGCCTTCCCATTTACCAGCCTGAAAAATTATCTGGAAGTCCAGAGATGGAAGCCATTATGAATTTAGGGGCAGATGGGATTATCACTGCTGCTTTTGGACAGTTTCTCCCAAGTAAACTCCTTGATAGCATGGATTTTGCGGTCAATGTTCACGCCTCCCTTCTTCCCAAACACCGTGGTGGCGCACCCATTCATTATGCCTTGATTCAAGGGGATGAGGAAGCTGGTGTGACCATTATGGAGATGGTCAAGGAAATGGATGCAGGAGACATGATTTCCCGTCGCAGTATTCCTATCACTGATGAGGATAATGTTGGAACCTTATTTGAAAAATTAGCGATTGTTGGTCGTGACTTGCTTTTGGATACGCTACCTGGCTATATTGCTGGGGAGATCAAACCTGTGCCTCAGGACCCAAGCCAAGTCACTTTCTCGCCAAATATTAAGCCAGAAGAAGAGAAACTCGATTGGACTAAAACCAATCGCCAACTCTTCAACCAAATCCGTGGGATGAATCCTTGGCCTGTTGCCCATACTTTTCTCAAAGGCGACCGCTTTAAGATTTATGAAGCCCTACCAGTAGAAGGTCAGGGAAATCCAGGGGAGATTCTCTCTATTGGCAAAAAGGAATTAATCGTCGCAACGGCTGAAGGAGCTCTGTCGCTCAAACAGGTTCAGCCAGCAGGTAAGCCTAAGATGGACATTGCTTCCTTCCTCAACGGAGTTGGACGGACATTGACTGTAGGAGAACGATTTGGTGACTAAAGTAGAAACGGCTAGAAGTCTAGCTCTGGCAGTGCTAGAGGATGTTTTTGTCAATCAAGCATACTCAAATATTGCTTTAAATAAACACCTCAAGGGGAGTCAACTCTCAGCAGCAGACAAGGGTTTGGTGACAGAGATTGTCTACGGAACGGTAGCCCGCAAACTCACCTTAGAATGGTATCTATCCCACTTTATCCAAGACCGAGACAAGCTAGATAACTTGCTCTATGTTCTTCTTCTCATGAGTGCCTACCAACTCCAGTACCTAGACAAGGTACCTGACCATGCTGTGGTCAATGAAGCAGTGGAAATAGCTAAAGCACGTAAAAAAGGCAGTGAAAAGCTAGTCAATGCTGTTCTTCGTCGTATCTTGCGAGAAGGGTGGCCAGATATTGCAACTATCAAACGCAAAAACAAGCGTGATTCCATTGCCTATTCTCTCCCAGTTTGGCTAGTGTCTAAGCTCAAGGAAGAATACGGTGAAGAGCGAGCCCAAGCCATCTTTGAAAGTCTCTTGGTGCGCAACAAAGCCAGCATCCGAGTGACCGACTTGAGTCGAAAAGAGGAAATCAAAGCCGTGTTAGAGGCGACTGATTCTCCTTTGACTTCCACTGGTCTGGTCAAGGAGCAAGGCCACTTTGCAGGACATGATTTGTTTTCTGAAGGGGCCATTACCATCCAAGACGAGTCCAGTCAACTGGTTGCTCCGACCCTTCATCTACAAGGTGATGAACAGGTCCTAGATGCCTGTGCCGCTCCGGGTGGGAAAACAGCCCATATGGCTTCTTATCTCACGACAGGTCAGGTTACTGCTCTGGATCTTTATGATCATAAGTTGAACTTGATCCAAGAAAATGCGGAGCGTTTAGGTGTGGCAGATCGAGTGCAAACGAAAAAATTGGATGCCAGAAAGGTACATGAGTTTTTTGAAAAGGACTCCTTTGATAAGATTTTGGTAGATGCTCCCTGTTCTGGGATTGGACTTTTACGTCGCAAACCAGACATCAAATACAATAAAGAAACAGCAGATTTCACCTCCTTACAGGAAATTCAGCTGGAAATATTAGGTAGTGTTTGTCAAACACTACGAAAAGGTGGTATAATAACGTATAGTACCTGTACTATTGTCTCTGAGGAGAACTTTCAAGTCGTTGAGGCGTTTTTAGAAAGTCATCCCGAGTTCGAGCAGGTTAAACTAGAACACGAATGTAAAGATATCCTGAAAGATGGCTGCATCCTGATTACTCCTGAATTGTATGGAAGTGATGGATTTTTTATCAGCCAATTTCGCAAGATATCAGAATAGGAAGGAACTGACACAATGGAAATAGCATTATTAACAGATGTTGGTCAGAAACGGACAAATAATCAGGACTATGTCAATCACTTTGTCAACCGAGCAGGACGCACTATGATCATCTTGGCTGACGGGATGGGAGGACACCGTGCAGGAAATATCGCTAGTGAGATGGCGGTAACAGACCTCGGTGTGGCTTGGGTGGATACCCAAATTGACTCAGTAAATGAAGTTCGTGAGTGGTTTGCCCACTACCTGGAGATTGAAAATCAAAAAATTCATCAACTAGGTCAGGACGAAGCCTACAGAGGCATGGGAACAACGCTAGAAGCTGTTGCGTTTATTGACAACCAAGCCATCTATGCTCACATTGGGGATTCTCGTATCGGTTTGATTCGTGGAGAAGAATACCACCAGTTGACAAGTGACCATTCCTTGGTCAACGAATTGCTCAAGGCTGGTCAATTGACTCCAGAAGAAGCAGAAACTCACCCTCAAAAGAATATCATCACCCAGTCTATCGGACAAAAAGATGAAATCCAGCCAGATTTTGGGATGATTACACTGGAGTCAGGAGACTATCTCTTGCTCAATAGTGATGGTTTGACCAATATGATTTCGGCAAGCGAGATTTATGATATTGTAACCAGCGATATTTCCCTAGCAGACAAGGCGGCAACCCTCATTCGCTTCGCTAACAATGCAGGAGGTTTAGACAACATTGCGGTTGCCCTTGTTTACATGAACGAGGAGGCAGCAGAATGATCCAAATCGGCAAGATTTTTGCCGGGCGGTATCGGATTGTCAAGCAGATTGGTCGAGGAGGCATGGCAGATGTATACTTGGCCAAGGATTTGATCCTAGACGGGGAAGAAGTTGCAGTGAAGGTCCTGAGGACCAACTACCAGACGGACCCGATTGCTGTGGCACGTTTCCAGCGTGAAGCGAGAGCCATGGCGGATCTGGACCATCCTCATATCGTTCGGATAACAGATATTGGTGAGGAAGATGGTCAACAGTACCTAGCTATGGAATACGTAGCAGGCCTTGACCTCAAGCGTTATATTAAAGAACACTATCCTCTTTCAAATGAAGAAGCGGTTCGGATCATGGGGCAAATCCTCTTGGCCATGCGCTTAGCCCATACTCGAGGAATCGTTCACCGGGATTTGAAACCTCAAAATATCCTCTTGACACCAGACGGCACAGCTAAGGTCACGGACTTTGGGATTGCCGTAGCCTTTGCGGAGACCAGTCTGACCCAGACCAACTCAATGTTAGGCTCCGTTCATTATTTGTCACCTGAACAAGCGCGTGGTTCTAAAGCGACCTTCCAGAGTGATATCTATGCAATGGGGATTATCTTCTATGAAATGCTGACGGGACATATCCCTTATGATGGGGATAGCGCGGTTACGATTGCCCTCCAGCATTTCCAGAAACCACTTCCGTCCGTCATAGCTGAAAACCCATCTGTCCCTCAGGCTTTAGAAAATGTTGTCATCAAGGCGACTGCTAAGAAGCTGTCAGACCGTTATCAGTCTGTTTCAGAAATGTATGTGGACTTGTCAACTAGCTTGTCTTATAATCGTCGGAATGAACCGAAACTGGTCTTTGACGATGCGAGTAAGGCAGACACTAAGACTTTACCTAAAGTTCCACAAAGTACACTGACATCGATTCCTAAAGCACCTGCGCAGGAAGAACGCCCTCAGCCAAAGAAACCGACTCAACCAGTGGCAGAACCGGTTCCAGCGCCAAAGCCAGCTAAGAAACGGAAATTTAAGGCTCGCTATATGATTCTTTTGGCCAGTCTTCTATTGGTTGCGGCCTCTTTAATCTGGATTTTGTCTAGAACACCTGCAACGATTCCCATTCCTGATGTGGCTGGACAAACCGTTGCAGAGGCCAAAGAAGCACTCAAAAAATCCAAGTTTGAAGCTGGTGAAGAGAAATCGGAGGCTAGCGATACAGTAGCGGAAGGACGCGTTATTCGAACGGATCCAGAAGCTGGTAGTGGCCGAAAAGAAGGAACCAAGGTCAATTTGATTGTTTCTTCTGGGAAGCAATCTTTCCAATTGAGCAATTACGTCGGACGTAAGTATACGGATGTTGTAGCCGAACTCAAGGAGAAGAAGGTTCCTGAAAATCTAATCAAGATGGAAGAGGAAGAATCCAGCGAAAGTGAACCTGGAACCATCCTTAGACAGACTCCTGCTTCGGGTTCGACTTATGATCTCTCAAAAGCTACTACGATTACCTTAACAGTAGCTAAGAAGGTGACTAGTGTCAGCATGCCTAGCTACATCGGCTCAAGTCTTGAATTTACTAAGAATAATCTGACTCAGATTGTCGGTGTAAAAGAGGCTAATATCGAAGTTGTTGAAGTATCGACTCCTGAAGGAACAAAAGAGGGCACGGTTGTAGATCAAACGCCAAAAGCAGGAGAACTGGTTGATCTTGCAAGTACGCGTATCAAACTTTCCATCTACAAACCAAAAACACCACCATCAACTTCATCCTCTAATCCTGCCCAACGTGGGAACCAGGGTTCTCCTACAAGTCCAAACCAGGGGAACCAACAAGGAAATCAACAAGGGAACACTCCTTCGAGCAGTTCATCCAATAATGAAGGTTCTCACGAAAGTTCGCGAGATTAAACGAATCTTTGTCATGATTTCATGACAAAGATTTTTTTTCACAAGATTTTGTGATAAAATATAGGAAGTAGAAAAAAGGAGGAGAAAATGGACGAATCGAGAGAGTTGAATGCCGTCATTGATGTGATTATGCTAGCAGGAACTATTCTCCTGAAAAGTGGCTCAGAGATTCATCGGGTTGAGGATACTATGATCCGTATTGCCCATTCGCAGGGAATTATGGATTGCAATGTTCTTGCCATGCCCGCAGCTATTTTCTTTTCTATCGAAAATACTAATATTTCTCGTATGAAACGGGTGACGTCATCCTCTTATAACATCGAAAAAGTTTGTGATGTCAACCAAGTATCACGGGAGCTTGTTGGAGGGCAGATTGATCTTTCGACAGCCTTTAAAAAGCTCAAAGAAATTGGTAATCAAACCCTTCCTTATACCAAGTTCCAAGTGACCGTAGCAGCGACCCTCAGTGCCCCTTTCTTCTCGATTATGTTTGGGGGCAATGTCTATGACGCTTTTGGCGCAGCTATTGCGACCTTATTTGGATTTGCCTTCTCTCTCTACGTAGAGAGGTTTGTCCGCATTCCTTTTGTAACGGCCTTTGCGGGTGCCTTTGTTTTCGGATTGATCGCCCAGTTCTGGGCCCGCTATACAGGATTTCCTTCGACGGCAGACCTGATTATAGCAGGAGCGGTCATGCCCTTTGTTCCAGGGATTGCTCTGACAAATGCGGTACGGGATATCATGACCAACCATATCAACTCTGGTATGAGCAAGATGTTTGAATCTTTGCTCATTACCCTCGCTTTAGGGGCTGGCACCTCTGTCGCCCTGGTTTTGATGACATAAGATGACTCTAACAAGTATTTTGCTCCAAGCAGTGGCGAGTTTACTCGCCATTATCACCTTTCTAATCGTACTGAATGTTCAACGCTCCATGCTCCTACCTGGTGGTGTTTTGGGAATGGGCGTTTGGCTCCTCTATCTCGTCCTCAAAGAACCAACCAATGTTATTGTCGCGACCTTTATCGCAGCAGTAATTGGCTCTTGCATCAGTCAGATTTTAAGTATTGTCTATAAGACACCAGCGGTGGTCTTTGTCTTGGCTATTCTTGCCCCCTTGGTGCCAGGTTATTTATCCTATCGAACGACAGCTTTCTTTGTGACAGGCGATTACAGCCATGCAATTGCTAGCGCGACTTTGGTGGTTATGTTAGCTCTTGTTATTTCTATTGGAATGGCAAGTGGAACGGTGATTTTAAAGCTTTATTACTACATCCGCAAACAACGAGGAATCTCTTCCTAATGCAGTCAAAGCAAAGACTTGATTTGTTGAATCAAGTCTTTTTTCTCTCTTTTGTTCCTATTTGTGATAAAATAGAATGAAACGATTTTTTACAATGAATGAAAATACAGAGGTAAATATGACAATCGGTATTGATAAGATTGGTTTTGCGACCAGTCAATATGTCTTGAAATTACAAGACTTAGCAGAAGCGAGGGGAGTTGACCCCGAAAAATTTAGCAAGGGACTCTTGTTAAATGAAATTAGTATTGCTCCACTGACTGAGGACATTGTTACCTTGGCAGCTAGTGCAAGCAACTCTATTTTAACAGACAAAGAAAAAGAAGAAATCGATATGGTCATCGTGGCGACTGAGTCAGGGATTGACCAGAGTAAGGCAGCGGCAGTCTTTGTTCATGGCCTATTAGGCATTCAGCCTTTCGCCCGTAGCTTTGAAATCAAAGAAGCCTGCTATGGAGCGACAGCTGCCCTTCATTATGCTAAATTGCATGTGGAAAATTCTCCAGAGTCTAAGGTTTTGGTTATTGCCAGTGATATTGCCAAGTACGGTGTCGGAACTCCGGGTGAACCAACTCAGGGTGCTGGAAGTGTGGCGATGTTGATCACCCAAAATCCGCGCATTATGGCCTTTAACAATGATAACGTTGCCCAAACGCGCGACATCATGGATTTCTGGCGTCCGAACTATTCAAGCACTCCTTATGTAAACGGCATGTACTCGACCCAACAGTATCTTGATTGCCTGACAACGACTTGGGATGAATACAAGAAGCGCTACGATTGGACCATGGGTGACTTTGCGGCCATCTGTTTCCACTTGCCTTATCCTAAGTTAGCCCTAAAAGGCTTGCGCAAGATGATGGATAAAACTTTGTCTAAAGAAAAACAGGATAGTTTGCAAGAAAACTTTGATAAGTCCATTCTCTACAGTCAGATGATTGGGAATATCTATACAGGTTCCCTCTTCCTCGGTCTCCTCTCCCTTTTGGAAAATGCAGAGACTTTGAAGGCTGGCGATAAAATTGCCCTCTACAGTTACGGAAGTGGAGCTGTTTCAGAGTTCTTTAGTGGTGAATTGGTCGAAGGCTATGAGGTTTACCTTGATAAGGATCGCTTGAGCAAACTCAAACAACGTACAGCATTGTCTGTTACAGACTATGAAAAAGTCTTCTTCGAAGAGGTACAGTTGGATGAATCTGGTTCAGCCCAATTTGCAGGCTATGAACATCAAGACTATGCCTTGGTTGAAATTATCGACCACCAACGCCGTTATAGCAAGGTTGAAAAATAATGAAGATAAGTTGGAATGGATTTTCTAAAAAAACATACCATGAGCGCCTAGAGTTGTTGAAAGCTCAGGCGCTCCTTAGTGCTGAAAGGCAAACCAGTCTCGAGCAGGATGAACAAGTCAGCTTGGCAGTTGCAGACCAGCTGAGTGAGAATGTGGTAGGAACTTTTTCTCTGCCTTATTCCATCATTCCAGAGCTTGTGGTGAATGGTCAGGACTACACAGTTCCCTATGTGACAGAAGAACCGTCCGTGGTTGCTGCGGCCAGCTATGCCAGCAAAATCATCAAGCGAGCAGGTGGCTTTACTGCTCAAGTACATGAGCGCCAGATGATTGGGCAGGTAGCCCTTTATCAAGTTGCTGATCCAGAGCTAGCGCAAGAGAAGATTGCCAGCAAGAAAGCCGAACTCTTGGAACTTGCCAATCAAGCCTATCCTTCTATCGTCAAACGTGGTGGCGGGGCGCTTGATTTGCATGTAGAGCAGATCAAAGGTGAAACAGACTTTCTCGTTGTTTATCTCCATGTTGATACCCAGGAAGCCATGGGAGCCAATATGCTCAACACCATGCTAGAAGCCTTGAAGCCAGTCTTAGAAGAACTCAGTCAGGGACAGAGTCTCATGGGAATCCTATCCAATTACGCGATAGATTCTCTGGTGACTGCCAGCTGTCGAATTTCCTTTAGGTACTTGAACCCTCAAAAGAACCAAGGACGTGAAATTGCAGAGAAGATAGCTTTAGCCAGCCAGTTTGCGCAGGCTGATCCTTACCGAGCGGCTACTCACAATAAAGGGATTTTTAATGGTATTGATGCCATTTTAATCGCCACGGGTAATGACTGGCGTGCCATCGAAGCAGGGGCTCATGCCTTTGCTAGTCGAGATGGACGCTATCAGGGGCTTAGTCAATGGACGCTGGATATGGAAAGAGAAGAATTGGTCGGTGAGATGACCTTACCTATGCCCGTAGCGACCAAGGGTGGCTCTATCGGTCTCAATCCTCGTGTAGCACTCAGCCATGAACTACTGGGAAATCCTTCAGCTAAGGAATTAGCTCAGATTATCGTGTCCATCGGTCTTGCCCAAAACTTTGCGGCCCTCAAAGCTTTGGTCAGTACGGGCATCCAGCAAGGCCACATGAAATTACAGGCCAAATCGCTAGCTCTCCTAGCTGGTGCTAGTGAGTCCGAGGTTGCTCCCCTCGTTGAGCGCCTTATTGCAGACAAAACCTTTAACCTAGAGACAGCTCAGCGCTATCTCGAAAACTTAAGATCATAAAAAAACTCAGACGAATTCGTCTGAGTTTTTTTGTGTTTATACTCAATGAAAATCAAAAAGCAAACTAGGAAGCTAGCCGCAGGCTGCTCCAAACACTGTTTTGAGGTTGCAGATGGAAGCTGACATGGTTTAAAGAGATTTTCGAAGAGTATTAAATACTTTTTCCAGATAATAAGGTAACTGGTAAGAAGTAACCAGTTGTCGCGACTTCCTTGCCTTCGATCTTCTGCAAGAGAAGATCAACAGTGAGGTGGGCAATCTCTTCCAAGGGTTGCTTGATGGTCGTGAGTTGTGGGTAGTAGTTCTCAATAAAGTAAGTCCCGTCATAGCCGATGATTTTGAGCTCCTCAGGAACAGAGATTCCTAGTTCCTGAGCAATTTTAATAACCAAAATGGCTGTCAAATCATCCGAAGCAAAGATGGCATCGGGTTTCTGATGGGTCAAGATATTCTTGATTTCCATTTCTTTTCGGACGGGAGAAAAGTCACTCGAAACATTGATAATAGGCGCTTTCGGGAGTACAGAGGCAAATCCAGCATGGCGCAGTCCAGTCGGTGAGTTGGAATTGTCATTTCCTGTAATCATGATGATAGACTGGGCGCCAGTCTTGACCAGAGTTTGGGCGGCGAGGACCCCGCCACCGTAGTTATCGGAGGAGACGACAGGGATGTCTGGTGATAGATTTCGGTCAAAGGAAATAATCGGTGCCGTCACACGATTGTAGTCTTCGATTCCAAGATTGTGACTTCCAGAAATGATACCATCGACCTGATTGGCCTCCAGCATTTCAATGTACTCTCGTTCTTTTTCAGAGTCGTGTTCGCTGTTACAGATGATGGTCTTGTAGCCATTTTTGAAGAGCTGGTGTTCCAACTTGTCGATCAACTCCGCATAAAAGACATGACTGATGTTAGGAAAAATAAGTCCAATTAACTTGGCAGATTTTCCTTGGAGGCTTCGAGCCAGATTATTGGGCTTGTAGCCCAATTCTCGCATGGCTTCATTAACCTTTTGAATGGTTTTCTCAGATAGATACCCCTTTTTATTGATGACCCGTGAGACGGTAGTGGGGCTGACGCCTGCAAGTTTTGCGACATCAGTTAGTTTTGCGACCATAATCTAATTCATAGTAAGTTCCAGTTGGGTTTCCAGACTTGATGAGGATACCATTTTGGTCCGCATGTGGGAAGACACGACCAGAAAATACTTTTTCTCCTTTATTGATGAAAATTTCAAAGACCGACTTGTCGATGAAGATAGTGGCAGTAGTAGCTTGGTTATCGATAGGGCAAGAACGAGTCGTACCAAATTCTTGAGCATACTGTTCACCAGCCTGACTACGATCCACTGTCACCTGTCCATTGACAAGGTCAAAGTTGATGGAAAGCCCCTTGCCTTCTTTATCAGCGAGCAAGACAATCTCGCTTTGGCTATTGGCCTCCAAGTTGAGCTCCAGTTCATAGGTGTTATTGGTTTGGGTACGATTTGAGAAGACCTCTTCAGAAGAACGAAGTTCTTTGACGGCTGCGACAGGGTATTGGTAGAGTTTGCCATCTTTGATAGCGAGTTCTTTGACCAATGAGAAAGTTCCTTGGTGGTCAAAACGGTCAGATGGGTAGGAAACATCTGGTAACCCAAGCCAACTTACTGCCAATGCACGTCCATCCGGAGCGTTGAAGGCTTGCGTTGCATAGGCTTCGAAACCATAGTCTAGATTTTGCAATGGAGACACATCTACCATTTTGGCATTTTCAGGGGCAAAGGAAGCTCCGATTTTGTACATGTTTGGATAGATATTATCATAGTCTAGGACACCCTTATCCAATCCTTGTGGACAGTAGAGAAGGACAGGTTGCTCCCCTACAAAGACCAGATTTGGACATTCCATCATGTAGGCAGTGCGGTCGTTAGCAAAGTCAAGGTCGCCAACTGCTTGCCAGTTTGTATAATCATTGTCCACAGCCTTGTAGAGACGGACGAAGCCTTTTTTTTCCAAGTCCTGTCCACCGACGATAGCATAATATTGACCCTTGAAGTTAAAAATTTGCGGGTCGCGGAAGTGGTCTGTAGAGTCTGCTGGCTGGTCAATCAAGATCTTGTCAATCTTTGTAATCTTGCCATCCTTATCCATCAAAGCACCAATCTGGTAGGGGTGACGGATCCAGTTTTCATCACGGACATTTCCAGTATAGAATAGGAACAACTGATCGCCAAACTGCATGGCAGAACCAGAGTATGCACCGTGGCTATCCGATGGAGTATCTGGCAAAACTTTGACTCCAGTTTCTGTAAAGTGCACTAAATCATCACTTTCAAGCTGCACCCAAGACTTCAACCCATGGGCTGCACCGAAGGGGAAGTTTTGGTAAAAGAGAATCCATTTGCCATCAAAATAAGAAAAACCATTTGGATCATTGAGAAGGCCCATTTTAGGCTCGACATGGTAACGAGTATGCCAAGGAGATTGTGCCATCTTTTCCTTGATTTGCTTGATTTCATCATTAGACCAATCTTCATAGCGTCTATAACGACGCTCAGTTGTCCATTCCATTTTATCTTTCCTCCATAAGTTCTATTCTATTATTAATAGTAAACGTTTTCGGCAAAAAAAGCAAGTCTTTTATGTTAAAAAAAAGAAAAATATGTCAAACGATTGCCATAAATCAAGTAAAGGAAATATGGCAAATTTTCACGAAAATATGAAAGAAAATGTAAATAAAAACCTTTATTCCTCAAGTATAAAGATATTTTTTTGAGGAAAAAGAGAATAACCCTCAAAAACGAGCAAAAATAATCAGAGAAAAAAGAAAGGGTTTAAAAATTTCTGCAAAACGCTTGACATATTTTAGAAACGTGATAAAATAATAGTCGTGGGGCGAATAAAATCGCTTTCAAACACTTTACAAAATTTTTATAAGGAGATTTTTGCAAATGAACAATCAGGATATTGCAAAAAAAGTCATCGAAGCCCTTGGCGGACGTGAAAATGTCAACAGTGTAGCCCACTGTGCGACTCGTCTACGTGTCATGGTCAAAGATGAAGGGAAAATCAATAAGGAAGTGATTGAGAACTTGGATAAAGTTCAAGGAGCTTTCTTTAACTCAGGTCAATACCAAATCATCTTTGGTACTGGTACAGTAAACAAGATGTACGACGAAGTCGTTGCACTTGGTTTGCCAACCTCTTCTAAAGAAGACATGAAAGCAGAAGCTGCTAAACAAGGAAACTGGTTCCAACGTGCTATCCGTACTTTCGGTGACGTCTTCGTGCCAATCATCCCAGTTATCGTAGCGACTGGTCTCTTCATGGGTCTTCGTGGTCTCATGAACGCTCTTGGAATGACACTTCCAGAAGATGTTACCATTTACAGCCAAATCCTCACAGATACAGCCTTCATCATCTTGCCAGGTTTGGTTGTATGGTCAACCTTCCGCGTATTCGGTGGTAACCCAGCTGTTGGTATCGTCCTTGGTATGATGCTGGTTTCTGGTTCGCTTCCAAACGCTTGGGCAGTAGCATCAGGTGGTGAAGTAACAGCTATGAATTTCTTTGGCTTCATTCCTGTTGTTGGTTTGCAAGGTTCCGTTCTTCCAGCCTTCATCATTGGGGTGGTCGGAGCCAAGTTTGAAAAAGCTCTCCGCAAAGTGGTTCCAGATGTCTTGGATCTCTTGGTGACGCCATTCGTGACACTTTTGGTGATGTCTATCCTTGGACTCTTTGTCATCGGACCAGTCTTCCATGTTGTTGAGAACTACATCCTTATCGGTACAAAAGCGATTCTTGGCTTGCCATTTGGTCTTGGTGGTTTCTTGATTGGTGGGGTTCACCAATTGATTGTCGTATCAGGTGTACACCACATCTTCAACTTGCTTGAAGTGCAATTGCTTGCTGCCGATCATGCCAACCCATTCAACGCCATTATCACTGCAGCTATGACAGCTCAAGGGGCTGCAACTGTTGCCGTTGGTGTCAAAACTAAAAATCCTAAACTGAAAACACTTGCTTTCCCAGCTGCTCTTTCTGCCTTCCTCGGTATTACAGAGCCTGCTATCTTCGGGGTGAACTTGCGTTTCCGTAAACCATTCTTCCTTTCATTGATTGCTGGTGCTATCGGTGGTGGACTGGCTTCAATCCTTGGTCTTGCTGGTACTGGTAATGGTATCACCATCATCCCTGGTACAATGTTGTACATTGGTAACGGTCAATTATTCCAATACATCCTTATGGTAGCTGTATCATTCGTTCTTGGTTTTGCACTTACTTACATGTTTGGTTACGAGGACGAAGAAGAAGTTGCTAGTGAAGTAGCGACAGAACGTTTGGTTCAAGAAGAAACAACTGGTAACATTCCAGTAGCTCCTCAAAATGAAACAATCCAAACTCCAATCGTTGGGGACGTAGTTGCCCTTGAGAATGTTGATGACCCAGTCTTTTCAAGTGGTGCAATGGGACAAGGGATTGCAGTGAAACCAAGCCAAGGCGTGGTTTACGCACCAGCTGATGCAGAAGTATCAATCGCCTTTGCTACAGGACATGCTTACGGTTTGAAGACAGCAAACGGAGCTGAAATCTTGATCCACGTTGGTATCGACACGGTGACTATGAACGGTGAAGGCTTTGAACAAAAAGTTGCTCAAGGCGACAAGGTCAAAGCTGGTGATGTTCTCGGAACCTTTGACTCAAACAAAATCGCTGCTGCAGGTCTTGACGACACAACAATGGTTATCGTAACCAACACAGCAGACTACGCTTCTGTGACACCAGTCGCAAGCGGTTCAGTTGTCAAGGGTGACGCTATCATCGAAGTGAAAGCCTAGTCCTCTTCGAAAATCAGATTTAAAAATAAAACGAACAAATATTATGTTTGTTCGTTTTTACTTGGATGGTAAGATTTACAGAGGAAAATCTAAAATATTGAGAAATCTAGCCCTTTAAAATGTGCTATAATAGAGAAAACAAAGATAAGAGGTTTATCATGACAAAATTATATGGAAGCTTAGAAGCGGGCGGTACAAAGTTTGTCTGTGCTGTCGGTGATGAAAACTTTAATGTTGTGGAAAAAACACAATTTCCAACAACAACTCCTATCGAGACTATCGATAAAACCATCGAGTTCTTTTCAAAATTCGATAATCTTGCTGGTCTTGCTGTCGGTTCATTTGGTCCGATCGATATCGACAAAAACTCAAAAACCTATGGCTTTATCACAACGACTCCAAAACCTCACTGGGCAAATGTAGACCTACTTGGGGCTCTCCGTCGTGCCCTCAACGTACCCATGTATTTCACCACAGACGTAAATAGCTCTGCCTATGGTGAAGTAGTTGCTCGTAACAATGCTGGTGGCCGTATCGAAAACTTGGTTTACTACACGATCGGTACAGGGATCGGTGCAGGTGTTATCCAACGTGGTGAGTTTATCGGTGGTGTCGGTCACCCTGAGATGGGTCACTACTATGTGGCTAAACACCCAATGGATGTAGAAAAAGAATTTAACGGCGTCTGTCCTTTCCATAAGGGTTGTTTGGAAGGCTTTGCGGCTGGACCAAGTCTAGAAGCTCGTACAGGTGTTCGTGGCGAAAACATCGAACTCAACAGCTCTGTCTGGGATGTTCAAGCCTACTATATCGCTCAGGCTGCGGTCAATGCTACTGTGACTTTCCGTCCAGATGTGATCGTCTTTGGTGGTGGGGTTATGGCCCAACAACACATGCTGGACCGTGTGCGTGAGAAATTCACTGCTCTTCTCAATGGCTACCTACCAGTACCAGATGTGCGTGACTATATCGTGACTCCAGCAGTCGCAGGCAATGGCTCCGCAACACTTGGGAACTTTGTCCTCGCTAAAAGCGTCGCAAAATAAAACAAAGAAAATATCCGCTTGGGAAACCAAACGGATTTTTCGATTCTTAAAACATCTGCCAGAAGAAATCAATAATATAGGTCAAGCCATAAGTATAAACCACTAGGGTAAAGGGCTTGGTCAAAATGATGATAATCATATAGCGCTTGAAGGTCATCTTGGTGAGGGCAGCCAGCATGCAGAGAAAGTCAGCGGGGCTAACTGGCCAAATCATCATAAAGATAAAGAAACGATCGAAGCGATTGCCCTTATCAAGCCAGCCGATGTATTTGTCATAGGTGCGCTTGCTGACGACTGACTGGACAAAGGCGGCTCCGTAGAGGCGCACGAGGTAAAAGATAATGGCACAGCCAATCACGATGCCGATATAGTTATAGATAGTCCCAATGATGTGGCCGTAAATAAAGACCCCAGCCACTGAGGTCAAAGCTCCCGGAATAATCGGAACAACGGTTTGTAGAATCTGTAAAAAGATAAAGAGTGGTGGCCCCCAAACCCCAGCTTGCTGGATAAAGGCCGATAGGGTTTCCTTGGACTGTAAAACACCCGCCTGATAGGCCCAAATACAGAAAATCAAGGTGCCGACTCCCCCGACGATAGATGAGATATTGATGACTTGCTGTAGAAGGGGAGAAACAGCTTTCAATTGCTTATCCTGTGACATGTAAACTCCTCATAGATAGTATGATTCTACTATACCATATTTTGCAAAAGAAGGGGGAATTTAATGATAAACATGTTATAATGAAGAAAGTAGAACATCGTTAAAGGAGAGAATGATGCAAGTAAAACCAGAACTGGAGATAGAAGAACAACTAATCACCCAACTGGTAACTGGGGAAAGTCAATGGACTTATAGAGAAGACCTCAAAACAGAAGAACAACTATGGGACAATTTCTTTGAGAAACTGGCTCAAAACAATGTTGCTCTACTAGCAGATCATCCCTTGACTGATCAGGAAAAACGCCAGATTCAGAACCAACTCAACTTTGTCAGCTACTATGATGCTGCTAAGTGGTTGGTCGGTGAAAATGGCATTGCCAAAGTCGAAGTTCAAAGAGAAGATGCGAGTCTAGGCACCATCCGTTTGTCAGTCATTTGGCGTGACAATATCGCAGCAGGTAAGTCTAGCTACGAAGTTGTCAATCAAGTCCAACGCGAAAAAGTAAATCCTCTGGATCAAGACCGCAGACTGGATGTTACTCTTCTCATTAACGGCTTACCCATGATTCAAATCGAGCTCAAGAGTTCCCAAGCAGCATTTGTCGATGCCTTTCATCAGATAAAAAAATATGACCGTGAAGGGAAATTCCGTGGTATCTACTCTAGCTTGCAGATGTTTGTTGTGACCAACAAAGTAGATACTCGCTATATCGCTGCAGCTCGTGAAAATAAACTCAACAAGCAATTTCTAACCAAGTGGGTAGATAAGGACAATCATCCTGTGACAAACTTGACCAGCTTTGCCCACGAAGTACTTTCTATCCCTCGTGCTCACCAGATGGTCATGCAGTATTCTGTCATTGATGATAGCAAAAAATCTCTCATCCTCTTGCGTCCTTATCAGATCCATGCTATCGAAGCGGTGCAGGAAGCTTCACGCCAGCAAGCATCAGGCTATGTTTGGCATACGACAGGTTCAGGAAAGACTCTGACTTCTTATAAGGTGGCTCGGAATCTCCTCCAGATTCCATCCATCCAAAAGACGATTTTTGTCGTTGACCGCAGGGACTTGGACCAACAGACCACTTCATCTTTTCTCTCCTATGCAACCAATGATGTCATTGATATCGATGAGACGGATAATACTCATGATTTGGTCAAGCGCTTAGGAAGTAATGATAAGCGGGTCGTGGTGACCACTATCCAGAAAATCACCACCATGATGCGCAAATTTGACCAAGGTCTTTACCAAAGAGATGCGGACAAAATCAAGGGACTCCGCGTGGCCTTTGTCGTGGATGAATGCCACCGTGCAGTGACACAACAAACACAAAAAGACATTAAAGCCTTTTTCCCTCAGTCCCTCTGGTATGGATTTACAGGAACGCCTATCTTTAAGGAAAATAAACGCCAGCAGGTCGGCGACCTCGCCCAAACCACCCAGCAACAGTATGGAGACCGTCTCCATGAGTATACAGTCAAGGAAGCCATCCATGACGGAGCTGTCTTAGGCTTTAAGGTAGACTATCGCAATACCCTCATCACAGACCAGTCTGAAAATGAAATACCTGATAGCGTCTATGAGAATGAGGAGCACATGCTGGAAGTCTTGGATGCCATTATCAATAAATCCCGCCAACAGCTAGGCTTCCAAAAGGGAGTAGGTAAGACCTACAATGCCATCCTAACCGTCAAATCCATCCCTCAAGCCCAAGCCTACTATGACTTGCTCAAACGAGTCAAGGCTGGTCAGACACGTGTCAAGGTATCTGAGAGGGTCAAGCAGGTCCTTCCAGACTTTCCAAAGGCGACCATCACCTACTCCGTTACGGAAAATGAAGAAGAGTCAAGAGCCAACCAAGACCACATGAAGCAGGTCTTAGAGGACTACAACCAAGAGTTTGATACTCACTTTACCATGGCGGATCTTCGTGGCTTTAACACCGATGTCAATAACCGTCTAGCTAGGAAACAGGATAAATACCTCTATCGCAATGAGCAGTTGGACTTGGTTATCGTGGTCAATCGTCTCTTAACAGGATTTGATGCGCCTTGTCTATCGACCCTCTTTATTGACAGAAAGCCCATGCAACCACAGGATCTGATTCAGGCCTTTAGTCGAACCAACCGTATTTTTGATTCTAGTAAGACCTATGGTCATATCATCACCTTCCAAAAGCCTCTAGCTTTTAAGGAAGCGGTGGACAATGCCCTCAAGCTCTACTCAAATGGTGGAGAAAATGAGGTTCTAGCGCCTAGCTGGGAAGAGGAAAAGAGAAACTTTTTGCGGAGTTGCAGTGATTTCCAAAATCTCATCACAGATGATCCGGAAGAAGGGCTTCAAATCGAGCAAATTTCTACACCTGAGTTGAGAAAGCTCGCCAAGGCCTATCAAGTCTTTGATAAATATCTAGCCTCTATCCGAGTGTATAAAGAGTATGATGAGGAAGAAATTTACGCCCAGACAGGACTAAGCGCAGAAGAATTGGAAAACTATCTAGGCTTTTATCAAAATATCCTTGCAGAATTAAAAAGCCGAAGAGATGATGGTGATGAGGATGGGGAACCCCTTGATATCCACTATGAACTAGAGTCTATCCAAGTGGATGAGATCAACTATGCCTATATCCTAACCTTAATCCAAAGTCTGATCGAGCAAGGTCAGAGTCAAGAAAAGAACCTAAGCGCTCAAGATAGAGAAGCGGTGGATACCTATATCCAAAGTCTGGAGAAGACTAACCCCAATCTTGCCCAGATTATCACTGAACTGTGGAGAGAAGTCCAAGCAAATCCAGAAAGCTATCGTGGTCAGTCTATCGCAAATATCTTGGATCAGATGATCGAGGCGGTTATCCAGCAACACATCCAAGTCTTTAGCAAGCGTTGGTATGTCGGAGAGGATGAACTCCGTTACTATGTCGAACACTACCGCAAGGGAGCCAAAAAACAACTAGGAGAGAGCCAGCTGACCAAGAGCCAGCGTTATCAGGACTATAAGATAGAAGTGGCAGACGCCCTCAATCCTCTCCTCTATAAAAAACAAATCAAGGAAGCCTATAAGCAACTTGTCGAAGAAGTGATTGAGCCGTTGAGGGTGGGGAGATAGTCCTTCTAAGTTTCGAAGACATAGACTTCCTAAGGTTTATATGCATTCTAAACTTAGAATGATAAGAAATACATAAATTTATGAGTATTCTAAGCTTCGAATAGTCTATCTGAGAAAGTTTTGGGGTCTTCGAACTTTCGAATAGTCGTCTTTCCTAAAGTTTAGATGTATTCTAAGGCTAGAAAAGTTAAAATCTGAAAATAGTAAGAGTCTCTATCTGACAGACGGAGTGTATTTCCAGTCAGATAGGGATTTTTGTTTTTGAAATGACGGATTTATTCTATAAAAGTAAAAAATAGCCCAAAAAAGTGCTGTTGGGATGATAAAGTAGACAGTTGAGCGGATGAGTGTCATAAGTTCTTTGCTATTTGTTAGAATTGTCTTATCAACTTAAAGGAGAAATCTGATGAAGAAAGATAAAGAAAATGAGGAGAGTTTTCTATCGGCCCTTCCTCTATGGGGACTCCTATTTTTGGTCTGTGTATTGCTTCAAGTCTATGTAAGAAAGGATAGACCTTTGATTCAACCTCCTAGACAAGGAAGCATTGTAAAAACAGATCAAAAACAGGTCTATCTTCCAGAACTAATCCAGTCTTTATTTGATAAAGAAAAAACGAAATGATTCGTTAAATAGAAAGGTTATCATCATGACAAAAATATTCAATATCCGTCCGCTAAGCTATACCAACTTTACCAACCGTGAGTTTGAAAGTCTCATGGTAGACACGGGTCAAGTACTAGAAGTTTTTGCTAAGGCTCATAAGGACGAGACTATGTATAGTAAGCACCTTGATTCCTTCAAGAGCAAGCTAGCAGACTTCCAAGGCCAACTCGCTATCGTAGAAAAGAAAGAGGCGACGAACCTGACCGAAGTCGATCGCAATCGTGACAGCGCCCTAGTCGGTCTCTTTACTCTTCATCGAGGATTTGCTAAGATCAAGGAGACCAAACTCAAAGAAGCTCATGAGATCTTGAAACCAGTCTTTGCCAAGTACAAGGATATCACCAAGCACAGCAATGATGTGGAAACGGCAGAAATCAAGAGTTTGCTCAAAACCCTCAGTGAAGAACCCTACCACACGGCAGTGACCAGCCTAGGACTGACACCTATGCTACAGGCGGTGATCAGTGCGCAGGAAGACTATGATAAGGTGGAAAGTCAGGCGCGTGCGCATAAGTCTGCCAAGGAAGTCGGCAAGACCAGACAAGTCCGTACCGAACTAACCAGTATCTACGATCTCTTTATGCGCTATACCGCAGCCAGTGCAGAAGCCTATCCAGAAAAAGAACACCTGACTAAACTCCTTAAAGACCTGAATACAATCCGAGATAGTAAGCGACGATTGACTGGTTTCAATAAGAAGGAGAAGAAAGTGAAAACAGAAGAAGCGACACAAGTGGCAGGATAAAAAATAAACGTCTTTAGATATATTATTATCTAAAGGCGTTTTTTGGTGGATTCATGGTATAATTTTAGTAGAACAAAAATATATCTCTACCAAGGATTAATTAAAATATCTTTGTAAACAATATGAAAAGACTATTATTTTATTTGATGTAAGACTTAGTTTTATGGGAGACTGAGAAATAAGAAATATATGCAGGAATTGTTGAATGGTTTTAAAGAAATATTTGGAGATAAATTTCTAGAATATTTTGAGAAATAAGTGATTTTATACTAAAATAATTTATAAAGTGGAGGATAAAAAATGCCTTATAACAATCCATATGATTTAATTACTAAATCTAGACAAATCCATAGGCTTTGTCATTTCACACATGTTTCAAATTTAAGTAATATACTAAAAAATGGTATTTTGTCATCAAGAAATATTCCTTATAGTAAATGGAATGATAAAGATAGAGCTGATGGTTATACAGAGTACGTATGTACATCTGTAGAATTACCTAATACATATTGTTTGAATAACATGGTACAGAAAACCGGAACGAATATTGAAGACTGGATTATCTTTAAAATTAATCCTTATATTATTGACGATACAAGCCTGTTTTGCCCTGTCAATGCAGCTAAGGAATGTGGTAAATATGTGAGTGATGGAGTTGAAGCTTATGAATCTATATTTCTGAATGATGGATGGGATAGGAATTCTAAATGGATTTCTAGTATCCCTTCTAATTTACAGGCAGAAGTATTGATAAAAGAGTGCATTCCAGTTAGCCAAATTGAAGCTATTATTTTTCATGAAAATTTTTTTGACGATGATATCTTTAAATTAGTAAATCAAGCAAATATTGAGTTAAGACAATCAACAGATTTATTTGATAGTTACAAGACACTTAGATGGTTAAATAGTGGAAGAGTTCCATTCGACTTTCCAGTAAATTTAAATGATTATAGGGAGTAAAGATGGCTTATAGACCAGTATTTTATGGAGATGCTTTTGGGTATAAAAAGCACATGATTGATTTTGAGTTTTTCACAGGATTTTCTTTGTCTCAAAAACAAAAGTCAATTCAATCCTTGCATAATAGTATTATTAGGAATTTTCCAGGTAGAAAGATACTAGAAGTATCTAGTAAATCTCTTGACGAAATAGGTAGACAAGCTAGTGCATTTAACTTAAATGTAATTTTAAAATCTGGAAAAGAGTTTTCTGTTGAACAGATTTTTCAAGGGAGTAAGAAATTTAGGCGAGGTGGCTCTCAACTGCACTTGATAGATCAAATGACGTCAAAAGAATTAAAAAAGTATATTGGTAAACTTCACCAAGTT
The DNA here is from genome assembly GCF_019334565.1 of Streptococcus oralis. NCBI lineage: Bacteria > Bacillati > Bacillota > Bacilli > Lactobacillales > Streptococcaceae > Streptococcus > Streptococcus oralis. The sequence goes on along the minus strand of NZ_CP079724.1, from coordinate 1,465,577 downwards.
GATGAATTAGTTTCTTTTGAATCTTTTGGTCAAATATTTCCACTAAAACCTCAAACATTTTTTTATAATTGGCTTTATATTAACTCTCTTCACAAAAACCAATTCTTGGCTAATCAAATTATAAATTATGATACATTTACTGATATAGAATTTAATCCAAATAAATCAAAAAATTGTCAAGCTGAAGCATGCTCTATTTATGTTTACTTATACAAGAGTAATTTGCTAGATTATGCTTTATCTAGTAAAGAGAATTTTCTGCAAGTTGTTTACCGAGAACAAACATGCAACTCTTGCTCTAATATTGAAGGGAATGATAGTAAAGAAATTTCATTGTTTGGTTATGAAGAAGAACTCAAATCATTAAGAGAATCTTATTCCAAAAAAGTTCCTAAATATAGAAATAGTAGCTTTAATGATGAATGGATTCGCCAAAGCCTTGGAAAAACTGTCGAAATAATTATGGGGCAATCACCCGATAGTAAAAACTATACTGATAATCCAAATGATTATATATTAGTACAAGGTAATGCAGATATGCAGAATGGTAGGGTTGTCCCAAGAGTCTGGACAACACAGATTACAAAGTTAGCTGAAAAAGGTGATTTTATATTAAGTGTTCGAGCACCTGTTGGAGATATAGGTAAGACAGATTATAATGTTGTTATCGGACGTGGGGTAGCGGCAATAAGAGGAAATGAGTTTATATTTCAATTATTGTCAAGGATGAAGCAAACAAATTATTGGGCAAAATTTTCTACAGGTTCAACTTTTGAGAGCATTAATTCAAGTGATATAAAATCAGCTGAAATTTATTTACCAAGTCAAGACGAACAATCCGCCATCGGCTCCCTCTTCCACACCCTCGATGACCTTCTGTCTAGCTACAAGGACAATCTCGCCAACTACCAATCTCTCAAGGCGACCATGCTCTCAAAGATGTTTCCGAAGACTGGACATACGGTACCTGAGATTCGCTTGGATGGATTTGAAGGTGAGTGGGAAGTTCAAACTTTAAAAGAATTAGCTAGTTTTTCTAAAGGGAATGGTTATACCAAAAATGATTTGGTTAATTCGGGCAAAGAGATAATTCTATATGGTCGACTTTATACTAATTATCAAACTATAATTTCTAAAGTTAACACTTTTGTCACATCAGTAAAAGTAAATACTGTGATTAGTAAAGGTGGAGAAGTTATAGTTCCAGCATCTGGTGAAACTGCAGAAGATATTTCAAGAGCATCAGTTGTTGAGAAATCAGGAATTATTTTGGGTGGTGATTTAAATATAATCTATCCAGATGAAAATAAAGTGGACTCTATTTTCTTAGCTTTAACTATTTCAAATGGAAGTCAACAGAAAGAATTGATTAAAAGAGCACAAGGGAAGTCAGTCGTACACTTAAGAAATAACGATTTAGAAAAAGTTGTCTTACACTATCCTTCTATGGAGGAACAACGTGCTATCGGCTCCTATTTCTCTAACCTTGATAACCTCATCAATTCTCATCAAGAAAAAATTTCTCAGCTTGAGACTTTGAAAAAGAAACTCTTGCGGGATATGTTTATATAGAATTTTGTTATGAAAAAAATTAGAAGATTATGTTTGTCGTTTTGTTTATCAATTTGTTCTTTTTCGCCAGGTTTAGTCTTGTATCTATTTACTATAGATATTTTTCCCTCACAGGATTCTTATGTATGTAGTTTTCTAAAAATAGGAGTGTTGATTTTCCTGATGCTTTCTTTTTCTTTTGGAGTCTTACAGTATTTGAAAAGATTTAAAGAAGCAAATGATACTGCTCAAGTTGAAAGTATACAACCAGTAGAAAATGAAATCATTCCAACTTACTTAGGCCTTTTTGTAATTATGCTGGGTTTAGGTGAATTAACATTCTTATATCAGATTGTAGTAATAGTCCTCATTTTTCTAATATGGTGGATTCTTATGGAGAGGTCATACTATTTTAATTTGATATGGTTGCTCTCATATCGTTATTACAGAGTCACTGATAAAAACGGCAATGTCTTTATTATTTATAGTAAGAAAAAAGATGTTAAAGAAACTGGGACTATAAAAGGACTAGTTAGAATAAATAATTTTACTTTTTTGGAGAAGGAATAGTATGTTTTTAGTAAAAGTAGGTCGAACGTATAGAAAATTGGATAACACGGATGATATTTCTGAATTAGTTGCTCCGGAGATTGATCCTGAAAATAGTAGAGAATTTGATCCAGAAATAAAGTTAGAACATGAGGAATGGTTCTATATTGAAATTGATGATGAACATATGTCTATGGTCAAAGAATATGGGGATAAGTTTTCAAGTACTGTAAGTTTAAATGATGTAACTGAGGAAGAGTTCTCGAAAATTGATTTGATTTTTCGAAAAGTTGAAAATGACGGTTTAGTTTTTCAAAAAATAACTAAATCAAAGAGAATGGTTGATAAGTCAATCTTGAAATGGAGACGTAGAAAAGCTGAGAGAACAATTATTGAAAATGGTATAGAATTAAAATCTGAGAACGATGCCTATTTTGATGGAAATAATAAATTGTACTTTAGAAGTTTTAGGACGATTCATAGTCTATTCAAAGGTATTGATGATTATTACCGTATAGCTAGTCTTGCAGAAGTTGATGAATTAAAAAGAATTGATTTAGTTACTTTCTCAGATTTTGAAATTAAATCTAATAATTTAAAAATGGTGGCAATTCTAAAAGATGATGAAATTGACCTATCTGATACCTCAATAATTAGCACCTTATTAACATCATATGAACAATATCCAGAGCAGGATTTCAAGGTTTCAGAAGGAAAATTTATTATTGATACCAACAAACGATTGACAAGTTTCTTAAAATTGGCGTTAGGGAGATTATATACTAATCCAATTACAAGTCATCAGATGGAAGCCAGCTCTGCTAGGCGATTACGGAAGAAGGAAAACTGAAGTAACATTCTTTAAAAAATTATCTATAAAGAGGAGTATTAATGGTATCTGTAACACAACGTATAAAAGAAATTAACCAACCTCGAGGTGGTTATCTGCCCATCAAGTTATTTTCAGTAGAGCAGTTCGAAGACCATAGAGTTCTGCATCCTGTAGAGTCTGTATCTCCTAATTTAGTGGGCATTTGTGTGGACTACTTGACACGCTTTATGAAAGGGACAGAAGCCCATGATGCTTTCAGAATTTCTCTCAAGGGAGCTCAGATGGTGGGCATGGGAGACCTAGCAGAAGCACTGCTCGATTTGGTGACAGGATTGGACGATTTATCGATAGAAAGTGCGTGTCGTTTGGTTTCTTTTGATGTTGTTTATCGTGCGGGGAAACAGTATTATAAGCCTTTTGAGGAAATTTTGGTGGATGCAGAAACGATAGAGAATATTCGTATCATGGTAGAACGAAGTCTTTGCTTTTTCGACCTCTATGGTCCTTTGGTAAAGGATGGCTTTCATTTTCTTGGAGGTTATACAGAAACGATTGATAAGGGTGATGGAGATTTTCTGACCAAGGATACACTGTGGGATTTTAAGGTTACTAAAACAGCTCCAAATAAAGACCATACGCTACAAGTACTTGTATACTACATCATGGGTTTACATTCCTATGATCCTGACTTCCTTTCTATCGAAAATCTTGGATTTTATAACCCTCGAAAAAACATCGTTTATCAACTTCCAGTCTCCTCTATTCCTTTAGATTTGATTCGAACGATTGAAAAAGAAGTGATTTGTTATAAATGATTGCTTGTTTAAAAAAATTAATTGCAAAACTTAGAAAGAAACATTATGGAAACAACACAAACTTCCCAGTCGCTCTATCAAGCCCTGTGGAACTCAGCGGATGTTCTCCGCTCTAAGATGGATGCCAACGACTACAAGTCTTATCTTTTGGGCATGGTCTTTTATAAGTATCTGTCAGACAAGATGCTCTTTTTCGTGGCGGAGACTATGGAAGAAGGGACGGATAGTCTTGAGGATGCTCTTGAGGTCTATCGTAACTACTACGAGGATGCGGACACTCACGAGGATCTTATTGCAGTCATGAAGGACGAACTCAACTATAGTATCAAGCCTGACCTGACCTTTACGGCTCTGGTAGCACGTGTCAATGAGGGGACTTTTCAGCTAGAAGATCTGGCTCAAGGTTTTCGTGATATCGAGCAGAGTGACGACCTTTATGAAAACCTCTTTGAAGATATTGATCTCTATTCCAAAAAGCTAGGGGCAACTCCACAAAAGCAAAACCAAACAGTGGCGGCAGTCATGAAAGAGTTGGCTGTGCTAGATGTGGCTGGTCATGCTGGTGATATGCTGGGGGATGCCTATGAGTATCTGATCGGTCAGTTTGCGACTGACTCGGGTAAGAAAGCAGGTGAATTCTATACGCCTCAACCTGTTGCCAAGCTCATGACTCAGATTGCCTTTTTAGATCGTGAGGACCAGCAAGGATTTACCATCTATGATGCGACCATGGGCTCTGGCTCTCTCTTGCTCAATGCCAAGAAATACTCTCATAAACCGCAGACAGTGGTCTACTTTGGTCAGGAGCTCAATACCTCAACCTATAACCTAGCTCGGATGAATATGATTCTACACGGTGTTCCAGTTGAGAATCAATTTCTCCACAATGCCGATACACTAGACGAAGACTGGCCGACACAGGAACCGACCAACTTTGACGGGGTTCTCATGAACCCTCCATACTCTGCCAAGTGGTCCGCAAGTTCTGGCTTCCTGAATGATCCTCGTTTCTCTCCTTTTGGGAAACTAGCGCCCCAATCCAAGGCTGATTTTGCCTTTCTTTTGCATGGTTACTACCATCTCAAGCAGGATAATGGTGTTATGGCTATCGTCCTTCCCCACGGTGTCCTTTTCCGTGGTAATGCGGAAGGGACCATTCGTAAGGCTTTGCTAGAAGAAGGTGCTATTGATACGGTTATCGGTCTACCTGCCAATATCTTCTTTAATACCAGCATTCCGACCACGGTTATCATTCTCAAAAAGAACCGTACCAATCGGGATGTCTACTTTATCGATGCTTCTAAGGAGTTTGATAAAGGCAAAAACCAAAATATCATGACGGATGCTCATATTGAGAAGATTTTGGAAGCCTACAAGTCACGTGAGGAGATGGATAAGTTTGCCCACCTAGCAAGCTATGAAGAAATCGTCGAAAATGACTACAACCTCAATATCCCTCGCTATGTAGATACCTTTGAGGAAGAAGAAGTAGAGCCACTGACAGAAATCGTCAGCAAGATTAACGAGACAAATAAAGCTATCGAAAGCCAAACAGCTTCATTATTGGAAATACTCAACCAACTCCACGGAACCACACCAGAAGCCGATGCTGAACTTAAAGAGTTTTTGAAAAACTTTAAAGGGTGATGGGCTTAATTGATCCGCTCGTAATTCGCTCATTTTTTAGATACAACTTTGTTTCCATATTTCCTGGAAACTGATAGACAGCAAGGAGGAACATGGAACAAATTAACCAAAAATCCCAGTGCCAACAACTCTGGGCTAGAAACAAATACCTCGTTTTGAGCCATTCCAGTAATATTTATAATGAGATTCGCCAATACTTGAAGAATGAACAGGTGGAGGTGAGTCAGGTTCAAGAGATGATTGACCGTGCCTGTCAAATCCCCGAACACAGGGGTCAGGTTTGCAATGCCTTTCAGCATATTTGGGGCTATTTCAAAAAGAAAGCGACAGATGTTGAGCGTAAGGACTATATGCTCTTGCTGGATCGCTACCGCTTTGGTCAGGCTTCCAAGGAAGACTTAGTCGTTAAAACTCGAGACTTGCTTGAACACTATCCAAATACCTACTTGCAATATTCGACCTTACTGAAAGGAGACTCCAATGAGACTTTGGCATGAGGATTTGATTTCACAACTTCCCCGTCCGCAACTCTTGGGACAACATCGAGAGTGCTGTGCCCTGCGTGGCAATGGCTGGGGGAGAAAGCATGCGACGGTGGACTATGTCTTTACTCACTCGCCCTATCAACTCTATGCTTATCATCGCTTGATCATGGAGGAGATGGCTAACCGTGGCTACAATGTCAGTCCAGAGTGGTTGGACAAGAACTACCGAGGTAAGACCTGCCCTCCTTATGAAGACTTGCCTGAGGAAAAGTTGGGCAAGCCCATCTATAGTGAGCATGATGCAGGATACTATGAGGAATGTCTGGCTAATCTCCGTGAGAAAGGCATTGAGTTGGTGTAAGAGTCAGGATTAGCTCCACATTATAACTCTTCTCATAATTTTTTCGAATAATAAAGATGAGACCTTTAGAGTTTTTCTGAAGGTCTTCTTTTTATGAATATTAGGATTTATTTTTAATAACTTTTAAGTTATAATTTAAAAAAGCCAAGCGTGAACTGAAGGACATAAAAGAAAGAGGGTTAAGTGATGAAGAATAGTACCATTGGAAGTAATTGGAAGGATGTCCGAACAGAACTCTTTACCAAGGAAGAAATTCTTGAAAGTGATATGCGAGTGGCTATTATGAGTGAGTTGATTGAGGCTAGACATGAGCAAGGTATCAGTCAGAAAAAGCTAGAGGAACTCAGTGGAGTAAGCCAGCCTGTCATAGCTAGGATGGAAACAGGAAAGACTAGTCCTCAGTTGGATACGGTCTTAAAAGTCTTAGCCAGTTTAGGAAAGACACTAGCAGTCGTCCCACTTGAACAGGAAAAAAATTGATAGGATGAAATTCCTTGGATTTCTAAAATCATCCACTGGACAATTTCATCTCCCGTCCGCATTTTTTCAGGGAAATATCAGAATTACAAAAGAAAACCAGCCTATAGTCTTTTCTAATAGCAAGCCATAGTCGCTTATAAGAATTGTCAATAGCTCGTTTGAGCATTCCAACTAAAATACAGTCATAAAATAAGCAATACAAAGGATTTGAGACACTGGTCTCAAGTCTTTTTCTTTTGTCCAAAAGAATGATATAGTTTCAAACTATATCAAAGCCTAATTATTTACAATTATACAGACCCTTTCTTTTCTGTTAAGATAGTTTCAACAACAAATTTTGGAGGACACATCATGTCAACTACGATCATCGGTTTCCCTCGTTTGGGCGAATTCCGCGAATTAAAATTTACAACTGAAAAATACTTTAGAAAAGAAATCTCAGAAGAAGAACTCTTGGCAGCAGCAAAAGACTTGCGTGCTAAACACTGGAACATTGTCAAAGAAAAAGGCATCACTGAAATCCCTTCAAATGACTTTTCTCACTATGACAACTTCCTAGATGCAGCTTTCCTTTTCAACGTGGTACCTGCTTCAGTTCAAAACTTGGACTTGTCTGACCTTGAGCGTTACTTTGCTTTGGGACGTGGTTACCAAGGAGAAAAAGGGGATGTTCGTGCCCTTCCGATGAAGAAATGGTTCAACACCAACTACCACTACATCGTTCCTAAATTTGAAAAAGACACTCAAGTTAAATTGGCTGGTCACAAGATCTTTGATGAGTTCCAAGAAGCAAAAGAACTTGGTCTCAACACTCGTCCTGTTCTTGTAGGTCCATTCACTTTCCTTCAATTGTCAGACTTTGAAGAAGGCGTGAAAGCTGAAGACTTCGTAGATAGCTTAGTGGCTGCATACCAAGAAGTTTTTGCTAAATTGGCGGAGCTTGGTGCAACTCGCATCCAACTCGACGAAGCGGCTCTTGTCAAAGACTTGACAGCTGAAGAAAAAGCTCTCTTCTTGAACCTCTACAACAAGCTTTTGGCTGACAAGAAAGGTCTTGAAGTCTTGCTTCAAACTTACTTCGGTGACGTTCGTGACGTCTACTCTGATCTTGTGAACTTGCCAGTAGATGCCATTGGTTTGGACTTCGTTGAAGGTAAGAAAACTCTTGAACTCGTTAAAGGTGGTTTCCCAGCTGACAAGACTCTCTATGCTGGTATCGTCAATGGTAAAAACATCTGGCGCAACAACTACGAAAAGAGCTTGGCTGTTCTTGAGCAAATCCCAGCTGAAACCATCGTATTGACAAGCTCATGCTCACTTCTTCACGTGCCATTTACAACTGCTAACGAAGAATTTGAACCAGCTATCTTGAACCACTTTGCATTTGCAGTTGAAAAATTGGATGAGATCCGTGACTTGGATGCTATCCGCAATGGTCAAGGTGCAGAAGCTCTTGCAGCTAACAAAGAACTCTTTGCGACTGAGCGTGTGGGTGAAAATGCAGAACTTCGTGCGCGCATCGCTGGATTGACTGACGCAGACTACACTCGTTTGCCAGCCTTTGCAGAACGTGAAGCCATCCAAGAAGAAGCCTTTAAACTTCCAGCTCTTCCAACAACAACCATCGGTTCATTCCCTCAAACTAAGGAAGTCCGTGCCAAACGTTTGGCCTTTCGTAAGGGTGAATTGTCACAAGAAGAGTACGACGCTTTCCTTGCTGAAACCATCGACGAATGGATCAAATGGCAAGAAGAAGTTGGATTTGACGTGCTTGTACACGGTGAGTTCGAGCGTAACGACATGGTTGAGTACTTCGGTCAAAACTTGTCCGGTTACCTCTTCTCTAAGAATGGTTGGGTACAATCATACGGTATGCGTGGGGTGAAACCACCAATCATCTGGGGTGACGTCACTCGTCTTAACCCAATCACTGTCAAATGGTCTAGCTACGCACAAAGCCGTACAGACAAGCCTGTCAAAGGTATGTTGACTGGACCGGTTACCATCCTCAACTGGTCATTCCCACGTGAAGACATCTCTATCAAGGACTCAACTCTTCAAATCGCCCTTGCTATCAAGGATGAAGTTCTTGACCTTGAAGCTGCAGGTGTGAAAATCATCCAAATCGACGAGGCTGCTCTTCGTGAGAAATTGCCACTCCGTCGTAGCGACTGGTACGAAGACTACCTTGACTGGGCTATTCCAGCCTTCCGCTTGGTACACTCTACAGTTGCGCCAGATACTCAAATCCACACTCACATGTGTTACTCAGAATTTACAGATATCATCCCAGCTATCGACAACATGGATGCGGACGTTATTTCATTTGAGGCAAGCCGTTCAAACCTTGAAATCTTGGACGAACTCAAAGCGAAAAACTTCCAAACAGAAGTGGGACCTGGGGTTTACGATATCCACTCACCTCGTGTGCCAAACGAAGGCGAAATCGACCACACGATTGATGCTATTCTTGCCAAAGTACCAAGCAAGAAAGTTTGGATCAACCCTGACTGTGGTTTGAAAACACGTGGTATTCCAGAAACAAAAGAAAGCTTGATCCGCCTTGTCGAAGCAGCAAAAGCTGCGCGTGAGAAATTGTAAGATAAGATTTCTCTCTTGACACTGACTGATCAAGGAACTGCTTGGCCCAAGCCGGCTCAGCAATCATGAAATCAAAAAGAAAAGGATAATGACTATGTCACGCCAAACACCGTCACTTTCATTTGAAGTGTTCCCTCCAAACCCAGCAGTGGGTAATGATAAAATTATTTCAGCCTTGCAGGATATGCGGGAGCTGACACCTCACTTTATCAGTGTGACTGCCAGCAATAATAAATTTAATATCAAGGAAACAACGGTTCGTTTGGCTGATTTTATCCAGAATGACTTGGCGATTCCAACTATTGCCCACTTGCCAGCTATCTATCTGACCAAGGATAAAGTTGCTGAAACCATTGCAGACTTGGATAAGGTTGGGGTACAGAAAATCTTGGCCTTGCGTGGGGATATTATCCCTGATGTGGAACCACAAAAGGATTTCCGCTACGCAACGGATTTGATCGAGTTCATCAAGGAACAAGCCCCTCAATTTGATATTATTGGCGCTTGCTACCCAGAGGGGCACCCTGACTCTCCAAACCAGATCTCAGATATTCAAAATCTCAAGAAGAAAGTGGATGCAGGCTGTTCCAGCCTCGTAACGCAGCTTTTCTTTGACAATGAGCGCTTCTATGATTTTCAAGATAAGTGTACCTTGGCAGGGATTGATGTTCCCATTCATGCGGGGATCATGCCCATTCTTAACCGTAACCAAGCGCTTCGTCTCTTGAAAACGTGTGAGAATATCCATCTTCCGCGCAAATTCAAAGCCATCTTAGACAAGTATGAGCATGACCCTGAGTCGCTCAGAGCAGCAGGACTTGCCTATGCAGTGGATCAAATCGTGGACTTGGTAACCCAGGATGTCGCAGGTGTGCATCTCTACACCATGAACAATGCTGAAACAGCCAAATACATCCACCAAGCAACCCACGCCTTGTTTAATCATCAGTCTTTAGGATAATAAAAAGCAAACCATTCTTCTCAGGTGAGGGGAATGGTTCCTTTTTAATAGAAAAGCCCGCACTTTTTAAGAAAAATATGATAAAATAGACTCTGTACGTACTTGATACAAAGATGAGGGTATAAACAGATTCTTAGCTATTCAAATCTGCTATAAAAGGTACAAATGCTAAAGAATAATATTTTTAAACTTTTCAAAGTGCCTAGATAGTTGAACACGGGCTGAATCCCTAGTGAAAAAGATAGATTTCCTGGTGTGCATCGCACACTGCGTCAAACTCCTATTTTCATACGGGATTCTTTACGTCCTTAGTATCTTGATCTTTGTAGGCAAGGCGTATAATTTCATCAATCCAAAGGGGATTAAAATGACAAAACAAGTGTTTCAAACGACTTTTGCGGGTCGTGAGTTAATCGTAGAGACTGGTCAGGTTGCTAAGCAAGCAAATGGCGCAGTTGTTGTGCGTTACGGTGAGTCAACTGTCTTGACTGCGGCAGTTATGTCTAAGAAAATGGCAACTGGGGATTTCTTCCCACTTCAAGTCAACTACGAAGAAAAAATGTATGCGGCTGGGAAGTTTCCTGGTGGCTTTATGAAACGTGAAGGACGTCCTTCAACAGATGCGACTTTGACAGCGCGTTTGATTGACCGTCCAATCCGTCCTATGTTTGCGGAAGGTTTCCGTAACGAAGTGCAAGTGATCAATACGGTCCTTTCTTATGATGAAAATGCCTCTGCTCCAATGGCAGCAATGTTTGGATCATCCTTGGCACTTTCTATCTCAGACATTCCGTTTGACGGTCCAATCGCTGGGGTACAAGTGGGTTATGTCGATGGCCAAATCATCATCAATCCTACTCAAGAACAAGCAGAGCGTTCGCTTCTTGAATTGACAGTAGCTGGTACCAAACACGCTATCAACATGGTTGAGTCTGGTGCCAAAGAATTGTCAGAAGAAATCATGCTGGAAGCTCTTCTTAAAGGGCATGAAGCTGTCAAAGAATTGATTGCCTTCCAAGAAGAAATAGTTGCGGCAGTCGGTAAGGAAAAAGCAGAAGTGGAATTGCTTCATGTGGATGCTGACTTGCAAGCTGAAATCATCGCAGCCTACAACAGCGACCTCCAAAAAGCGGTTCAAGTAGAAGAAAAATTGGCTCGTGAAGCTGCAACTCAAGCAGTTAAAGACCAAGTGACTGCTGTGTATGAAGAAAAATATGCAGACCACGAAGAATTTGACCGTATCATGCGTGATGTGGCTGAAATCTTGGAACAAATGGAGCACGCTGAAGTGCGTCGCTTGATTACAGAAGATAAGGTTCGTCCTGACGGTCGTAAGGTCGATGAAATCCGTCCTTTAGATGCGCAGGTCGACTATCTTCCTCGTGTACATGGTTCTGGTCTTTTCACTCGTGGACAAACTCAAGCTCTTTCAGTCTTGACCTTGGCTCCGATGGGAGAAACTCAAATCATCGATGGTTTGGATCCTGAGTACAAGAAACGCTTTATGCACCACTATAACTTCCCTCAATACTCTGTAGGGGAAACAGGTCGTTACGGTGCGCCTGGTCGTCGTGAAATTGGTCACGGTGCTCTCGGTGAACGTGCTCTTGCTCAAGTCTTGCCAAGTTTGGAAGAATTCCCATACGCGATCCGCTTGGTAGCAGAAGTATTGGAATCAAATGGTTCTTCATCTCAAGCTTCTATCTGTGCGGGAACTCTTGCCCTTATGGCTGGTGGTGTGCCAATCAAGGCGCCAGTAGCTGGTATTGCCATGGGTCTCATCTCAGATGGAAATAACTATACAGTATTGACAGATATCCAAGGATTGGAAGACCACTTTGGAGACATGGACTTTAAGGTTGCCGGTACTCGTGACGGGATTACAGCCCTTCAAATGGATATCAAGATTCAAGGGATTACTGCAGAAATCTTGACTGAGGCCCTTGCTCAAGCCAAGAAAGCGCGTTTTGAAATCCTTGATGTGATTGAAGCAACCATTCCAGAAGTTCGTCCAGAATTGGCTCCAACTGCACCGAAAATTGATACCATCAAGATTGATGTGGACAAGATCAAGATTGTTATCGGTAAGGGTGGAGAAACCATCGACAAGATTATCGCTGAAACAGGCGTTAAGATTGATATCGACGAAGAGGGTAATGTGTCTATCTACTCTAGCGACCAAGATGCCATTAACCGTACCAAAGAAATTATTGCTGGCTTGGTTCGTGAAGCCAAAGTGGATGAAGTTTACCATGCCAAGGTTGTTCGTATTGAGAAATTTGGTGCCTTTGTCAACCTCTTTGATAAGACAGATGCACTTGTGCACATTTCTGAAATGGCTTGGACTCGTACCAACCGTGTCGAGGACTTGGTAGCTATCGGTGATGAAGTCGATGTTAAGGTTATCAAGATTGATGAAAAAGGCCGTATCGATGCCTCTATGAAGGCTCTTCTTCCTCGTCCGCCAAAACCTGAGCATGATGAAAAAGGCGAAAAGTCTGAGCGACCTCACCGTCCACGTCATCACAAGGACCACAAACTGAAGAAAGAATTTACAGAAACACCAAAAGATTCAGAATAAGAAAAGGAGAAATGTATGGGATGGTGGCGCGAAACCATTGATATTGTAAAAGAAAATGATCCAGCGGCACGCACCACTTTGGAAGTTTTGCTGACTTATCCAGGTGTCAAGGCCTTAGCTGCCCACCGTCTCTCGCATTTTCTCTGGAAGCACGGCTTCAAACTCTTGGCTCGGATGCATAGTCAGTTTTGGCGCTTTTGGACCCAGATTGAGATCCATCCGGGTGCTCAGATAGAATCAGGTGTCTTTATCGACCATGGCTCAGGTCTGGTGATTGGAGAGACGGCGATTGTTGAAAAAGGCGTTCTTCTCTATCACGGAGTGACTCTTGGTGGAACAGGGAAGGATGTTGGCAAACGCCATCCGACTGTCCGAAAAGGGGCGCTGATTTCGGCCCATGCCCAAGTCATCGGACCGGTAGAAATCGGTGAAAATGCCAAGGTTGGTGCAGCAGCAGTTGTCGTGGCAGATGTACCTAGTGATGTGACGGTTGTCGGTATTCCAGCTAAGATCGTCCGAGTTCATGGACAGAAGGATGAACCAACGATCCACGAAGTCGAAGAAAAACGAGAGTACTACGTCAATAAACTAGAGCAGGCTAGAGAAGCCAGTCACAGATCGTCAGGGTTGTAGGATAGGGTAGCAAAGTTATCGAGGTGAAGTATGACAGGAGGTAAGAACTATGTCAGATTTATCAGACGCAATTTTGAACCAGGCAGTTCTTGAGTTGCAAGAACGCTTGGATGGTCTTGCTAAGGAGCGCTTTATTAAACTGCCACCTAGCCACCAGCGTGAATGGGCTCATTATATCAGTGAAGCCAAAAAAGATGAGACCAAACTGCGCCGTCTAAATAAAATGAAGGCGGATTTGCTGGAGCCTTAAAGAAAGAGAAGTTATGCTATTAGAGGAATTTGAAGATGTAGCAGCAGTTATTGAGCCAACTGAAAAGCCAGTCCATGACAAGGGAGAGGTATGCGAAACCATCATCCTGTCCTTTAATGGCGAAATTCTGAAACGTTTGATTGAGTCAGAAGATGTCTATCTGGGAGGCTATTTGAAAAGCATAAACGGCCATCATCCATGGTATATTTATGGGCAAGGACCTAGCAAGCTAGCAGTTATGTTGGCTCCAATTGGAGCTCCCATGATAGTCGGCCAGCTGGAGGAGTTAGCGGCTAGAGGCTTCAAGAATTTCATCATTCTAGGTTCCTGTGGCGTTTTGGACCGCTCAATTGAGGCGGATAAAATCATCCTGCCTGCGGCCGCATTGCGAGATGAAGGGACTAGCTATCACTATGCCCCACCGGGTGACGAAGTAGCCTATGACGAGTCTCTACTGGTCGAGCTGGAAGCCATCTTTGACAAGCACAATATCGAGCATATCCGCACCAAGTCTTGGACGACTGATGCCTTTTATCGAGAAACGCCTGATAAGGTCAAGCGTCGCTTGGCTGCTGGTGCACAAGTGGTGGACATGGAAGCTTCAGCTATCATGGCTTGGAGTCAATTTCGCAAGAGTAAAGTCTATCAGTTCTTCTACACAGCTGACTATGTGGATCATCATAACCGAGCCTGGGATGCCCGCCATGAAGAGCGGACAGCTGATGCCATGACTTTTTTCACTATCGCTTTGATAATAGCCAAGGAACTAGAAAGGTAACTACAAGAATGGCAGTATATTTTTACGGCTGTATCACCATGGATGGCTACTTGGCAGACAGTCAGCACAGGATAGACTGGCTGCATCAGCTTGGTTCTGTAGAGGATACAGGCTATGATGACTTTTACAGGCAAATGGATATCACCATCATGGGCAAGCGGACCTTTGAGGAAATCCAAGATTTGCAAGATGTAGAAAGTTTTTATCAAGCTACGGAAAACTATGTCTTTACGCATGATAGGCACCTGCCTGTCAGCAATTACCAGCCAGTAGCTGGGGATGTGGTGGACTTTGTTCGCCAGATTGACAAAGGCAAAAATGTCTTTGTGATTGGTGGTAATTCCTTAGTAGGACCGCTCTTGGATGCGGATCTTTTCGACCACCTCATTATTCAGATAGCACCCCTTATCCTAGGAAAGGGGGTTCCCCTCTTTACCCAAGAGGAAGGGCGGCGCTTTTACCAACTGGATAGCCTCAGACAATTTGGCCCTTTTGCAGAGCTGGTTTTCAGCCGAAAAAGTCAGAAATAGAGAAGGGAGTTGACCGCATGATTAAAATTTACGACACCATGTCTCGTGATTTGAGAGAATTTGTCCCAATCGAGGACGGTAAAGTTAAGATGTATGTCTGTGGGCCTACGGTATACAACTATATCCACGTGGGGAATGCCCGTTCGACGGTGGCTTTTGATACCATTCGTCGCTACTTTGAGTACCGTGGCTATGAGGTTGCCTATATTTCCAACTTTACCGATGTGGATGATAAGATTATCAACCGTGCCAAGGAAGAAGGCATCACGCCTCAAGAGGTTGCGGACAAGTACATCGCTGCCTTTCGTGAGGATGTGACAGCTTTGGGAGTGAAACCTGCGACTCGCCATCCACGTGTAGTAGAGTTTATGGCTGATATCATTCGTTTTGTGGAAGACTTGATTGAAAAAGGTTATGCTTACGAGAGTCAAGGGGATGTCTATTTCCGTGTAGAAAAATCCCATAACTATGCTAAGTTGGCTAATAAAACCTTGGAAGATTTGGAGCTGGGTGCTTCAGGTCGTACCGATGAAGAAACAGCTCGCAAGGAAAATCCTGTAGACTTTGCTCTATGGAAAACAGCTAAAACAGGTGAGATTTCTTGGGACAGTCCTTGGGGAGCAGGCCGTCCGGGCTGGCATATCGAGTGTTCGGTCATGTCAACAGAGATTTTGGGCGATACCATTGATATCCACGGTGGTGGAGCTGATCTGGAGTTTCCGCATCACACCAATGAAATTGCCCAGTCAGAAGCAAAAACAGGCAAGACTTTCGCCAATTACTGGATGCACAATGGCTTTGTCAATATCGACAATGTCAAGATGTCCAAGTCCTTGGGTAACTTTATCACCGTCCATGATGCCTTGAAGACTATTGATGGTCAAGTGCTGCGTTTCTTCTTTGCGACTCAGCATTACCGTAAGCCTATCAACTTTACGGAAAAAGCAGTGCTAGACGCCGAGACTAATCTCAAATATCTAAAGAACACTTACGAACAACCATTTACAGGAAACGTGGATACCCAAGAGTTACAAGCCTTTAAAGACAAGTTTGTAGCTGCTATGGATGAGGATTTCAACTCTGCCAACGGTATCACAGTTGTCTTTGAAATGGCCAAATGGATCAACTCAGGAAACTATGATGCAAGTGTTAAGGAAGCTCTTGCGGATATGTTGGAGGTCTTTGGGATTGTCTTTGTTGAGGAAGTTTTGGATGCAGACATTGAAGCCTTGATCCAAAAACGCCAAGAAGCGCGTGCCAATCGTGACTTTGCGACAGCAGACCAAATCCGTGATCAATTAGCGGCTCAAGGAATTAAGCTCCTTGACACCAAGGATGGAGTGAGGTGGACTCGTGATTGATGTCAATCTCATTAACGGGATTGCGCTAGCTTTTGAGGGAGATGCAGTTTACTCCATGTATATCCGTCGCCATCTCATCCTCAAGGGCATGACCAAACCCAATAAACTCCACCAAGAGGCGACCAAGTATGTCTCAGCCAAGGCTCAGGCTCGCCTGATTGCCCTCATGTTGGAGGAGCAAGTCCTGACGGAAAAAGAAGAAGAAATCTACAAACGTGGCCGCAATACCAATAGCCACACAAAGGCTAAAAATGCAGATGTCGTGACTTATCGTATGTCCACGGGATTTGAGGCGGTCATGGGCTATCTCCATCTGACTGAAAATCTGGAGCGTCTAGAGACCTTGATTTCTTGGTGCATCCAAAAAGTGGAGGGCTAGGATATGATTGCAAAGGAATTACAGGACTGGTTTCCTGAAGCTCAGATTTCAGATCAGCCGATTGAGAAACCAGGCTATCTTACTCTCCCTTTAGCTTCTCAGCAGTGGATTTTACTGGAGGAAGCTGGGCTCAGTGAGCGTGAAAAGCAGTTGGTTGCCCTTTTGACCCAGCAGGAGCAGGCTCGTTCGCTCAATCCTTGGTATCCCTATCTGATTGAGGGGAAGGGGCAGGCGCCTCAAACTTTTAAAAAGATTCAGCTGGTTTATTGCCATCTATCCTATTACCAACAGGAAAATCTAGCCTCTTGGCTGGATATGATGCAGACCCTCTTTCCCAACTGCCAAACAGTGTTACAGGTCGGGGCTCAGGATTATGTGTTTGTGCTTCAACAAGATAAATACAGCTCTGTCCGCTCAATCTTATCTGATACGATTGAGGCAGTAGAGTATGACTTTAGCCTTCGTCTGTCTATCATGTTGGGGCAGGTGTGGTCTCAGACAGGCTATCAAGCCCTGTCAGACCTGATCAAAGCGGAGCGGGATTTGTTTAAGACATGGTGGCGTCAAGGTCATCAAGGTGTACACACCTTTTCACAACTCTATCTTTGGAGTATGGGAGAAAGGATTGTGGACCTGAGAGTCATTAAAGAATGTCTGCACCAGATGATTTTGGCTCAGGATCAGATTCAGGAAATTATCCTTTCTCTCTGGGAAAATAGTGCTGTCCTAACTAAAACAGCCCAGCAACTCTATCTACATCGCAATTCTCTCCAATACAAGATTGACAAATGGGAAGAATTGACAGGGCTTCAGTTGAAGGAGTTAACGGATCTTACCTTGTGTTATCAGTTGATTTTACCAGATATTCTTTAAAGTTTTGTGCAAGTTGCACAGAACTTTTTTATTTTTTTGGTCACCTTGCCATAGAAATGTAAAGCGTTTTCATCTATAATAAAACTATCAAAAGACAAAAGGAGTTCACCTCGATGGTAGAATTAAATCTTAAAAACATTTACAAAAAATATCCAAACAGCGAACACTACTCAGTTGAAGATTTCAACTTGGACATCAAAGACAAGGAATTTATCGTTTTCGTAGGTCCTTCAGGATGTGGTAAATCAACAACACTTCGTATGATCGCTGGTCTTGAAGACATTACTGAAGGTACTGCATCTATCGATGGTGTGGTTGTCAACGACGTGGCTCCAAAAGACCGTGACATCGCCATGGTATTCCAAAACTACGCTCTTTACCCACACATGACTGTGTATGACAACATGGCTTTCGGTTTGAAATTGCGTAAATACAGCAAAGAAGACATCGACAAACGTGTGCAAGAAGCGGCAGCAATCCTTGGTTTGAAAGAATTTTTGGATCGTAAACCAGCTGACCTTTCAGGTGGTCAACGTCAACGTGTTGCCATGGGTCGTGCCATCGTCCGTGATGCAAAAGTGTTCTTGATGGACGAACCTTTGTCAAACTTGGATGCCAAACTTCGTGTATCTATGCGTGCTGAAATTGCGAAGATCCACCGTCGTATCGGTGCTACAACCATCTACGTAACGCACGACCAAACAGAAGCGATGACATTGGCAGACCGTATCGTTATCATGTCAGCTACTAAGAACCCTGCTGGTACAGGTACTATCGGACGTGTTGAACAAATCGGTACTCCTCAAGAAGTTTACAAAAACCCAGTTAACAAATTTGTAGCAGGATTTATCGGAAGCCCAGCTATGAACTTCATCAATGTGAAATTGGTTGGTAGCGAAATTGTTTCTGATGGTTTCCGTTTGAAAGTGCCAGAAGGTGCTTTGAAAGTTCTTCGTGACAAAGGCTACGAAGGAAAAGAATTGATTTTCGGTATCCGTCCAGAAGATGTGAATGCAGAACCTGCTTTCCTTGAAACATTCCCAGAATCAGTGGTTAAAGCAACTATCTCAGTATCAGAATTGCTTGGTTCAGAATCTCACCTTTACTGCCAAGTTGGTAAAGACGAATTTGTTGCAAAAGTGGATGCTCGTGACTACTTGCAAACAGGTGCAACAGTTGAACTTGGATTTGACTTGAACAAAGCACACTTCTTCGATGTAGAAACTGAAAAAACAGTCTACTAAGCAAATGAAATGTCAAAACACTGCTAGAGAAATCTGGCAGTGTTTTTGGTGGTTAAAAAGAAGCAAGACGAGTCTCGCCTTGCTTCTATTATGTTATTCTTCCTTTTTCTTGAGAGAAAGTCCAAGCCCTGCTAGAATGACACCTAGGAAGGTTAGGATAGACGTTTTCTCACCTGTATTTGGTAGAGTAGTAGCTACTGGATTATGAGCGCTTGGTAAAATAATAGTTTGCCCACCGTTTGAAAGAGTGATTGCATCGCCTTGATTTTGTCTCTGAATATCTTGGATCTCGTGGTGATTTGTTGCTGCAGGTTCAGCCTTAGGCTCTACATAGAGAAGGCGGTATTCGCCGAAACCTTCTTGGTCAGAGCTTGCTAGATATTGAATATCACCATCTGTGCTGACTAAGTCTTTGGCCTTATCGGCTGTCAAGAAACGAACGTCCAACCCTTTTATGCTATTTGTGAAGTGCCAGTTTTTATCTGCACTTGGGTTGATATTTTTTACATCGAGGATATAGTTGATGATAACCTGGCGATTTTCAAGTCCGAGGAGACGATTGAGGCTAGCATCACGAACGCCAGGGAATTTACCATTTGCGCGATAATTGTTGGTTACCACGATGAATTCCTGATCTGGACGTACATCTTTTCCTTGGTATTTAAGATTGCGGACACGACTAGCATCTGGGTGGATCAACTTACCTTCGCGGTCGTATTTATTTGGTTGGGTGGCGTCGTACTCATAGGTCACACCGTCAATCACATCAAAATTATAAGTACGATAGCTTGGATTGATGAGCTGTTGCGCTTCTTTTTTAGTTGGATCAATCGTGTTGAACTGACCAGCAGACATTTCCAACCATTCTTTAAGTTGAGCTCCAGTGACTTTTAGGATGGCCGTGACATTGTCGTAGAGGTAGAGATCGGCTACGTTTTTGATGGCGATTGGGCCAGCTGGAATATCTGTATAGGCAGTAGCATCTCCACGGGTTCCCGCCTTAAATGGTGCCGCAGCCGAGAGAATAGGAAGATCTCCTTCAGGAGTTCCTGCTAGTTCTTTCTTAGCATACCAGATTTGCGCGTTATTGACGATTTGAACAGATGGATCATCCTTGACAAGGGCAAAATAACTTGTGATTGGTGCGGTTGTTGTTCCGACTTGTTGGCGAACGTATTGGATGGTTCCTTCGTGAGCTGTTTTGGCAATTTCTTTGATTCGTTCATCAGCTTCTTTGGACTTAGTGTGAATCTTACGAATAGAGCCTTTGCTGTTGGCAACAGTCCATTTTCCGTTTTTGTAGATAAGGTTGAGGTCGATAATGCCGAGGTGATCCCCATATTTTCCAGCCATGGTTACAGGAGTACCATTAATCTTACCATTTACGCCATCAACACCAGCATATTTTTCATAAAAGCCAGTGCCATTTCCACTTGGAAATTCAGCGTGAGAATGCCCTGTTACAACTGCATCCACACCGGGTAGACTTGCAATTTGATAGCCTTCGTTTTCTTCCCCTTTTTCGTACTTATCATCTCCGATGCCTGAGTGAGAGAGTACAAGAGTGATGTCTGCACCTGCTTTGCGCATTTCAGGGATAATCTTTTGAATAGCTTCTACGGAGTCATTAACCTGAATCTTTCCTTCAAGGTTGGCCTTATCCCAGCTGAGAATTTGAGGGGGAACGATTCCAGTCACCCCGATTTTGACGGTCGTTTTGCGACCAGTTTTATCAACAAAGGTTTTGCTGATGATTTTATAGGGGTCGTAGACATAAGCGCCCGTTTTAGGATCTACAACATTGGCGTTGACAATTGGCATTCCAGCTGTATCAATGACACGTTTGAGGTAGTCTAAACCATAGTTAAACTCATGATTTCCTAGTGTACCAGCTTCAAAACCGAGCTTTTGAAGGGCTGCATACATAGGGTGTTGTTCTCCTTCTTTGACTGGGTTAACGATTGCCTTGTAAGTTCCAAGTGGCGTTCCTTGAATCGTGTCTCCATTATCTACGAGAAGTGTATTGCTATTTTCTTTTTTAGCTTCTTCGATGAGAACAGCTGTTTTTGCTAGTCCAACGTTCTCAGCAGGTTTGTCTTGGTAATAATCATAGTTAACTAGATTGGTATGAAGGTCAGTTGTTGCAAGGATGCGGACATCGACTTCCTGTCCTTCTGTTGGTTGAAGGGCTTTGTCGTCTGCAAGGCTTCCTTCTTTAGAAGGGGTTGTTTCAGTGCTTGCTACTGGAGTAGCATTTTCATCTTGCTTAGCAGGAGCGTCTGTTTTTTCAGATGCCGTTCCCTTTTCATTTCCAGTAGCTGCAACGGGTTTCTCTGATTGATTTGCTACTGGTGTAGGTGTAGTGCTAGGATCTAGATTTGTAGCTTTTTCATCTGCTTGAGCAGTAGAAGCCGCAAATACAGCTGCAGTCAGACCTAAAAGGGCTGCTTGTTTACGAAATGATGACATAAAAATCTCCTCAAAAATAGTTTCACTCTATTATAAAGGATGGAAGCCAATCAATCAAGTTAAATACGAATGTTTTTATAAAATTTATTAAAAATGATAAGAAATAGCTAGTTCGTTTATAAAATCCACTCATTAATTATAAAAGTAAATAGAAATAATAAAACAGTTTAAAGTTTATTGTTCTTTTTGAGATCCTTGTAAGGAATGGAGTAAATTATAGAACTGCAGAGCTTTTCTAGTTTTCATATCCTTAAAAAAGTGATAAAATGGTAGGAAGAATTGGAGAGTATAGATGCCGAAAGAAGTGAATTTGACGGGCGATCAGGTAGTCGCTTTAACGAGAGAATATTTAACAAAGGAAGACGTTGCTTTTGTACAAAAAGCATTGATTTATGCGGTAGATTGTCATAGTGGGCAGTTTCGGAAATCAGGTGAGCCCTATATTATCCATCCCATTCAGGTAGCAGGAATTCTGGCTAAGCTCAAGCTGGATGCCGTAACCGTTGCCTGCGGTTTTTTGCATGACGTTGTTGAAGACACAGATGCGACACTGGATGATCTGGAGAGAGAGTTCGGTCATGATGTTCGGATTATCGTTGATGGTGTGACCAAGCTTGGTAAGGTTGAGTACAAATCGCTCGAGGAACAATTAGCTGAAAATCACCGCAGGATGCTTATGGCCATGTCAGAGGATATCCGTGTTATCTTGGTTAAATTATCGGACCGTTTGCACAATATGCGGACTCTAAAACACCTGCGAAAGGACAAGCAAGAACGGATCTCCAGAGAAACCATGGAAATTTACGCACCACTTGCTCATCGTCTAGGGATTTCCAGTGTCAAGTGGGAGTTGGAAGATCTATCTTTCCGTTATCTCAATCCAACTGAGTTTTACAAGATCACCCACATGATGAAGGAAAAACGCAGAGAACGTGAGGCTTTGGTCGACGAAGTCGTAACCAAGTTGGAGGAGTATGCTACCGAACGCAATCTCAAAGGGAAAATCTATGGTCGTCCTAAGCATATCTATTTGATCTATCGCAAGATGCAGGATAAGAAGAAACGCTTTGAGGAAATTTATGACCTGATTGCCATTCGCTGTATTTTGGATACCCAGAGTGATGTTTACGCCATGTTGGGTTATGTGCATGAACTTTGGAAACCCATGCCAGGCCGCTTCAAAGACTATATCGCTAATCGTAAGGCCAACGGTTACCAGTCTATTCATACGACTGTTTATGGGCCAAAAGGGCCGATTGAATTCCAGATTCGGACCAAGGAAATGCACGAAGTGGCTGAGTACGGGGTAGCAGCTCACTGGGCTTATAAGAAAGGCATTAAAGGGCAGGTCAATAGTAAAGAATCAGCTATTGGAATGAACTGGATCAAAGAGATGATGGAGCTCCAAGACCAGGCTGATGATGCCAAGGAATTTGTGGACTCTGTTAAAGAAAACTATCTGGCAGAGGAGATTTACGTCTTTACTCCAGATGGTGCGGTTCGCTCCCTTCCAAAAGATTCAGGACCGATTGACTTTGCCTATGAAATCCATACCAAAGTCGGTGAAAAAGCGACTGGTGCCAAGGTCAATGGCCGTATGGTTCCACTGACAACCAAGCTCAAGACAGGGGATCAGGTTGAAATTATCACCAACCCCAACTCCTTTGGTCCGAGTCGTGACTGGCTCAATATGGTCAAGACCAGTAAGGCACGCAACAAGATTCGTCAGTTCTTTAAAAATCAAGACAAGGAATTATCCGTAAACAAGGGCCGTGAGATGCTGATGGCCCAGTTCCAAGAAAACGGCTATGTAGCCAATAAATTCATGGACAAGCGTCACATGGACAAGGTCCTTCAAAAGACCAGCTACAAGACAGAGGAAGCTCTCTATGCAGCCATTGGTTTTGGAGAAATTGGCGCTATTACCGTCTTTAACCGTTTGACAGAAAAGGAACGTCGTGAGGAAGAACGTGCCAAGGCCAAGGCGGAAGCAGAAGAGCTTGTCAAAGGTGGCGAAGTTAAGGTCGAAAACAAAGAAACCCTCAAGGTCAAGCATGAGGGTGGTGTGGTCATTGAAGGTGCTTCAGGTCTCTTAGTGCGGATTGCTAAGTGTTGTAATCCAGTGCCAGGTGACGACATTGTCGGCTACATTACTAAGGGTCGTGGTGTAGCTATTCACCGTGTGGACTGTATGAATCTCCGTGCCCAAGAAAACTACGAGCAACGTCTTCTTGATGTGGAGTGGGAAGATCAATTCTCAAGCAAGGAATACACTGCCCACATCGATATCTATGGTCTCAACCGTACAGGGCTCTTAAATGATGTTCTGCAAGTTCTCTCCAACACAACTAAGAATATCTCAACTGTTAATGCTCAACCAACTAAGGATATGAAATTTGCTAATATCCATGTCTCATTTGGTATTTCCAACCTCTCTACACTGACCACAGTCGTGGACAAGATTAAGAGTGTGCCAGAGGTCTACTCTGTCAAACGGACCAACGGCTAATTCTCCCTTCAGTTACTAGAAAGGCGCTTATGAAAATCATTATTCAACGGGTTAAAAAAGCTCAAGTCAGTATCGAAGGTCAGGTTCATGGAAAGATCAATCAGGGACTCTTATTGCTGGTCGGTGTTGGCCCAGAGGACCAAGAGGAAGATCTGGACTATGCTGTGAGAAAGCTCGTCAACATTCGGATTTTTTCAGACGCAGAAGGCAAGATGAACCTGTCTGTCAAGGATATTGAAGGAGAAATCCTTTCTATTTCCCAGTTTACCCTCTTTGCAGATATCAAGAAAGGCAATCGTCCCGCCTTTACAGGAGCAGCCAAGCCGGATATGGCAGCTGCCTTCTATGACGCTTTCAACCAAAAGCTAGCTCAGAAAGTGCCCGTTCAGACAGGCATCTTTGGAGCGGATATGCAGGTGGAGCTGGTAAATGATGGGCCAGTTACCATCATTCTTGATACTAAAAATAGATAAGAAAACCAAGCCCAGTTGGCTTGGTTTTTGTTTATAGACACTCCCAGAAGGCGATGTGTTTGTTGTAAAAGTCGGGATAGTTTTCTCTTAGGTGGCTAGCCGTCATATAATATAAAGTAGAATGACAGGAAGTAAAGACTGGAGTAAGAGAGTAGAAATATTGAGGGTCAGTGATGGCTAAAAAGACAAATAATAGAAAATCGCTGATGAGCACTCCTAAATAGTAGAAGCGAATTTTTTTGTTCATCTGAGGATAAATCTCAGAGAACTGTTTTTTGAGTCGATTGACCAATCGAAATAGCAGTAGTCCTTGAGCAAGGATGAAAATGAAGCAAAAAATCAGGCCTCTCTCCAAAGAAAGTTCGTATCGGGGTCTGAAAGTTACCAACAGTAGCAAATCGCTGACTACAATGGCTGCAAAATGGATTCTAAAGAGCTTTTTCATAGGAAGACCTCCCTCTTTTATCTAGCTTCATTCTACATCAAACGAATGGAACTTACAACTAAAATAATAAAAAATCCCTGAAAGGAATTTCTTTCAAGGATAAGGGCTTAGTTGATTTTTTCGACATAGAGTTGTTTGGCGATATCCATACTAACTTGGAGGTCTTCACCTTTGTTGACCAGTGTAAAAGTATTGGAAAAATTATCAAACTGCTTGACTTTGACTTGGTCACCGATATGGATTTCATGCTTTTCTAGATATTTGAGTAGTTCAAAACTATCATGAACGCGAGTCAGGAGATAGGTTCCAGCTTCTTGGACGTCTGCCAGTGGTAAGTTGTTGATTTCAACCAAGAGTTCTCCCTCAGCTGGTATGGTTCCTCCGTGGGGGCAGGTTTTAGGGAAGCCAAGCAGTTTATCCAGTCTCTCTACGAAGAGGTCGGATACAGTGTGCTCTAGGACCTCAGCTTCTTCGTGGATCTGATCGCTAGTATAGTCGAGATGGTGAACTAGAAAGACTTCAATCAACCGGTGTTTGCGATAGAGTTCGGAGACTAGTTTGAGGCCGATATCTGTCAATAGATAGCCATTCTCCTTGTCCTTGAGGATGAGATTCTCACTTTTCATACGTTTGATCATCTCTGTTACGGCAGGTGGAGAGACTTGCATACGGGCAGCAATTTCCTTATTGGTGATTTTCTGCATCTCCGTACCGATTTCATAAATACATTTTAGGTAGTCTTCTTTATTTGGCGTCATTCGTTTCCTCTTGTCTTTTCTCTCCATCTAGTATATCAAAAAAAGCTAGATTTCTCTAGCCTTCTGCCCTAATGGCTTTGATTTTAGTCCAGTTCTTTCACTGCAGCAATAGCAGCTTCAAAGTCTGGTTCTGTGTTGATGTTGTCAACGTATTCTACGTAACGGATGACATTGTCAGTATCGAGAACAAAGACAGCACGTGCAAGGAGATGCCATTCGTTGATCAAGAGGGCATAATCGCGCCCGAAAGAATGGTCAAAATAGTCTGAAAGCATGATGGCATTGTCAAGACCTTCAGCCCCACACCAGCGTCCTTGGGCAAATGGTAGGTCCATAGAAACAGTAAGAACGACGGTGTTGTCGAGGTTAGCTAGTTCTTGGTTGAAACGACGAGTTTGCGTTGAGCAGATACCAGTATCGATAGAAGGGACAACACTCAAGACTTTTTTCTTTCCTTCAAAGTCAGCTAGCGTTTTTTTAGAGAGATCGGTTGTCGTAAGAGAAAAGTCAAGTGCCTTGTCTCCGACTTGCAGTTGTTTACCTGTAAAAGTTACAGGATTTCCGAGAAAAGTGGTCATGAAACTACTCCATTCTTTTTTCTTTCATTTTACCGAGAATTATCAGATTTTTCCAATGATTTGACCGGAAAGTGTAAAAAAACGCCAATTCGGTGAGAATGACGTTTTTAATGGATTATTTTGACAAACCTTCAGCAATCTTGTCAAGGTTGTATTTCATCATGTTGTAGTAGCTGTCACCTTCTTTACCTTCTTCAGCGATTGAGTCAGTAAAGATTTGTGCGTAAATTGGGATATTTGTGTCTTGTGAAACAGTCTTCATTGGACGGTCATCGACACTTGATTCAACAAAGAGTGATGGAACTTTTGTTTGGCGAAGTTTTTCAACCAAGGTCTTGATTTGTTCAGGTGTTCCTTCTTCTTCTGTGTTGATTTCCCAGATGTAGGCACTTGGAACTTCGTAAGCTTTAGAGAAGTATTTGAAGCATCCTTCGCTGGTTACAATGAGTTTTTTCTCAGCAGGGATATTGTTAAATTTCTCTTTAGCTTCCTTGTCCAGTTTGTCTAGCTTTTCAGTATAGTCTTTGAGATTTTTTTCGTAGAATTCCTTGTTGCTAGGGTCTTTTGCAATCAACTGTTTAGCGATATTTTTAGCATAAATTATCCCATTTTCAAGGTTGAGCCAAGCGTGTGGGTCTTCTTTGCCTTTCTCGTTTTGACCTTCAAGGTAGATGATATCTACGCCGTCACTAACTGCATAGTAGTCTTTGTTTTCAGTTTTCTTGGCATTTTCGACCAATTTGGTAAACCAAGCATTGCCACCTGTTTCAAGGTTGATACCGTTATAGAAAATGAGGTCAGCCTCAGAAGTTTTCTTTACGTCTTCAGGAAGTGGTTCGTACTCGTGTGGGTCTTGACCAACAGGAACGATACTATGAAGATCAATCTTGTCACCAGCGATATTTTTAGTAATATCAGCAATGATAGAGTTAGTCGCTACAACCTTTAGTTTTTGGTTTGTAGATGCTGTATCTTTTTTCCCACTAGCACAGGCAGCTAATCCAATGATAGAAAGAAAAAGAACGAGCAATGTACCTAATTTTTTCATTAGATTCCTCCAGAAGGGTTTCCCCTTATTTATTGATTTTTTTATTTTTTAGTTTCAAGTATCGTTGCTTTGGAGAGATAAAGAAACTGATTAAGAAGAAGCTGGCAGATGTGAGCACGATGCTGGATCCTGCTGCGAGGTTGAAGCTATAGCCGATAAAGAGTCCCAAAACAGAAGCGGTTGCCCCTAGGGTTGATGAAAGAAAAATCATGCTCTTTAGGCTATTAGCATAAAGGTAAGCCGTCGCAGCTGGGGTGATCAACATGGCCACGATAAGAATCGTTCCAACACTTTGCATGGCAGTGACTGACACAAGGGTCAAGAGCACCATGAGTAGATAGTGATAGAAATTAACAGGCATTCCCATGGCTTTAGCCAAAAGCTCGTCAAAGGATGTAATCAATAGTTGTTTAAAGAAAATCCCGATAATCAAGAGAATCAATGCCCCCACACCAATGGTGATCCACATGTCCGTATCTTGGACAGCGAGGATATTCCCAAAAAGGATATGGAAGAGGTCTGTCGAACTCTTGGCAACACTAATCAAGATGACACCTAAGGCTAAGAAAGATGAAAAGGTAATACCAATGGCAGTGTCACTCTTGATGATAGAGTTCCCCTTGATGTAGGTAATGATGATGGAAGCCATCAAGCCAAAGATGATCGCTCCAATAAAGAAATCAATTCCCAGGATAAAGGAAAGGGCTACGCCGGGCAAAACTGCGTGAGAGATGGCATCCCCCATGAGAGACATTCCACGTAAGATGATAAAACATCCCACGGCTCCAGCAACCACCCCGATGACTATAGCTGTTATCAGGGCATTTTGTAGGAAATGGAAATGTTGCAATCCATCGATAAATTCTACTATCATAGGTCACCTCCATTAAAGAAGAGCTTACTACCATAAGCTTTTTTGAGATTGACTTCGGTAAAGGTTTCTTCAGTTGAACCAATAGCAACCAATTCTCGATTGAGAAGCATAACTTGGTCGAAATAATGAGGGACTTTGCTGAGGTCATGATGGACGATGAGAACTGTTTTACCAGCTTTTTTAAGGTCTCTCAGTGTATTCATGATAATCTCTTCACTGATCGAGTCAATCCCGACAAAAGGCTCATCTAAAAAGATGTAGTCAGCTTCCTGCACTAAGCAGCGGGCAATCAAAACACGTTGGAATTGTCCTCCAGAGAGCTGACTGATTTGGCGATCAGCATAGTCTGAGAGTCCAACGATTTCAAGTGCATCCGCCACTTTTTTCCAGTGGCTGGCCTTTAAAGTGTGGAAGAGCGGGATAGATGGATAGAGTCCCAGTGAGACACATTCCTTGACCTTGATAGGGAAATTGTAGTCGATATGGATTTTTTGCTCGACATAGGCAACTCGATGTAAAGATTTCTTGACTTCTTTGTCATCGAGAAAGGCCTGACCTTCGTGTGGGATAATTCCCAACATACTTTTTAATAAAGTTGATTTTCCAGCACCGTTTGGACCAATAATTCCGGTAATAGTTGGTCCGTGGAGCACTAGTGAAATATCCTTTAGTGCCAACGTTTCTTTGTAGGAGACACTGAGGTTTTCGATACGTATCATACAGTTATTTTCCTCCTGTCTTTTAATATACATTAAAAAAAAATTAAGTCAAGTTAATTTTTAAAAAATTTAAAATAATAACTGAAAAATGAAGAAAAAAGAGAGACCATTTTTAATTGCATTCCCAAGTGTTTTTTGCTAAGCTAAGAATAAGTGAAAAAATGAAAGCGAGAACAAGATGACACGTTATCAAGACGATTTTTATGATGCAATCAATGGAGAATGGGAAAAAACAGCTGTTATTCCAGCTGATAAATCTCGAACAGGTGGCTTTATTGACCTTGATGAGGAAATTGAAGAGTTAATGCTGGCAACTACGGACAAGTGGTTGGAAGGCGAAGATGTTCCAGAGGACGCTATCCTCGCAAATTTTGTTAAGTACCATCGTATGGTACGTGATTTTGATAAGAGGGATGCAGATGGAATCAAGCCTGTCCTTC
The DNA here is from genome assembly GCF_019334565.1 of Streptococcus oralis. NCBI lineage: Bacteria > Bacillati > Bacillota > Bacilli > Lactobacillales > Streptococcaceae > Streptococcus > Streptococcus oralis. The sequence continues at coordinate 1,436,353 of NZ_CP079724.1, read as the reverse complement.
CTCTGCTCAAGGAATACCAAGATTTGGAGAGCTTTGCAGATTTTACCAGCAAACTGGCAGAGTTTGAACTAGCAGGTAAACCAAACTTCCTTCCATTTGGAGTATCACCAGACTTTATGGATGCCAGAACCAATGTTCTCTGGGCAAGTGCACCAGGAACTATCTTGCCAGATACAACCTACTATGCTGAAGACCATCCTCAACGTGAGGAGCTCTTGACGCTTTGGAAGGAAAGTAGCGCAAATCTTCTCAAAGCCTATGATTTTTCAGATGAGGAAATCGAAGACTTACTAGAGAAGAGATTGGAATTGGACCGTCGTATCGCAGCGGTGGTTCTTTCTAACGAAGAAAGTTCAGAATATGCCAAACTCTACCATCCATATGCTTATGAAGATTTCAAGAAATTTGCCCCTGCCCTCCCTTTGGATGATTTCTTCCAAGCAGTGATTGGACAAACTCCAGATAAGGTTATCGTAGACGAGGAGCGTTTCTGGCAAGCAGCAGACCAATTTTATAGTGAAGAAGCTTGGCCTTTGCTTAAGGCAACCTTGATTTTAGCTGTGGTCAATCTTTCAACCAGCTATCTCACAGACGAGATTCGTGTCTTGTCAGGTGCCTACGGACGTGCCCTTTCAGGTGTTCCAGAAGCTCAGGATAAGGTCAAGGCAGCCTATCACTTGGCCCAAGGTCCCTTTAAGCAAGCCCTTGGTCTCTGGTATGCGCATGAAAAATTCTCCCCAGAAGCTAAGGCAGACGTAGAGAAAAAAGTGGCGACTATGATTGACGTTTATAAGGAACGTTTGGCTAAGAACGACTGGCTCACGCCTGAAACGCGAGATAAGGCCATTGTCAAACTCAATGTCATCAAACCTTATATCGGTTATCCAGAGGAATTGCCAGAACGCTACAAGGACAAAGTAGTGGACGAAACTGCCAGTCTCTTTGAAAATGCTCTAGCCTTTGCGCGTGTGGAAATCAAGCACAGCTGGAGCAAGTGGAACCAGCCTGTTGATTACAAGGAATGGGGCATGCCAGCTCATATGGTCAATGCCTACTACAATCCTCAGAAGAACTTGATTGTCTTCCCAGCTGCCATTTTACAGGCTCCATTCTATGATTTGCATCAGTCGTCTTCTGCTAACTACGGTGGTATTGGTGCTGTTATTGCCCATGAGATTTCTCATGCCTTTGATACAAATGGCGCTTCTTTTGATGAAAATGGTAGCCTCAAAGATTGGTGGACAGAAAGCGACTATGCAGCCTTTAAAGAAAAAACGCAGAAAGTTATCGACCAGTTTGATGGTCAAGAATCATACGGCGCAAGGATCAACGGAAAACTAACCGTATCAGAAAATGTTGCCGACCTAGGAGGAATTGCTGCAGCCCTTGAAGCTGCCAAGAGAGAAGCAGACTTCTCTGCTGAAGAATTCTTCCACAACTTTGCTCGTATCTGGCGTATGAAAGGCCGTCCGGAGTTGATGAAACTCATGGCCAGTGTCGACGTGCACGCGCCTGCTAAACTCCGTGTCAATGTGCAAGTGCCAAACTTCGATGACTTCTTTACAACCTATGATGTCAAAGAAGGCGACGGTATGTGGCGTTCACCAGAGGACCGTGTGATTATTTGGTAAAGTAAGTCTCTAACCAAGTATCATCTTGGAATTAATGGTTCATTTTTGAAGTTTATCAATCTGAAAATGCAATGCTATCGAGGTTAACATGAAGAAATTTTTAATGATGCTATCAGCTATTCTTTCGATTTCAGTTTTAGCATCTTGTAGTCTCAATAAAAATAGGAACAATACAGAACCTTCATCTGCACTATCATCTGTCTCCAAAGACGATAAGACTAGTGTATCAACAGAAGCTAAGGCTGAAAATACTAGTGACTCGTCAACCAAGGAATCGCAATCGACTGCTGAAAATAAGAAAGAAACCAGACAAGATTTATATAAAGAAGTGATTGAACGCTATAAACACTTTACAGACCTTTTAAAACAAGGTAATAGAGAAGATTTATACAAGGAAAATAAACAAGATAAGATTACTTCAGAAGAATATGGCTTAGTTTTCTCTCGAATGGATTATCATAATGCACCCGATTGGAAATACGCAATTGTTGATTTGAATAAGGATGGTCAAGACGAGTTGCTTATTGGCGATGAAAAATTTGTTTCAGCTATTTATTATTTGGAAAATCAAAAACCTAGCTTACTTCACACAGCATATATAGCTTCTGCAGGTGGTTTTCGCTCAGGATTTGATATTTATGAAAATGGTCAAGTCTCTTATGCAGACTGGCAGTCAACTCGTCCAGAAATGAATCTGGCTCTATATTCGTTTGATAAAAATGGAGTGCAGAAGATTAAAGAAGCAACTATTCAAATCGGTGGCAATGAAAAAGCAGAGCAAGTTTTAGATATCTCTTCTGAAAAGCTTAATTTATCAAATATTGACTGGAAAGAATTGAATCGAGCTAATTAGTTTTGAATTATTTTTCTAGTCAATATTGATTCTTCTGAGCAAATATTGACATAGAAATTGAAGCTACAAAAAAACCAAGGAAATTACCCTTGGTTTTTTGTTTGCTAAAAAAAGGGATTAAAGGTCTTTTCGTGAGCGATCGTCGTAGCTGGACCATGCCCAGGATAGACATCGTAGTTAGGAAGGGTGAAGAGCTGCGTCTGAATGCTATGGAGGAGTTGTTCCGTGCTACCTGTAGGAAGGTCTGTCCGTCCGATGGTTTCTCGGAATAGAGCATCTCCCGTCAAGACTAGATGAGCATCAGGAAAGACCAGGGAAACACCGCCAATAGAGTGCCCTGGGGTTGGTAGAACTGTAAAACGAAACTCTTCGATCTGGTATTCCTCATGAAAGACAAAGGTGTGTTCAGCTGGTTTGCAGATGACATCAGCCATATCATCATGACGAGGTAGGCCAGAGAGATTGTCAACGGGAGTATAGAGCCAGCTGGCTTCACTTTCTGCTACATAAACGGGGGGATTTCCAAAAGTGTCACGAACCAAGTCCAGACTCATAATATGGTCGTAGTGGGTGTGGGTCAGGAGAATCGCGCAGACTGGTTTGTTGATTTTCTCGATAGTCTTGCGAATAGCTTCCCAATGGCTACCTGGGTCAACCACAATCAGGTGTTGGTCTCCTTCCAGATAATAAGTGTTTTCATAGGCAATGGGATTCACGGTTTTATGGATTTTCATACTGGCTCCAATCTCAAAGAATGTACTAAATTAAGTATAGCACAGAAGAGGGAAATAAAGTGAAAAGAAAGTCCCTCTTTTGTGTTAGAGGGACAATGATCTTATTTAAACTTGAAATCTTCGTAAATGAGTTTTGCTTTGGGATTCTTTTTCTTGATTTGCTTGGCAAGGGTCTTCATCATAGGAAGAGGTCCACACATATAGACTGTAGTCTGGTCAGGGATTTCTTCTTGATCCAAAGTCAGGTATCCTTTTTCATTGCTATCGACCAGCTGCAGGTCAAAGTTAGCATTTTGACGGGCGTAGTCTCGAAGTAGATCTAAGTAGACAGCATTTTCCTCTCCACGGAAACTATAGTAGAAGCGGACGTTCCTGTCTAGGATAGGGTGTTCTCGGATATAAGAGATGAAAGGTGTCATTCCAATTCCACCTGCAATCCAGATTTGCTGCTTTGGACCATGTTCCATAGTCATATGTCCATAGGCGCGATCAACTGCAACCTTGCTACCAACTTGAAGATTGTCATAGATATTCTTGGTGTGGTCACCAGAGTTTTTTATCGTAAAATAAAGAGTTCGTCCTTGTCCTCCTGAGATGGAGAAAGGGTGTGGAGCAGTCTCAAAACCTTTTTGGAAAATTTTTAGAAAGGCAAATTGTCCATATTCGTAGGTGAAAGGATGACTAAGTTCGATTTCAATTTCAGTTGTATCGTGATTGACGCGTTTGATTCCTACGATTTTTCCAAGATAGGTGAAACCGACCTTTTGATAAAGGAAAATAATATAAAAACCTGCAAGCAAGCCTAAAAGAGCATAGATTCCAAAGATAAGACCTAGGAAACTAAAGGAGAGGAGACGATTTCCCATGATCATCAAAACATGAAAAAGGCCAAAGATATAGGCTAGATAAACCAATCGATGAATCCATCTCCATGCTTCATACTGGATATATTGTCCCAGATAGGCAACCAGAACGATGCTGATAAAGATATAGATAGCGATATTTCCAAACTGGGCGGCTAAATGCGAACCCCAGAGACCGCCCATGCTAAAGTTGTGTAGGGTTAGTAGGAGAATGGATAGAAAAGCAGTGAATTTATGAGCTAGATACATCTTTTCAAGTCCGTTAAACCAAGCTTCAAGCAAGGGTAAACGGCTAGCTAGTATAAAAGTAAGTGAGAGGGTAGTGAGAGCTAAACCAGGGATTAGAAACTGACTAGCGCCTGAACTGAGCCAAGCTAGAATAGTCAGAAGCATACTAAGTCCGATAAATAAAATACCTTTTAATGATTTCATGGTAGAAGTCCTTTCATGGATTATCTTACGTTAGATGTAATAATATTTGTTACATTTTAACAAAAAATGAGTCTGTCGTCAAGGTTTGTGATTTAGGCTAACTTTTCTGACCCTTTTTTCTAAAAAAGCCAAGGAATCGGGTGATTCATTGACTTTCTTATTTTAACGATTTTTCCAAGCTTGGTAGCGGGTGTCGATCAAGAGTTGGGTTAGTCGTCCCATGGTTTCTCTTTCTTCGGGAGTGAGGGATTGAGCTTGGACAAAGAGATGGTGAACGTGTTCAATAACCTTGAAGGAAGAGAGGTCGTTGATAGAGGAGATGCCTGCATCGAGAATGATTCCAAAAAAGAGGTCAAAGTAGAGCTGCAGTTCAGTATCAGGGACCGTCTCAACCCATTCCTTGAAGGTGGTATCGACTTGCTGGCTGTCACTATTGGTCTCGTCTAGTTGGACAAAGTGTTTGTCTTCAACCTGCCAACTAAAAGTGTCGTGCTGGGCAAGACCACCCAAGGCAGTGCTTCGAACGATGATTTTTTTATCCGGAATTTCCAGCATCATCCCGATGATAGACCCTTGCGGGATAAACACTTTCGTTCTTTCCATCATGTTTTGATAGCCAGGTGTTTCGGTTAGTTCCTTGTGAAGCCCAGGGGCATCAAAAGTATAGACAGCTACAATGTTTTTTTGTAAGAGTGGATCGAGTTGACTGGCAGCATAGACAGCTAGATTTCCCCCTTTTGAGTGTCCTGCTAGGATAACCTTTTGGTTAGGATGTTTGGCAAAAAAGTTCTCTAAATACTGGAGGGCATGTTTTTGAGCTGGGATTTCCTTCATATAGGTCATATGGAAATCTTCTTTCCAGCCGATGATACTATCATCCGTCCCACGAAAAACAAGCAAATAGGTATCGAGACTGATACGATAAGTCATAGCCGCAAACTGTTTTTGCAATTCAGGATCAATATCGTTGATAAAGTCTGAGAGCTTGCAATTTTTAAAGCGTTTGTGTTGAGCGAGCTGATCTAACAATTGGAGACGGTTCTTATTGGTCAGCATCGTCGTGTCTCTAGGGATTTGAGGTGCAAGATCTATGAGACGCTTTGGTTCTTGGGTGACTACATCATCGAAAGCAAGATAGGTTAATTCAGTCAAGGCAAGAACATCTAACTCATTCATGGGGAGATCATAAAAGGAATCGTATGCTACATCATTCAGGTAGTCAAAAATATTAGCCATAAAAGCTCCTTTCTCTATGTTTATCCTATCACATTTACCTAGAATTAGCTAGTAGACTTGTTCGAATGACCTAGTAGGGTTTGATTGAAATATATAGAAGATAGATTGCTCCTATTTCAAACCTCTAAACGAGCTTACTTGTATGTTATTGCTATCAATCCCATTTTCCTTTAAAAAATTCGTCATTTCTTTAACATCATCAGGCTGACCTGTGATGAGATAGCTGGCTTGATTGCCGTATTCATCAATAGCACGTTTTACAAATTCTTGACTTTGAGAAAAATCATCGCTAGTTTTATAAGTAAAATTCGGTGTTTTTTGAGCCAGTTCTTTCATCTCATTATCGAAAATAGTAACTCCTTTGTCAAAATGGTTGAGAATAATCGGACATTTACCAGCCCATTCTTTGATAAGGGGGCGTAGAGTAGAAATACCAACATCAGATGCAAAGCAAACTAGTGGCTGATTCGTATCTTTAATGGTTAAAGAGGAATCCAACCAACTCATCTCAATCTTACTGCCAGACGGTAAATGTGTCAAGGTGTTCTTAAAGTGGCTACCACTATGATGAGTTAAAATGAGGATTTCATCTTCATCAGGTGTGGAGGCAATGGTTAGCCATCGACTGGTTTGCTCTCCCTTAGCTTCATATTTACTAGCAGTAGACGAGGTATCAGGGAGTGTAAACTTAGCATAAGCCCCAGCTTTCCAGATTTGATGACTCGGTTTTGTGATATGAATTAAATATAGATCTCCGCTGGGGTTTTCGATGGATTTTATCGATAATGTCTGGCTTCGTCCAAGATAAGCGATGGCACCCCAAGTTATAATACATAGCGCTCCAAGTGTTGATAGAATGATAATAAACATTTTTTTACCTCTTTTCATTTTTTATGACTCCTGTTCTTAAATTTATGAATGAACTTAAAAATAATTCATTCATATCTTTTCAAAAAATAAAGAAATCCATTCTTTATTTTAGAACTCCTTTAATGAAGTTGGTTGCAAGTATTTCAACAGTTTTGCCAATATCTGGAAAATCTTTTTCCGTGATATGCATATCCATATAGTAAAAAAGATTATAAACCTGTAAAATATCTTGAATCTTTTCTGGCGAGTACCCTTCAGCCTGCATGCGATTTGTAAAAGTTTTAACTAGAAACTGATGAAAAGGATTTGCGACTTTGCCTTCTTCCGAGGAATAGTAGCTGTGCAACTCATCTGCGATGGCAGGATTGTACCATTCTGCAAGGATTTTATTGGAAGAAACGAGAGTTCTGGACTGAGCAAATAGTTGACCAATGAGGTCGATCATGTCAATTTCCCAATCCAGTTCTTCGATCATAGCTTGGCGAACACGGTTGTTTTCATCTATATAGATGTCTAGAAAAATGGCTTCTTTACTCTCGTAATAGTTATAAAAAGAACCAACTGCAACACCAGCTTGCCTAGCAATTTCTGAAATACTTGTTGCCTTGTAACCTTTTTTCGAAAAAACTTCATAGGCTGCTGTCTTTAAAGATTGTTTTTTGTCCAATAGGATTTAACCTCCTTTATTTTATGAATGAATGAATAGAATTTTTTGTTCATTCATATTCTAACAAATCATGGCTAGCTTGTCAATAAGAAGGCTAGATCTATTAAATAAGTTAAAGAAACGCTAACTAAATGAGCACAAAAAGGAAAATATAGGATAAGGCTGGAACTATAATTAAAAATAAGGTATGATATCAGTGGGAATGTTCTCTATTTAGCATCTGTTTTCTTATCTGGATTTGGGAAATAGGCTTCTAAACAGTATGAGATACTGATCCGTAAATCTGATATGAAGGGTTTTGATACTTTGAGAAATAACAAAGGAGGAGCGCATGCACAAGATTTTACTAGTAGAAGATGACCAAGTTATTCGGCAACAAGTGGGGAAACTGCTCTCTGAGTGGGGCTTTGAGGTCGTTTTGGTAGAAGATTTTATGGAAGTATTGAGCCTTTTTGTCCAGTCAGAACCTCATTTGGTCCTCATGGATATTGGCCTGCCACTCTTTAATGGTTACCACTGGTGCCAGGAAATTCGTAAGATTTCCAAGGTACCTATCATGTTTCTGTCTTCGAGAGATCAGGCTATGGATATCGTCATGGCAATCAATATGGGAGCGGATGACTTTGTAACTAAGCCTTTTGACCAGCAGGTCCTCCTTGCTAAGGTTCAGGGCTTGTTGCGCCGTTCCTATGAGTTTGGGCGGGATGAAAGTTTGCTAGAGTATGCAGGTGTAATCCTCAATACCAAGTCTATGGACCTGCACTATCAGGGGGAGGTCCTGAGTTTGACCAAGAATGAATTTCAAATTTTGCGAGTGCTGTTTGAACATGCTGGCAATATCGTGGCGCGTGATGACTTGATGCGGGAACTCTGGAATAGCGACTTTTTCATCGATGACAATACCTTGTCTGTCAATGTTGCTCGCTTGCGTAAAAAGTTGGAGGAGCAAGGTTTAGTAGGCTTTATCGAAACCAAGAAAGGGATAGGATACGGACTGAAACATGCTTGATTGGAAATCATTTTGTCTAGCCTATCTGCGTTCTCGCAGTCGTGTTTTTACCTATATTTTTTCATTAGGCTTTCTCGTCCTTCTCTTTCAGTTTTTATTTGCTAGTCTAGGAACTTATTTTCTTTATTTCTTTCTGCTCAGTAGTTTTTTGACCTTCTTATTTTTGGCTTGGGATATTTTTGCAGAAGCTCAGGTTTACCGGCAGGAAGTACTCTATGCTGAGCGAGACCCCAAGTCTCCTCTAGAATGTGCGCTAGCAGAAAAGCTCGAAGAGCGTGAATCTGAATTGTATCAAAAGAAGTCTGAGGCTCAGAGCAAGCTGACGGATTTGCTGGATTACTACACCTTGTGGGTTCATCAGATCAAGACCCCCATTGCGGCTAGTCGACTTTTAGTGGCAGAAGTCTCTGATCGGGAGGTCAAGCAGCAACTGGAACAGGAAATCTTTAAGATTGACTCCTATACCAACCTGGTGTTGCAGTACCTGCGTTTAGAGAGCTTCCATGATGACTTGGTATTTGAAAAGGTTCAAGTGGAGGATTTGGTGAAGGAAGTGGTTCGCAAGTATGCCCTTTTCTTTATCCAAAAAGGACTGACGCTCAATCTCCATGACCTTGACAAAATCATCGTGACTGATAAGAAATGGCTGTTGGTCGTCATTGAACAAATCCTTTCAAACAGTCTCAAATACACCAAGGAAGGTGGGCTAGAGATTTATATGGAAGGTCAGGAGCTCTGTATCAAGGATACGGGAATCGGGATTAAAAACAGCGATGTGCTCCGAGTCTTTGAACGTGGCTTTTCAGGCTACAATGGGCGTTTGACCCAGCAGTCATCTGGACTTGGACTTTATCTATCTAAGAAAATTTCTGAAGAACTGGGTCACCAGATTCGCATCGAGTCTGAGGTTGGAAAAGGAACGACGGTGCGAATTAAGTTTGCGGAAGTGAACCTACTTATTGAGTAAAAAGAAATGCTAAGAACTTGGAAGAAATCTTTCAAGCTCTTCTTTAGATTTCTATGTAGTGAGAAAATAGGATAGAACAAAGAAAAAGGTAACTGGAATTTTTCCCGTTCACTATCTTTTAAATTGATTGAGTTCTTCAGAGAAAGGTTGTAAAATTTTTGATATAATATCAAGGATAGACTGACGGATGCTTAAAGGATAATTTTCAAAAACATAACAGGTGAGAAGAAAAATATGTAAGATTGGACAGAAGTCCCTCTACCATCATCCATGCAGAAACAAGAGTATATGAAATAAAAGGAGTAACCAATGTCCAGAAACTATTCAACACGTGAATTCCGCGAGAAACTATATGATGACCTTCATGTTCGATTAAGAGATACAGTGATTTTGATGTGTGCGATTTTTATTGCCTCTATAGGTCTAAATATGAATTCAACAGCGGTCATTATTGGAGCCATGCTGATTTCCCCTCTTATGACACCGATTGTTGGACTGGGTTTTGGTTTATCTATTTTTGATACCCGTTTAATCAAACAATCTCTAGGGGTTTTATTTACTCAAGTATTGGTCAGCTTGCTTGTCTCGGCTCTGTATTTCTGGATTTCTCCCTTATCTTATGAAAGTAGCGAATTGATTGCACGAACCTCTCCAACCATTTGGGATGTTCTCATAGCTATTGCTGGTGGGATAGCAGGTGTAATTGGGTCAAGGAAAAAAGAAGCAAACAATATTGTTCCAGGAGTAGCTATTGCAACAGCTCTGATGCCACCTATCTGTACTGCAGGTTATGGTTTAGCTAATGGAAATGTACGATTTTTATTTGGGGCTCTCTATCTTTTCTTGATCAACTGTGTCTTCATCATGTTAACAAACATTGTTGGAACAAGAATTTTGATGAGGAAATCTCCCTTAAGTTCATTTAAAGAGCTAAACATTAAAATGAGAATTGGCTTGATATCCTTGATTGTATTATTGATTCTTCCAGCTAGTTATTCAGCAGTCACTCTGACGATAGATCAAGCGCGAAAAGAAGGAATCAAACAGTTTGTAGGAAAAGAGTTCGCCAATCACACGGTCATTAATCAAGTCTACAAGTCAAGGGACAATGAATTAGTCTTGACGGTTGTTGGAGATCCGATTTCAGAAGAAGAATTAGAAAGGATCCACCAAAAACAAGCCTCTTACGGTATTCAATCTGTTCAATTAAAAGTCAATCAAGTCCATAATTCGATAAAATTAGATAGTGAGATGACCAAGGAATTTTATGAAAACATTAACAAGTATATCGATCAAAAACTCTCTGAAAAAGATTCACAAAAAGATCTCGTAAAAGAAAATGAAGCAGACAAGGATTGAGGATATTGAACTTTTCTAACTCGAGGAAGCAAATCTTGGGAGGATATCCTATATCCAACAGTTAGTGGATAGAAAGGATTGTTGATGAGGCTGCCATTTGTGATGGTTTGACCAATCACGACTAGCTCAGGTTAAATAAAATATAAAAAAGCAACAACTATTTCAGTTGTTGCTTTTTCTTACTGAAAAATGTTTCTCAGACAGTGATCGTTTTATTTTTCCACACGTGATTTGTTAGCAATGTCAGCAAGGATAGCTTGAACAAAGTCATCAACTGAGACAGTTTGTGTTTCTTTTTGGCCATAGCGCCGAACGTTGACTGTTCCGTCTTCCATTTCCTTATCACCAACAATCAATTGGTAAGGAATTTTGCTAGTTTGTGAAGCACGAATCTTGAACTGCATTTTTTCATTGCGTTCATCTACGTCTGCACGGACACCATGGTCACGGAGTTTCTTAGCCACTTCCCATGCGTAGTCTACGTGTTTTTCGTTAGAAACGGGGATGAGAGTTACTTGGTGTGGGGCAAGCCATGTTGGGAAAGCTCCCTTGTAGTTCTCAATCAAGATAGCTGTGAAGCGTTCCATAGTTGAGATAACCCCACGGTGGATCATAACTGGACGGTGTTCTTCACCATCAGCTCCGATATATTTGAGGTCGAAGCGTTCTGGAAGCAAGAAGTCAAGCTGGATAGTCGAAAGGGTTTCTTCTTTTCCGAGAGCAGTCTTAACTTGGATATCCAATTTTGGTCCGTAGAAGGCTGCCTCACCTTCAGCTTCAAAGTAGTCCACTCCCATTTCATCAAGGGCTGCACGAAGCATGGTTTGGGCATTTTCCCACATCTCATCGTTGTCAAAGTACTTGTGAGTATCTTGAGGGTCACGAAGAGAGAGACGGAAGCGGTATTCAGTCAAGTTGAAGTCTTCATAAACATCGATAATCAACTGAAGGGCACGTTGGAATTCTTCTTGGATTTGTTCTGGAGTGACAAAGAGGTGACCGTCGTTGAGTGACATTTCACGCACACGTTGAAGACCAGTGAGGGCACCAGATTTCTCGTAGCGGTGCATCATACCGATTTCAGCGATACGGATTGGCAATTCACGGTAAGAGTGAACATGGTGTTTAAAGACTTGGATGTGGTGTGGGCAGTTCATTGGACGAAGGACAAATTCTTCCCCGTCACCCATGTCCATGGTTGGGAACATGTCTTCTTGGTAATGATCCCAGTGACCAGAAGTCTTGTAAAGCTCCACAGAAGCAAGTGGTGGAGTGTAAACGTGTTGGTAGCCAGAAGCCAACTCTTTGTCGACGATGTAGCGTTCCAATTCACGACGGATCGTCGCACCGTTTGGCAACCAGAATGGAAGTCCTTGTCCAACTTCTTGTGAAATCATGAAGAGGTCAAGTTCTTTACCAAGTTTACGGTGGTCACGTTCTTTAGCTTCTTCACGCATTTGAAGGTAGTTTTTCAAGTCTTTCTTGTCAAACCAAGCTGTACCGTAGATCCGTTGCATCATCGCGTTGTCGCTATTTCCACGCCAGTAAGCACCAGCTACATGGAGAAGGTGGAAGATTTGGATGCGGCCTGTTGACGGAACGTGTGGGCCACGGCAAAGGTCTACATATTCACCCTGACGGTAGATAGTCAAACCGCCTTCGTCCTCAGAGTGTTCTTCAATCAATTCCAACTTGTAAGGGTCGTTTTTAAAGATTTCACGTGCCTCGTCTTTCGTCACTTCTTCACGGATTGATGGGAAGTTTTCTTTAACGATTTTTTTCATTTCTTCTTCGATACGAGGCAGGTCTTCGTTAGAGATTTGACCAGCAGTATTGTCGGTATCGTAGTAGAAGCCATCTTCAATAGCCGGACCAACTCCCAAGTGAATATCAGGGAAAAGGCGACGAGCTGATTGGGCAAACAAGTGAGCAGCTGAGTGACGCAAGATTGGAAGGGCATCTTCGTGATCAGGTGTCACGATTTCAATGCTTCCATCTTCAGTGATAACACGAGTCGTGTCAATGAGTTTGCCGTTGAATTTACCAGCCAAGGCTTTTTTAGCTAGGGAATTGCTGATAGATTGGGCAATTTCAAAAGTAGTAACGCCAGATTCGAATTCACGAACAGCGCCATCTGGGAAAGTAATCTTAATCATGGTTTTCTCCTTAAAAATTTATCATATTTAAAAACTGAGGTTGAAGAAGTAGAGAATTCGTTATCTACAAAGAATGAAAACAATTGATTATCTAAGCAAATGATGGTTTAACTTTCTCATTCTAAGGATAAAGAAAGCTGTTGAAACGAATAGATAGCATACCAAAGAAAGGATTAGAGAAAGATATTGTTCATCAGTCATCTCGCCTCTCATGTATATCCTTAGCGGATAGTTTCTTATAGCATTGATCAAATAGATAGCAGCTGTCAAACTTAAAAGATATCCTGTTATAATGAGTTTCTTGTTGTTAAAAAACATTAAGATACCAAGAAAGGGAGCAAGGAATGGTAAGAGAGGAATGAGTAGAAAAAATGAAAAGACGACAATGTTTTCCGTCCCCCATAGACTGAGAGTTTTCATTAGCCAGACATAGACTATAAGGAAGGTACAGGGAATCACCCAAGACAATGATTTATTCATATCAACCTCCATCTTCTTTTCTTAGCTATGTTTCATTTTACCTGGCAATATCTCTATTCTCCAAACAAAAAACGACATCCTAAAAGGACGTCGCAACGTGGTTCCACCTTCATTCATGTTCCTCAAAAAAGAGGGACACCTCAGATTGGCTTTAACGTAGCCACCGTTTTATGTTTTCATAAAAGTCAGTAGAGTAGTATCAGTTTAGACTTTCTATGCGTTTCCAGCAACCACGCACTCTCTAGTAGAAAGGGACTAAGTGACTTGTCTCTATGCATTATTATAGCATGATTGCGAGAATTTTCAAGGTTTTTGTATAATTTTTTTGTTTTTCTCTCTTTGGAAGAGATGCTTGATACCCACACCAGAAACCAACCCAAGTAGGGCAAAGAGTTCATAGGCTAGGAAGTAAAGCAGGATGAACTCGCCAAAGGTGATGATGGTAAAGCAAAAGACCAGACCGATACCGAGTAGCCACCAAAGTGAGAAATGAAATCGATAGCTATAAAGTAGCGATACGATAAAGGTTACCAGAGGTGAAAAGAGGATGATGTTGTAAATGTACAGTCCCTTCAGTGTATATGGGTCAGAGATGAGTAGAGAGAGGAGTTCATAGAGTGGCCAGTAAAAAAAGAAAATAACAAGGTAGTATGGGATATACTTAAGATAATTCCGCATGGCAATAGTCCTCCAATCTGCAAAAAATTGAGAGATATTTGAGAGATATTGTAGACCACATAATCCTAAATGAAGGGGAAATCTCTACTTATATTATAGCACGATTTAGAAGCTCTTACAATTTAATCCAGTGATCGGTGATAGTGATCTTTTCGAGTGTTTTCTGTTATAATACTAACAAAAGAAGTAAGAGAGTAAGGAGAAAGAATGACCAAAATAGCGGTTCTTTCAGACATACATGGAAATACGACAGCTTTGGAAGCTGTACTGGCTGATGCTAAGAAGGTAGAGGTAGACCAATACTGGCTTTTAGGGGATATTCTGATGCCAGGAACAGGACGTAGAAGGATCTTGGATCTCTTAGCAAGTTTGCCTATCACTGTAAGAGTGCTGGGAAATTGGGAGAATAGTCTCTGGCGAGGTCTGCATCGCAAGTTAGATCCTACAAAAGCGAGCCATCGTTATCTCCTGCGCCTAAGTCAGTACATCTTAGAGGAGGTCAGCCCTAAAGAAATCGAAGACCTCAATAATCAACCTATGCAAGTTCATCGTCAGTTTGGTGATTTGATGGTGGGAATCACTCACCATCTCCCTGATAAAAACTGGGGAAGAGAATTGATCCATACGGGAAAACAAGAAGATTTTGATAGATTGGTGACGAATCCACACGCCTCCATCGCAGTATATGGCCATATCCACCAACAGTTGCTTCGTTACGGAAGTGACGGACAGTTGATTCTTAATCCAGGATCCATTGGGCAACCTTTCTTTCTAGATGCGAAGTTGCGTAAGGACCTGCGGGCTCAGTATATGATCTTAGAGTTTGATGAAACTGGTTTGGCTGATATTGATTTTCGTCGAGTGGATTATGATGTAGAAGCTGAATTGCAGTTGGCTAAGGATTTGAAGCTCCCCTATTTCCAAATCTACTATGAAAGTTTGGTAAATGGGATTCACCATACTCATAACCACGAATTGTTAGGTCAAATCAGTGAACAAGAAGGCTATGATCAGGATGTTGAACTCTGGATGGAAAGAGAAAAGAAAGATTGGTTTTAAGAGGACTTCTAGCTAGAAATAAGATAGTCTAGTGACTGCTGTTTTGCGATAAGTCGAACTGGATACGAATTGACGGCTTCTCAAATTTATGTTAGAATAACGGAATAAAACTAATTTGAATCTCATACTAATTGATATTCAAAATAAGAGGAGACAAATAATGAAACCAGAAGAGTTACACGCAATTGCCTCGGAGTTGGGCTTGCAATTTGACGAAGATTCGCGTAGTATTTATGGCACGCAGTCAGGCTATTTACTTTTCCTGCAAGAAACTGACGTGAAAAATCAGTTTCGACTTTGTGTCAGTGTGAGTTTGAATGGCAATCCTGCGGATTCAGAAGAAAACGAAATGATTTGGGATGAGTTTAAGAGTGAATCTCTTCCAAACTTGTCGACCTTGTCTATCAACCAGTACCTTGTTTCTTTTGTTGTAAAAGGTGCCATGCGCAAATCAAAAACAATTGAGAAGTTACAGACGCTCATAACAGATCTCGTTGCCTTCCTTGAAACCCATCATTTCGTCCAAGTGTGTGCCTACAGTGGTCAGGAGGGTCCTGTTGGTCTCTATCAATTAGGTGATTCAATTTTCCTTATCAATGAGGAAAGTTATCAATTGCTGAAGAGCAATCTTCAGATTGAGGTGGATTCTTATCAAAATCAAAAGGAAAATGTTCTTCTTGGAGCAGTTGGTGCGTTGCTTGGAGCCTTGATTGGTGGAGCAGTTGCTCTATTTATCGCTCGTCTAGGTTATGTAGCTATGGTAGCGGGTATTGTTCTGGGGATTTGTACCATTAAAGGATATGAAATACTTGGAAGAAAGGTATCTCGAAAGGGGATTGTAATTTCCTCTATTTGGATGGTGATTACTGTCTTTCTAGTGAATCAAATTGATTTGGCGATGGAAGTCGTTGCCAAACTAGGGGTTGAGTTTGCCTTTGCTTTCCGAGTGGTGAATCAATTAATCTTTAGCGGTGATTTCCCAGATAACTATTTTTATAATCTAGCTATGTTAGCTGTGTTTACCTTAGTTGGTGCTGGGGTGTCTATCAGCTCGGTTTGGTCAAGTCATAAAACAAAAGGGATTGTCCGTAAAATTGCATAAAAAAATAAGTCTTTGTATGTCCTCCGCTGTTCTGGTTGCCAAGAGGGATACAGGACTTTTTGCATGGAAAAGGTAATCAGTCGATAATATTTGACAGGAAAATCAAAAAAGGTATAATGTTTATACGGGAAAAGATGAATAAAATATCAATGAAAGGAGAAGAAGATGCAAATTTCAAGCCGATTTACAATTGCGACTCATATGATGATTATTATTGCAATGCAGGATACAGAAAGTAAAGTAACCAGCGATTTTCTTGCGGCAAGTGTCGGAGTCAATCCAGTTATTATCCGTAAGACTTTATCGCAACTCAAAAAAGCTGGATTGATTTCAGTTGCTCGTGGTACGGGAGGAACTGAGATTATAAAAGACCTTCAGGATATCAGTTTGTTGGATGTCTACCAAGCTGTAGAGTGTTTAGGAAAGTCTGGTAAGCTCTTTAGTTTCCATGACAATCCAAATCCTAATTGCCCAATTGGTGCTAATATCCATGCAGTCTTGGACCAAAAGTTGTTCGATGTTCAAGCAGCTATGGAGAATCAACTTCGTCAGACAAGTCTGGCTCAGGTTGTAGCAGATGCTCAGAATAAACTCTCTAAGTAAGAGGACTAAGGTTCTCTTTTTCTATTGCTATAATTATGGTACAATGTAGTCATCAAAGGAGGAGACTATGTACTTTATCACAGGATTTTTTGTCCTACTTTTTCTCGTTTCGTTTTTAAGGGACAATCGCAGTCTCTGGAATCCAGCTCTCTTGCTTTTGTCTCTGCTCTTTTCTTATATGTCCATTGCCAATCTTTTTTACGAAGCTGGGCAGAAAGAAGTGCACATGGTTTTCTTTGCAGGGATTTTTCTCCTGCTGCCTCTTTTAGTTTTTCTAAGTGGTTTTTTCCTTATTTATAATGGATTTGTGTTATTAAAAAAAGAAGGAAAATCCAAGGCAAATTATTTGTCTCTAGGATTAGGTTGCGTGATTCTATTCTTTTTTGTAATCATGGCGATTCGAGTGGGCGATACCAATGGCTTGTTCTACACCAATCATCTAGTGAATATATTCTTTTTCTTTTTGATTTATTCGTATTTAATTTTTGGTTTTGCCTTTGCAGGATTTTTGCTTTATTCTATCCTGTATCTTTTTATTCCTAAGAAAAAATATTATGATTTTATCATCATTCACGGAGCAGGCTTATTGAATGGAGAAAAAGTGACTCCCTTACTGAAGAGTCGCATTGATAAGGCAGTAGAAGCTTATCACCAGTCTCTCAATCCCAATGTTAAAATCATCGCTAGTGGTGGTCGAGGAGGGGATGAGAAGATTTCCGAGGCTCAGGCAATTTGTAACTATTTGTTGGAAGAGACGGATGTTCCGAGAGAAGCAATTCTCCTAGAGGAAGACTCAACGACAACCTATGAGAATCTTCTCTTCTCAAAAGAAATGGGAGAGAGGCTGATGACCAGTCCACGTTTTCTCTTTGTAACCAATGATTATCATGTTTTTCGTACTAGTACCTATGCTCGCCGTATTGGTATGAAGGGGGATGGCCTTGGTTGTCGTACAGCCGCCTACTATATTCCATCGGCCTTTATCAGAGAATATATTGCTCTATGTGTTAAGATGAGATGGCTTTTTATCGCCTTCTATATTTTATTAATTTTAGCTCTGATTTTCTCCTATAGAGGTGTTCTATGGTAATATGTAAAATTCATATTGTAATTCTTGTTAGAATCTCTAAAAAATCTTGTAGTAACCCTAAGGGAAAAATTGTCACTAGTAATGAAAGAGCAGGGTAAGTGATTGTGAGTGCGGTTTTTGGAACGGCTTCATGATTGCTCGTCAATCAATTGAACAATTTCTAACCTAGTTGCAGATTTTCAGAGAGAGAGTCAAAAATAGGCAACTGAATATGAGTAGATTAGAATTTTACAGTCAACGACAAATAAAAATGTGAACAGCAACAGAGGTTCACATTTTCTTTTTGGTCTATGGCAAAATGGCTTTTAGTTCCTTCAGGATAGTTTGCAAGGTTACGATCGCTTGTTCTCCTTGTTGTGGTTGATAGAGTAGTTGGAAATACTTGCGAATAGTTTCTTCAAATTGCTTAGGGAGGAGAGTACAATTGGTCTTTGCGTACTCCAACATTCGTTTTTCCCCAGGATGGGTTTGCTCATTGAGCGCAAATAACAAGTCAAAATAGGAAGCAAAAAATTCACTTGTACGATGATTCATACTGAGAAAATCTTGGCGTTTGATAGCTTTTTCTATTTGGTGAGAGAAGGCAGGCATGGCTTGTTCTAGCAAAAGGAGTTGCCTTTCAATGATATGCTTTTTGAGTTCCTGTGGATAGGGAATCTGGTAGGCTCTTTGGAGCGAAGCATAGTTTCCATTCGGATCGTATAGAATCTTGCTGTGGAGTAGATTATGCCACATGCAAGTTGTATAAGCATTTTGAGCTTTGTGTTGAAAAACGGTTGAGTTCAATTCTTGTTCAAACGACTCCAGCGAACGATAAATCAACTCGATTTGGAT
This sequence comes from Streptococcus oralis, assembly GCF_019334565.1. Taxonomy (NCBI): domain Bacteria; kingdom Bacillati; phylum Bacillota; class Bacilli; order Lactobacillales; family Streptococcaceae; genus Streptococcus; species Streptococcus oralis. The sequence continues at coordinate 1,417,730 of NZ_CP079724.1, read as the reverse complement.
ACCGTTGTTTAGTACACAGTCGTCCTCTAATTCCCAAAACTGGTTTCCAATTTCCATATAGGAGCAATAGTTGCTAAGAATGATTTGACGAGTCGCCTCATCAATAGAAGAGTTGAGATAGATATAAACATCATAGTCAGAATTTTGATCGTAGGCTTGTCCTGCACGAGAACCACCAAGAGCAATTGCTTCTACTTGTTTCAGTTGAGAGAATTCTTTGCAAAGTTCGTGGATCATGATTTTTCTCCTTGCTTTATGGTTTTAAAGTCATTTTACCAAAAAGTAAAACGTTTGCATAGTATTGAGATACTCTTTTTCATTTATAGCAAAAAATGTGAACCCTTGTTTTGAGTTCACATTTCTTTTTTTATTCTGCGGCTTGTTGCCAACGTTTTGCCAGCTTATGAGACAAGCTAGAAATAGCAAAGTTAAAGATAAAGTAAATCAAGGCAATCAGGATATAAAGACTGAAGACCTGCTCTGGTTCGAAATAACGTCCCATGAGGATTTGACTGGCGCCAAAGAGTTCTTGTAGAGCGATAACAGAATAGAGCAGACTGGTATCCTTAATCACGGTCACAAACTGAGAAATGATAGCTGGCAGCATTTTACGGATTGCTTGTGGGAGAATGATGTGGTAGAGGATTTGGGCAGAAGTGAATCCTTGTGACATTCCTGCTTCGTACTGCCCCTTGTCTACGGCATTGAGGCCACCTCGGATAATCTCAGCCAAGGCTGCTGATGTAAAGAGGGTGAAGGCGGTAATGCCAGCTGGCGTCGACTTCATCTTGAACACCAAAAAAATGGTGAAAATCCAGAGAAGGTTGGGAACGTTACGTACAAACTCGATATAAATGCTGGAGATGATCCGTAAGACAGGATTTTTCCCATTTCTCATGACGGCTAGTACTGTTCCGATAAGGGTCGAGAGGACGATAGCAATTAGAGAAATGTAGAGGGTCAAGCCAAATCCTTTAAAGATAAAGACTAGGTTATCTGGGGTCAAAACTTCTAAAATAGATTCCATAGTAACCTCCTAAAGTGAATAGGCTTTTTTGTTGGCTTGCTCCATCTTGCGACCAAACTGGGCAACAGGGAAGCATAGAGCAAAGTAGAGAAGAGCAGCGCCTAAAAAGGCTGGGATATAGTTTCCGTTGAGGGCCGACCAAGATTTGGTCACAAACATCAAGTCTACTCCAGAGATGATAGCTACGGTAGAGGTGTTCTTGATGAGGTTGACGATTTGGTTGGTCAAAGGTGGGAGAATGATACGGAAGGCTTGAGGCAAGATAATCAAGCGCATGGCACTGATATAGGTGAAACCTTGCGACAAGGCGGCCTCCATCTGACCGCTAGGAATAGACTGAATCCCTGAACGAATAACCTCCGCAATATAGGCACCGTGATAGAGTCCCACACAAAGTACAGCAGTCCAATAAATTGGAATCATGATGGTGTGATCACTGATAAGAGGCAAACCATAAAAGACGATGACAAACTGCACCAAGAGGGGAGTATTTTGGTAAAATTCGACAAAGATACGAGCCAAAACACGCAAGAATGGGCGTTTGCTGGTTGACATGGCCCCAAAGAAGATGCCCAAAACCATGGCGAGGATAAAGGAACCAACCGCTAGGGCAAGGGTGAAGAGGAAACCATTGAAAAATTGTCCAAAATCCTGAAAATAGGCTGTCCAAGATGATAAATCTGTCATGGGGTGTCCTCCTTAATCTGCGGTATGGCTAGATGGTTTGAGCTTGTAACGGTCATAAAGTTTCTGCAAACTACCATCCTTGGTCCATTTAGTGACCAAGCTATCAAGATAATCGTTGAGCTCGGTGTTTGATTTCTTGGTGACGATACCGTAGTCAGATGGCTTAAAACTATCATCTAGTAGTTCTGTCCGTTTACTAATGTAGCCAGACAGGATAGAGCGGTCCACGGAAAAGGCATCAATACGGTGAGCGTGAAGGGAAGTAATCAATTCTGGGTAGGAACCAAGTTCAACGAATTTAAAGGTTAGACCTTTCTTTTTGCCCAGTTCAGTGATCAAGCGCTGGGTGATGGATCCTTGGGCAACCCCAATGGTTTTACCGTTTAGGTCCTCAATGCTTTTGATGTTGGCGGATTTATTGACCAAAAAGCCGGAAGCATCCGTATAGTAGGGACTGGTGAAATTGTACAATTTTTTACGTTCATCTGTGATGGTGAAGGTTGCGATATCCATGTCGACCTGTTCGTTGTCTAGTAGTGGTCCACGAGTTTGTGCGGTAACAGGAACGTAGCGAATCTTGACTTTGAGTTCGTCTGCAATCATCTTGGCTAAGTCGGTTTCGATACCAGAATAATTCCCTGTCTTGGGATCCTTGTAGCCAAAATTGGGAACGTCTTGTTTAACGCCGACAACTAGTTCGCCTCTTTTTTGAATGTCTGCGACGCTAGTATCGGCTTGCACTGGTTTGGCAGCAGAAAGACCGAAAAGGCTAATCAATAATGCTGATAAAAAGAATTTCTTTTTCATAGGCGCCTCCTTATTTGACTTTGTCACTTTCGTGGTTGATAATTTTGCTGAGGAATTGTTGGGCACGAGGTTCGCTTGGATTGTCGAAAAAGTCATCGACATCTATCGTATCTACTAAAACCTCTCCGTCGGCCATAAAGATAATGCGGTCCGCAACCTCTCGAGCAAAGCCCATTTCGTGGGTAACGATGATCATGTTCATCCCGTCATGTGCCAGTTTTTGCATAACTGCTAGAACATCACCGATAGTCTCAGGATCAAGAGCAGATGTTGGCTCATCAAAGAGGAGGAGTTCGGGATGCATAGCGAGTCCGCGTGCAATGGCAATCCGTTGCTTTTGTCCACCAGATAGCATGGCTGGATAGGAATCTTTCTTGTCCCACATATTTACAAATTCCAGATATTTTTGGGCTGTTTTTTCAGCTTCTTTTTTATCAATTCCTAGAACCTTTATGGGCGCTAGTGTAACATTTTCTAACACTGTTTTGTGTGGATAAAGGTTAAAATGTTGAAAAACCATGCCAACTTCCTTACGAAGAGGAACTAAATCTTTCTGACTAGCACCTGCGACTTGGTGTCCATTGACCAGGAGACTTCCTTTGTCAATAGCCTCTAAACCATTGATCGTACGGATAAGAGTGGACTTCCCAGAACCAGAAGGTCCAAGCAGGACAACAACTTGTCCTTTTTCAAAACGGAGATTGATGTCGCGGAGTGCGTGATAGTCTCCATAATATTTTTCGACGTTTTTAAATTCTACTAAAGCCATGAGAGATCTCCTTTGTGTTAGATTTTATAACATGATTCTACACCAAAAGAATGTTCTTGTCAAATCATATCTGAAAAAAATTCACTAAAATGTTATAAAAAAGCAATCTGGATAGAGAAAATGCCTAAATCATGTTATAATGAAACGATAGAATTCTTAGAAAGAGCGGATGTCTTTTTGATAACACCTACTTATGAATGGCAGTTTGCCCCGCAGGTTGAAGATGCGGATTTTACAAAGATAGCCAAGAAGGCTGGACTGGGTCCTGAGGTGGCTCGCTTATTATTTGAAAGAGGGATTCAGGATGAAGAAAGTCTAAAGAAGTTTTTAGAACCTTCTTTAGAGGATTTACATGACCCCTATCTGCTCCATGATATGGACAAGGCAGTGGAACGGATTCGTCAGGCCATTGAGGAAGGGGAGAATATTCTCATCTATGGAGACTACGATGTGGATGGTATGACTTCAGCTTCGATTGTGAAGGAAAGTTTGGAACAGCTTGGTGCTGAGTGCCGTGTTTACCTACCCAATCGTTTTACCGATGGCTATGGTCCCAATGCCAGTGTTTATAAATACTTTATCGAGCAAGAGGGTATTTCCTTGATTGTGACAGTGGATAATGGGGTTGCGGGTCACGAAGCCATTGAATTGGCCCAGTCTATGGGAGTGGATGTCATTGTGACCGACCACCATTCCATGCCTGAAACCCTTCCTGATGCCTATGCGATTGTTCACCCTGAGCATCCAGATGCAGATTATCCCTTCAAATATTTGGCCGGATGCGGAGTGGCTTTCAAGCTGGCTTGCGCTCTTTTAGAAGAAGTGCAAGTTGAGTTGCTCGATTTGGTAGCTATCGGTACCATTGCAGATATGGTGAGCTTGACGGATGAAAACCGTATCATGGTTCAATATGGTCTGGAAATGTTGGGACATACCCAGCGCATTGGACTACAAGAAATGCTGGACATGGCAGGGATTGCTGCGAATGAAGTAACAGAAGAAACAGTTGGTTTTCAGATTGCCCCTCGTTTAAATGCCTTGGGGCGATTGGATGATCCCAATCCTGCCATTGATTTGCTGACTGGGTTTGACGATGAGGAAGCACATGAGATTGCCCTCATGATTCACCAGAAAAACGAAGAGCGCAAGGAAATCGTTCAGTCAATCTATGAAGAAGCTAAGACCATGGTGGATCCTGAGAAGAAGGTCCAGGTTTTGGCCAAGGAAGGCTGGAATCCTGGCGTTCTGGGTATCGTGGCTGGGCGCTTGCTAGAGGAATTGGGGCAGACAGTCATCGTTCTTAATATAGAAGATGGTCGTGCCAAGGGTAGCGCTCGTAGTGTGGAAGCAGTCGATATTTTTGAAGCTCTGGATCCCCATCGAGACCTCTTTATCGCCTTTGGCGGCCATGCTGGTGCAGCTGGAATGACGCTGGAAGTTGAGAAACTTTCAGATTTATCTCAAGTCTTGGAAGACTATGTCCGTGAAAAAGTTGCAGATGCTAGTGGTAAGAACAAGTTAAATCTAGATGAAGAGTTGGATTTGGAGACTCTTAGCTTGGAAACGGTTAAAAGCTTTGAACGCTTGGCACCCTTTGGGATGGATAATCAGAAACCTGTCTTTTATATCAAGGATTTTCATGTCGAAAGTGCTCGTACCATGGGAGCAGGCAATGCCCACCTCAAACTAAAAATTTTCAAGGGAGAGGCGAGTTTTGAAGTGGTGGCCTTTGGACAAGGTAGATGGGCAACAGAATTTTCTCAAACCAAGAATCTAGAATTAGCAGTCACCTTGTCTGTCAACCAATGGAATGGGCAAACTGCCCTCCAGTTGATGATGGTAGATGCGCGTGTGGAAGGTGTTCAACTCTTTAACATTCGTGGGAAAAATGCAGTCTTGCCAGAAGGGGTTCCAGTCTTGGATTTCTCTGGAGAGGTGCCAGATCTAGCGAATAGTGATGCTGTGGTTGTGAAAACCATTCCTGAAGATATTACCTTGCTGAAGACAATTTTTCAAGAACAGCACTTCTCTGCGGTCTATTTCAAAAATGACATTGACAAGGCCTACTATCTGACAGGTTATGGGACTAGAGAGCAGTTTGCAAAATTGTACAAGACTATTTACCAGTTCCCAGAGTTTGATATTCGTTATAAGCTCAAGGATTTAGCGGCTTATCTCAATATCCAACAAATCTTGCTGGTCAAGATGATCCAAGTCTTTGAAGAGCTGGGATTTGTGACGATCAAAGATGGTGTCATGACAGTCAATAAAGAAGCGCCGAAAAGGGAAATTGCTGAAAGTCAGATTTACCAAAATCTCAAACAGACCGTTAAAGACCAAGAAATGATGGCGCTGGGTACCGTGCAAGAAATGTATGATTTTTTAATGGAGTAATAGATAGAAAGGAACTGAGATGACCTATCTCGGTCTCTTTTTGACGGATAAATGCTTGGTGTGGAAGTGGTTGAGAAGACGGTCTTTTGAGTGGTTTACTGATGTAAAGATTGGGGAAAACGATTCATTTTTTATTAGCTTCTATCACTTTATACGATGTCTGCTTTTAAACCTTATGTAGTAAAAGTATAAATTTTTGTAACATGACTAAAATATAACTCTAAACGAACTGACATGTAAATCAAGTATGATTTTCTTATCAAGAAAATATAAGGGGAATCTAGTTATGAAAAAAGCAGTTACGAAACTGACTCTTGGTTTGACTTCTACCGCTATTTTAGCTACAGTTGGGGCTCAAACTGTTCATGCCAACTCTTACGTTGTCCAAGATGGTGATTCATTTTATGCCATTGCAACTGCAAACGGAATGGATCCGCATGAGTTGGCAGCTTTGAATGGAAAAACCATCTTTGACACTATCCACCCAGGCGATGTATTGGAAGTGAGTGGTTCCGCTCAGCCTAGCTCTACCTACAGTGCTCCAGCTAGCACTGCGAATGTGGTATCAGATACAGAAGATGTTGTTGAAAAGACTCCGACAAACTATGGAAACTCTTATCCTGTTGGTCAGTGTACATGGGGTGTGAAAGAATTGGCGCCTTGGGCTAGCAACTGGTGGGGAAATGCCAACACGTGGGCAATCTACGCGAGAGCTCAAGGCTATAAGACAGGAAGTGTTCCAGTAGTAGGAGCAATCGCCGTTTGGGACGGTGGTGAATATGGACACGTTGCTTATGTAACAGATGTTCAAAGTGAAAACTCTATCCAGGTATTGGAAGCAAACTACAGACGTCAAAAGCAGATTGCAAATTACCGTGGCTTCTTTAATCCTCATGAATTTTTAGGTAACGTCACTTATATCTATCCAAACTAAAGATGATAAAAAGATTTAGAATTTCTAAGTCTTTTTTCTTTTTGAAAAAATTTCCTAACGTTATCCTCTATCTTAGTGGCTAATTGCTGAAAATTTTTTAGATTTTGAAGCGAACAGGAAATTCTCGCTTTTGGATGTAGATAAACCATGTCTTTGTAGAAAATAGTTCTCAAGTCGAGAGGTAAAGGGCAAGAATTTAACTTGTTTTGAACGAAAAGAGAAATTTAGAGTTCGAGAAAGGTATCTGAAATTAAATTGATTCAGAAAATCCATATTTTTGATGGTACAATCGTTCTAATATCTTCGATGAAGCCTCCAAAAGAGAAGTCAAAGTAAAAGAATTCGATTCACAGTAGTGACTAATCTCTAGTTAAAAACCGATCTTCGTTTTGAAAATAATCAAAAAAATGGTATAATGGTAGGAAAAGATTCGGCTGAAAGTTTTAGAACTTTTAGAATAAAAGGGTAAATTCACCCTATAATCAAGATAAATGAAGTTTCGGAGGAAAAATGAGTAATATTAGTTTAACAACACTAGGTGGTGTACGAGAAAATGGGAAAAATATGTACATCGCTGAAATCGATGGTTCTATTTTTGTTTTGGATGCAGGGCTTAAATACCCTGAAAATGAACAACTAGGGGTAGATGTCGTCATTCCAAATATGGACTACCTTTTTGAAAACAGCGATCGTATCGCTGGTGTCTTCTTGACCCACGGACATGCGGATGCCATTGGTGCCCTGCCTTATCTTTTGGCAGAGGCTAAGGTGCCTGTGTTTGGTTCTGAGTTGACCATTGAGTTGGCCAAACTCTTTGTCAAAGGAAACGATACGGTTAAGAAATTCAATGACTTCCATGTGATTGATGAAGATACGGAGATTGACTTTGGAGGGACTGTTGTTTCCTTCTTCCGTACAACTCACTCTATCCCAGAAAGTTTGGGAGTTGTCTTGAAAACAACTGAAGGTAGCATCGTTTATACAGGTGACTTCAAGTTTGACCAGACAGCCAGTGAATCCTATGCGACGGATTTTGCGCGTTTAGCCGAAATCGGCCGTGACGGTGTCTTGGCCCTCCTCAGTGATTCCGCCAATGCAGATAGCAATATCCAGGTAGCGAGCGAGAGTGAAGTTGGGGATGAAATTACCCAAACCATCGCTGACTGGGACGGCCGTATCATCGTTGCAGCGGTTGCCAGCAACCTTTCTCGTATCCAGCAGGTTTTTGATGCTGCAGCAGATACAGGTCGCAGAGTTGTTTTGACTGGATTTGATATTGAAAATATCGTCCGCACTGCGATTCGTCTCAAAAAATTATCTCTAGCCAACGAAAGTCTCTTGATTAAACCCAAAGAAATGTCTCGTTTTGAAGACCATGAGTTGATTATCCTTGAGACGGGCCGTATGGGTGAACCTATCAATGGACTTCGTAAGATGTCCATTGGTCGCCACCGCTATGTGGAAATCAAAGATGGAGACTTAGTTTATATCGTAACGACTCCATCTATCGCCAAAGAAGCCGTCATGGCGCGTGTGGAAAACATGATCTACCAAGCTGGTGGTGTGGTGAAACTCATTACCCAAAGCTTGCGAGTATCCGGACATGGGAATGCGCGTGATTTGCAGTTGATGATCAATCTTCTGCAGCCAAACTACCTCTTCCCTATCCAAGGGGAGTACCGTGAGTTAGATGCGCATGCCAAGGCTGCCATGGCAGTTGGGATGTTGCCGGAACGCATTTTCATCCCTAAAAAGGGAACGACCATGTCTTATGAACATGGAGATTTTGTTCCAGCTGGAGCAGTTTCTGCAGGGGATGTCTTGATTGACGGAAATGCCATCGGGGATGTTGGAAATGTCGTCCTTCGTGACCGTAAGGTCTTGTCAGAAGATGGAATCTTTATCGTGGCAATCACTGTCAACCGTCGTGAGAAAAAAATTGTGGCCAAGGCCCGTGTTCATACGCGTGGGTTTGTTTACCTCAAGAAGAGCCGCGATATTCTCCGTGAAAGTTCAGAATTGATTAACCAAACGGTAGAAGATTATCTTCAAGGTGATGACTTTGACTGGGCAGATCTCAAAGGCAAGGTTCGTGACAATCTGACCAAGTACCTCTTTGATCAAACCAAGCGTCGTCCAGCAATCTTGCCAGTCGTGATGGAAGCAAAATAATAAGCAGAATACCTACAGAAAAAGTCGAAATTCGGCTTTTTCTTATAGAATAGTAAAAGGAGACAACCATGGCAGTTATGAATATTGAGTATTACTCAGAAGTTTTGGATATGGAGTGGGGCGTTACCGTACTCTATCCAGATGCCAGTCGGGTGACTGAACCAGATTGCACAGATATTCCTGCCCTTTATCTTTTGCACGGAATGTCAGGAAATCAAAATAGCTGGCTCAAACGTACCAATGTCGAACGCTTGTTGCGTGGAACCAATCTCATTGTTATCATGCCCAATACAAATAATGGCTGGTACACAGATACTCAGTATGGCTATAACTACTATACAGCTCTAGCAGAAGAACTCCCCCAGGTAATGAAACGTTTCTTCCCCAATATGACCAGCAAGCGAGAAAAGACCTTTATAGCAGGCCTCTCCATGGGAGGTTATGGTTCCTTCAAACTCGCTCTATCGACGAATCGTTTTTCTCATGCGGCTAGTTTTTCTGGTGCGCTCAGTTTTCACGAATTTTCTCCTGAAAGTCAGGATCTGGGATCGCTTGCCTACTGGCGAGGAGTTTTTGGAGAGATTAAAGACTGGACAGCTAGTCCTCATTCGCTTGAAAGCATGGCTGCAAAATCCGATAAAAAGACCAAACTATGGGCTTGGTGTGGAGAGCAAGACTATCTCTACTCTGCCAATAATCTCGCAGTGAAAAACCTCAAAAAACTTGGTTTTGAGGTGACCTATAGTCACAGTCCAGGTAAGCACGAGTGGTACTACTGGGAAAAACAATTGGAGCGTTTTTTGGCTACTCTACCAATTGACTTTGTTTTGGAAGAACGTTTATCTTAGTTTTAGGTTTCTTTCAGCTTTCTTCAGTAAAATAGAGAATCTATCTTGATCAAGGAGAATGTGATTTCAAGATAGGTTCTTATTTTTATGAAAGGTGGGGCGTCATGTTCTGGATTATTCGATTATTCTTCCGATTTCTTTTGGGAATTTGGCGTTTCTTCTGGCGTCTGGTCTGGACCTTGGTTATCATCCTTCTCCTTGCTTTTGGAGTGGTTTGGTATCTGTCTGGTGATTTTCATTCTGCGGTCAATCAGGTTGAAAAAATGAGTAAGATTGGTCAAGGTGGCTGGAATCAATGGAAGGAGACGGGAACGCTGGAAGTCTTGTCTCAGACAGACAGTCACCAACATGCAGAAGGCAAGTGGGCTCAGGCCTCAGCTCGCATCTATATTGAGCCTCAAATGGATGAAACCTTCCAAGGTGCCTATGCAGAAGCTATAAAAAACTGGAATCAAACGGGAGCCTTTACCTTTGAGGTGGTTGCGGATCCTAGCCAGGCAGATATTGTGGCAAGTGAGATGAATGATGGATCGACCGCTGTAGCTGGTCAAGCCGAGAGTCAAACCAATTTGTTAACCAAACAATTTATATCTGTAACGGTTCGCCTGAATCACTATTATCTATCCAATCCAAACTATGGTTATTCTTATGAACGGATTGTGCACACGGCGGAGCATGAGCTGGGGCATGCCATCGGATTGGATCATACCAACGAGACTTCTGTTATGCAGCCGGCAGGTTCCTACTATGGGATTCAGCCCCAGGATGTGAAGGCTGTTCAAGAACTCTATACCAGTAGCGACTAGATGAAGTCGTGAAATCCGAAAAGAAATCAAAGTTCCTCCATCAAGCGGTTGGTGGGGCTTTTTGTTCGTCCTGTTACGGCCTTTTTGCTATAATGGAACTATGAATAACTTGATCAAATCAAAACTGGAGCTCTTGCCGACCAGCCCCGGTTGTTACATTCACAAAGATAAAAACGGCACTATTATCTATGTAGGAAAGGCAAAAAATCTGCGCAATCGCGTGCGGTCCTACTTTCGTGGCAGTCACGATACCAAGACAGAAGCTCTGGTATCTGAAATTGTAGATTTTGAATTTATCGTTACCGAGTCTAATATTGAGGCCCTCCTTCTGGAAATCAACCTTATCAAGGAAAATAAGCCCAAGTACAATATCATGCTCAAGGATGATAAGTCCTATCCCTTTATCAAAATCACCAATGAGCGCTATCCGCGGCTTATTATTACTCGTCAGGTCAAAAAGGATGGAGGGCTTTATTTTGGTCCTTATCCAGATGTGGGGGCGGCCAATGAAATCAAGCGGCTACTGGATCGGATTTTCCCTTTTCGTAAGTGTACTAATCCGCCGTCTAAGGTCTGTTTCTATTACCATATCGGTCAATGTATGGCCCACACCATCTGTAAAAAAGATGAGGCCTACTTCAAGTCCATGGCTCAGGAGGTTTCTGATTTCCTAAAAGGACAGGATGACAAAATCATCGATGATCTCAAGGGTAAAATGGCAGTGGCAGCCCAAAGTATGGAGTTTGAACGGGCGGCGGAATACCGTGATTTGATTCAGGCCATTGGAACGCTTCGAACCAAGCAACGGGTCATGGCCAAGGACCTCCAAAACCGTGATGTCTTTGGCTACTATGTGGACAAGGGCTGGATGTGTGTACAGGTTTTCTTTGTTCGTCAAGGCAAGCTCATCGAGCGCGACGTCAACCTCTTCCCTTACTACAATGATCCGGACGAGGACTTTCTAACCTATGTGGGACAATTTTATCAAGAAAAATCTCACCTGGTTCCCAATGAAGTATTGATTCCACAGGATATTGACGAAGAAGCAGTCAAGGCCTTGGTGGATACCAAGATTCTCAAACCCCAGCGTGGAGAGAAAAAACAGCTGGTCAATCTAGCCATCAAAAATGCCCGTGTCAGTCTGGAGCAGAAGTTCAATCTGCTAGAAAAATCTGTCGAAAAGACCCAAGGAGCTATTGAAAATCTAGGACACTTGCTTCAAATACCAACTCCGGTTCGCATTGAGTCCTTCGACAACTCCAATATCATGGGAACTAGCCCTGTTTCGGCTATGGTGGTCTTTGTCAACGGTAAACCGAGTAAGAAGGATTACCGTAAGTACAAGATAAAAACGGTTGTGGGTCCAGACGATTATGCGAGTATGCGAGAAGTCATTCGCAGACGTTATGGTCGAGTACAACGAGACGGTTTGACCCCACCAGATTTGATTGTGATTGATGGGGGACAAGGGCAAGTCAATATTGCTAAGCAGGTCATCCAAGAGGAGCTGGGCTTGGATATTCCCATTGCTGGGCTGCAAAAGAATGACAAGCACCAAACCCATGAATTGCTCTTTGGAGATCCGCTGGAAGTGGTGGAGTTGTCTCGCAATTCTCAAGAATTCTTTCTCCTCCAACGCATCCAGGATGAGGTGCACCGTTTTGCCATCACCTTCCACCGTCAACTGCGCTCGAAAAATTCTTTTTCTTCACAACTGGATGGGATTGATGGTCTGGGACCTAAACGCAAGCAAAATCTCATGAAGCATTTCAAGTCTTTGACTAAAATCAAGGAAGCCAGTGTGGATGAGATTGTCGAAGTTGGAGTACCAAGAGCAGTCGCAGAAGCTGTGCAAAGAAAGTTGACCCCGCAGGAAGCAGTGAAACTGGCTCAAGTTGCGGAAGAAAGAGTAGATTATCAAACAGAAGGAGAACATCATGAACCATAAAATCGCAATTTTATCAGATATTCATGGCAATGCGACGGCCCTAGAAGCAGTGATTGCAGATGCTAAAAATCAAGGAGTCAGTGAATATTGGCTTCTGGGAGATATTTTTCTTCCCGGACCAGGTGCAAATGACTTGGTCGCCCTTCTAAAAGACCTTCCGATTACGGTGGCTGTTCGTGGGAACTGGGATGATTGTGTCCTGGAGGCCTTGGATGGCGAATACGGTTTGGAACATCCGCAAGAAATCCAGCGCATGCGAATGACCCAGTTTTTGATGAAGCGAATGGATCCTGAAACGATTGTCTGGCTACGAAGCTTGCCTTTGCTGGAAAAGAAAGAAGTTGACGGGCTGCGCTTTTCTATCTCTCATAATTTACCTGACAAAAATTATGGTGGTGATTTGTTGGTGGGGAATGATACAGATAAATTTGACCAACTGCTAGATGCGGAAACGGACGTGGCAGTCTATGGTCATGTCCACAAGCAGTTGCTTCGTTATGGAAGTCAAGGGCAACAAATCATCAATCCAGGTACGATAGGCATGCCCTATTTTAATTGGGAAAAGTTAAAAAATCACCGTGCTCAGTATGCCGTGATAGAAGTAGAAGATGGGGAGTTGGTCAATATCCTATTTCGAAAAGTTTCTTATGATTACGAAGCGGAGTTAGAATTGGCCAAGTCCAAGGGTCTTCCCTTTATCGAAATGTATGAAGAACTACGCCGAGATGACAAGTATCGGGGGCACAATCTAGAACTCTTAGCTAGTTTAATTGAAAAGCATGGGTATGTAGAGGATGTGAAGAAATTTTTGGAGGCTATAAAGTCAAAGTATAAGATAGACTAGTTTCTTTAAACCCCTGAAAATTAGTTGGAACTGGATGAGGGAATCCCTGACTTAAATGATGGCCTTCGTTTGGTTACTCATCCGTGTTCCAATTTCTTTCTATGAAAAATCTCTGCAAGCTCTTTCAGAATATGGTAGAATGGAAGCAGTAGAATTAGAAAAGGAAATCGATTATGAAATTTCTTGAATTAAATAAAAAACGTCATGCGACCAAGCATTTTATTGACAAGCCTGTGGATCCAAAAGATGTTCGTACAGCTATCGAAATCGCAACTTTGGCTCCAAGTACCCACAATAGCCAACCATGGAAATTTGTGGTGGTTCGTGAGAAAAATGCTGAATTGGCAAAATTGGCTTATGGTTCGAACTTTGAGCAGGTTTCGTCTGCGCCAGTGACCATTGCCTTGTTTACCGATACAGATCTAGCCAAACGCGCTCGCAAGATTGCCCGCGTCGGTGGTGCAAAGAATTTCTCAGAAGAGCAACTCCAATACTTTATGAAAAATTTGCCTGCCGAGTTTGCCCGATACAATGAGCAACAGATTAGTGACTACTTGGCCCTTAATGCTGGTTTGGTTGCCATGAACTTGGTTCTGGCTTTGACAGACCAAGGGATCGGTTCCAATATTATCCTTGGTTTTGACAAATCAAAAGCCAACGAAGTTTTGGACATCGAAGACCGTTTCCGCCCAGAACTCTTGATTACAGTGGGCTATACAGATGAGAAATTGGAACCAAGCTACCGCTTACCAGTAGATGAAATCATCGAGAAAAGATAGAAAGAAGAAAAAATGACAGCAATTGATTTTACAGCAGAAGTAGAAAAACGTAAAGAAGACCTCTTGGCTGACTTGTTTAGCCTTTTGGAAATCAACTCAGAACGTGACGACAGCAAGGCGGACGCTCAGCATCCATTTGGACCTGGGCCAGTAAAAGCCTTGGAAAAATTCCTTGAAATCGCAGACCGCGATGGCTATCCAACTAAAAATGTTGATAACTACGCAGGACATTTTGAGTTTGGTGAAGGAGAAGAAGTTCTCGGAATCTTTGCCCACATGGACGTAGTGCCAGCTGGTAGCGGTTGGGACACAGATCCGTATACACCAACTATCAAGGATGGTCGTCTCTATGCGCGTGGAGCTTCAGATGACAAGGGCCCTACAACAGCTTGTTACTATGGTTTGAAAATCATCAAAGAATTGGGTCTTCCAACTTCTAAGAAAGTTCGCTTTATCGTGGGAACTGATGAAGAATCAGGCTGGGCAGACATGGACTACTATTTTGAACATGTAGGCCTTGCCAAACCAGACTTCGGTTTCTCTCCAGATGCTGAATTCCCAATTATCAATGGTGAAAAAGGAAACATTACTGAATATCTCCACTTTGGTGGTGAAAATGCAGGTGCTGCTCGTCTTCTCAGCTTTACAGGTGGCTTGCGTGAAAACATGGTACCGGAGTCAGCAACAGCAGTTGTTTCAGGCGACTTAGTTGATTTGCAAGCTAAGCTAGATGCCTTCGTTGCAGAGCACAAACTGAGAGGAGAAATCCAAGAAGATGCTGGCAAATACAAGGTGACCATCATTGGTAAATCAGCTCATGGTGCTATGCCTGCTTCAGGTGTCAACGGTGCAACTTACCTGGCCCTCTTTCTCAGTCAGTTTGACTTTGCAGGACCAGCCAAAGACTACCTCGACATCGCTGGTAAGATTCTCTTGAATGACCATGAGGGCGAAAATCTCAAGGTGGCTCATGTGGATGAAAAGATGGGTGCCCTTTCTATGAATGCAGGTGTTTTCCGCTTTGACGAAGCAAGTGCTGACAATACCATTGCCCTCAACTTCCGTTATCCAAAAGGAACCAGTCCAGAGCAGATCCAGTCAATCCTTGAAAACTTGCCAGTTGCTTCTGTTAGCCTTTCTGAACACGGTCACACCCCTCACTATGTGCCAATGGAAGATTCGCTTGTGCAAACCTTGTTGAATGTTTATGAAAAACAAACTGGTCTTAAAGGTCACGAGCAAGTCATCGGAGGTGGAACCTTTGGTCGCTTGCTGGAACGTGGGGTTGCCTACGGTGCTATGTTCCCGGACTCAATCGATACCATGCACCAAGCCAATGAATTTATCGCCTTGGACGATCTCTTCCGAGCAGCAGCAATCTATGCTGAAGCTATTTATGAATTGATCAAATAAAACGATAGAAGTCTGAGATGTTATGCTTGGACTTCTTTTTGGAGGGAAAACAGATGTCTCAAATCGAAAGAATCAAGCAAGCCATTATGGCGGATCCACAGAATACCAGCTATACCGAACGCGGAATAGAGCCACTCTTTGCAGCGCCAAAGACAGCTCGCATCAATATTGTCGGTCAGGCTCCTGGACTTAAAACACAAGAAGCAGGTATTTATTGGAAGGATAAGAGTGGTGACCGCTTGCGGGACTGGCTAGGTGTGGATGAAGATACCTTTTACAATTCGGGTTATTTTGCAGTATTGCCCATGGATTTCTACTTTCCGGGGCATGGCAAGTCAGGTGATCTTCCACCTCGTAAAGGCTTTGCCGAAAAATGGCATCCGCAACTCTTGCAAGAGTTGCCCGATATCCAATTAACTCTCTTGATTGGGCAGTATGCCCAAGCCTATTATTTACATGAGAAAGTTAGTGGCAAGGTGACAGAAAGGGTAAAACATTACCAGAACTACTTACCAACCTATTTTCCACTAGTTCACCCCTCACCACGAAATCAAATCTGGATGGCTAAGAATCCTTGGTTTGAGTCAGAAGTGGTGCCCGATTTGAAAAAAAGAATTAAAACGATTTTAGGAGAAAAAGAATGAAAGAAATTTCCTTCGATGAATTTTACAAGCTTTACCAGAAAGGGTCCCTTTCCGTTTTAGACGTGAGAGAAGTGGATGAGTTTGAGACGCTTCATTTAGAAGTTGCTCAGAACCTACCACTTAGTCAATTGGCTGATACTTATGATCAATTGGACAAGGACCTCTTGTATTATGTCATTTGCAAATCTGGGATGAGGTCAGCACGTGCTTGTCAATTTCTAGCTGAACAGGATTATGACGTTATCAATGTTCAAGGTGGAATGACGGCCTTTGAAAATCTTTAAACCTATATGGCGATAGATCCTAGTCTTCCCTTGCTCGGTTCCAACTGAGTAAGGGATTTTGTTTTTAGATAATTCTTATTTTTAAAAATATTGAAAACATTCAATGATTAATTTTGGATACTTTTTTCAGAGTCTTAATCATGGTATACTAGGTCAGTATTTTAGAAATATGAAGGAGATTTTTATGGCTAAAAAAGGTGCCCTAACAGGCTTGCTCCTGTTTGGAATATTTTTTGGTGCGGGAAACTTGATTTTTCCGCCTTCTCTAGGTGCCCTATCTGGAGAACAGTTTCTTCCTGCCATCGCAGGTTTTGTATTTTCGGGTGTCGGGATTGCTGTCCTAACGCTCATCATCGGAACGCTCAATCCTAAAGGATACATTTATGAGATTTCTAAGAAAATCTCACCTTGGTTTGCGACTCTTTATCTTGCAGTCCTCTATCTATCGATTGGCCCCTTCTTTGCTATTCCACGTACAGCAACAACAGCTTACGAGGTCGGTATCAGCCCTCTCTTGTCTGAAGCAAATAAAGGCTTAGGATTGATTATCTTTACCGTGCTTTACTTTTCCGCAGCCTATCTGATTTCACTCAATCCATCAAAGATTTTGGATCGTATCGGACGAATCTTGACACCAGTCTTTGCTTTGTTGATTGTTATCTTGGTTGTCCTAGGTGCCTTTAAATATGGTGGAACAAGTCCTCAAGCTGCTTCAGAAGCCTATCAAGCTTCTGCTTTTGGTACAGGTTTCCTAGAAGGCTATAATACCTTGGATGCCCTTGCCTCAGTGGCCTTCAGTGTCATCGCTGTTCAAACCTTGAAACAACTTGGATTCTCAAGTAAGAAAGAATACATTTCAACTATTTGGGTTGTTGGTATTGTTGTAGCTCTTGCCTTTAGTGCTCTTTATATCGGTTTAGGATTCCTTGGAAATCATTTCCCAGTACCAGCTGAAGTGATGAAGGGTGGAACACCAGGTGTTTATATCTTGTCGCAAGCAACTCAGGAAATCTTTGGTTCAACAGCTCAACTCTTCCTTGCTGTTATGGTAACTGTAACCTGCTTCACAACGACAGTTGGATTGATTGTGTCGACAGCAGAGTTCTTTAACGGACGTTTCCCACAAATCAGCTACAAGGCCTATGCCACTGCCTTTACCTTGATTGGATTTGCCATTGCAAACCTCGGTCTGGATGCTATCATCAAGTACTCAATTCCAGTATTGGTAATCTTGTATCCAATCACTATTGCCATTGTGATGATTGTGATTGTGAATAAGTTTGTACCCCTATCAAAACCGGGTATGCAACTAACAATGGGAGTTGTCACAGCAATCGCCGTTGCAAGTGTTCTTGGAAGCTCCTTTAAGATTGAGTTTCTAGAAAATCTTGTGAATGCTTTGCCTTTTGCTAAGGCATCCCTCCCATGGTTGGTACCTGCTATCATTGGAATCTTGCTTTCATTGGTTCTACCAAACAAACAAGAGAGTGATGTTTTTGAGATGGAATAAAAAAATTCTTGGTCAACGACCAAGAATTTTTTGTATAAGCACGACTCATTAGTTGGTTTGTTCAGTATAACCAGCCTCTTTAAGCATTTTTTTCGAGGCAGCAAAGCTTACACGGTTTCCAATACCAGAATATTCGTTCGGCATTGCTTTTTTCAATTCGTCAAGACTCGCGACAGTCATGTCAACCTCGATGTTTTGGATAACTTTTTCGTCTTGAATTTCAACTTTTTGTGTAACTCCTTTGACCCCTTCATAACCTTTATAAGTATCGTCAACAATTTCCTTAATACCTTCCGCGGTATTATTAAGTTTTTCAGGGTCAAGTACATTATGAACAGTTTGTTTTACAACGTCATCTCCCTTCACAGTATAAGTCAAGGTAGAATGAATTCCAGGTTTGCTATTGTGGACAAATGTGTGGGTTTCTGTCTCATCTTTCTTTTCAGATGATTGTTGACTGCTTTGCTTGGTCTCGCTTGACTGAGTTGTGTTGTCTTCTTTGCTACTGCTGTTAGTAGGTGTTGATGCTTGTTTGGAGCATCCGAGCAGGAGGACAAGTGAAGCCACTAGGGCTAGTGAAGTTTTAACAAGAGTTTTCATAGAATTTCCTTTCATAATCAAAGTATTTTGTATTATAACATGATTCTACTACAAAATCAACTAGACCTACCCTTTTATCTGAACTGACATTCCAATGAACAGAAACTAGTCTGACAATTAAAGTTTTATCTCTATCTATTTCAAAGAACTTTTATCGTATGGTTTTTTAAGGGGAGGGATTTAAATGCTCTTTTTATGGGACTGAGAGGGGGCTATTGGACTCATCGGTCAGGACTATAAAAAAATACCCCAAGAGTCAGAGTTGTGTCTAACTTTTGGGGTGGACCTACACTAGTCTATATGAAATTTTAGGGGATTAGTTTGTCTTTTCTGTGAATCCCATCTTTTCGAGAGATTTCTTCGAGTTTGAAAAGCTTACACGATTTCCAATACCAGAAAATTCTTCAGGAAGAGCTTTTCTAAGTTCGCTAATGCTTGCAACTGAGAAGTCAACTTCGAGATCTTGAACAACTTTTCCATCTTTGATTTCAATGGTTTGTTTAACACCTTTTAGCCCGTAATAACCTTTATAGGTATCCTCGAGTGTACTCTTGACCTCTTCTGGAGTTGCACCAAGGATTTCAGGATCTGCAACATTCTGAGCGGTTTGCTTGGTAACATTGTCGCCTTCTACAGTATAAACCAAGGTAGAAGTGATTCCAGGATTGCTTTTGTTGACAAAAGTATGTTTCTTGGCTGTTTCTTTCTTCTCAGAAGATTGCTCAGTGCTTTGTTTGGTCTCGCTTGATTGAGCAGTTTTGTCTTCCTTGGCACTGTTATTAGTAGGTGCTGATGCCTGTTTAGAGCATCCTATTAGAATGAGCAAAGCAGCCGCAAGGGCAAGTGAGGTTTTAAAGTAAGATTTCATATCCTTTACTTTCCTTTCATAATCAAAGTATTTGTATTATAACATGGATCCATAGTGAAATCAACTAGAAGGATAAGACCCTTTTCCAAAGGGATTCAGCTAGAAAAGTGATATAATGGTAGGAAGAGGTGAAGAAATGAATCAAACTGTAAACTATATCAAAGAATTAACCGCTATTGCTTCTCCAACAGGCTTTACTCGTGAGATTTCAGACTACCTAGTCCATACTTTAAAAGAGCTTGGTTACCAGCCTGTTCGCACAGCCAAGGGTGGTGTCAATGTGACCATTAAAGGTCAAAATGATGAACAACAACGCTATGTGACTGCCCATGTGGATACGCTGGGTGCTATTGTTCGTGCAGTCAAACCGGATGGTCGTCTCAAATTAGATCGTATCGGTGGTTTCCCTTGGAACATGATTGAAGGGGAGAACTGTACGGTTCATGTAGCTAGCACTGGTCAAAAGGTATCTGGGACTATTCTCATCCATCAAACTTCTTGCCATGTCTACAAAGATGCGGGAACTGCAGAACGTACGCAGGACAATATGGAAGTGCGTTTGGATGCAAAAGTAACCAATGAAAAAGAAACCCGCGCCTTGGGCATCGAGGTCGGTGATTTTATCAGTTTTGATCCGCGAACTGTCGTGACAGAGACTGGTTTTATCAAGTCTCGTCACTTGGACGACAAAGTCAGCGCAGCGATTTTGCTCAATCTTCTTCGTATTTACAAGAAAGAGGAGATTGAATTGCCAGTAACAACTCATTTTGCTTTTTCAGTCTTCGAAGAGGTGGGCCACGGTGCTAATTCCAATATTCCAACTCAAGTGGTGGAATATCTAGCTGTGGATATGGGGGCAATGGGAGATGACCAGCAGACGGATGAGTATACAGTGTCTATCTGTGTCAAGGACGCTTCAGGTCCCTATCACTACGACTTCCGTCAACATTTAGTGGCTTTGGCAAAGGAGCAAGATATTCCATTTAAGTTGGATATCTATCCGTTTTATGGTTCGGACGCTTCGGCAGCTATGTCAGCAGGAGCAGAGGTTAAGCATGCCCTCCTTGGAGCTGGTATTGAGTCCAGTCACTCTTACGAACGAACACACATTGATTCAGTAGTGGCGACTGAGCGTATGGTCGATGCTTATCTCAAGAGCACCTTGGTAGACTAATATGTGCTTGATTTGTCAAAGAATTGAATGGATCAAGGCAGGGGAAAATCCCTACTTTGTAAAAGAACTAGAAACAGGCTATGTTGTCATTGGAGACCACCAATACTTTAAGGGCTATACCTTATTTCTGGCAAAAGAGCATGTCACAGAACTCCACCATATGGAGACTTCTGAAAAATTGCGTTTTCTAGAGGAAATGAGTTTGGTCCAAGAAGCTGTTGCCAAAACGTTTAAAGCTGAAAAAATGAATATTGAACTCCTAGGAAATGGAGATGCCCACGCTCACTGGCACCTCTTTCCAAGACGATCAGGTGATATGAGGGGGCATGGATTGAATGGCCGTGGTCCAGTCTGGTGGGTGCCCTGGGAAGAAATGGCGGCAGAAGATTGCCAAGTGAAATCCCATGAGTTGGAACAAATGATTAAAGCATTATCCGATGAATTAGAGAAGCACTTGGTATAAGAGAGGAAGAAAAAATGAAAAAAAGATACATCGTTTTATCTGGTTTGCTGGCAGTAACACTAGCAGCATGTTCGCAAGAAAAACCTAAAAATGAAGAAAACACTCAAAAAACGGAACAAACTAGTCAACCTGAAGGAACTGTGGGGAGCAAATCTCAAGCCTCTAGTCAGAAGAAGGCAGAAGTTGTCAATAAGGGAGACTACTATAGTATTCAAGGGAAGTACGATGAAATCGTCATAGCTAATAAGCACTATCCTTTGTCAAAAGACTATAATCCAGGAGAAAATCCAACAGCGAAAGCAGAATTGCTGAAGCTCATTGCAGCAATGCAAGCAGCTGGCTACCCAATCAGCGATCACTACAGTGGTTTTAGAAGTTATGAAACCCAAACCAAACTTTATCAAGACTATGTGAATCAAGACGGTAAGGAAGCAGCAGATCGCTACTCGGCTCGCCCAGGTTATAGTGAACACCAAACAGGTCTTGCTTTTGATTTGATTGGGACTAATGGAGAATTGGTGACAGAGGGGAAGGCGGCTCAGTGGCTCTTGGATCATGCGGCTGACTATGGCTTTGTTGTTCGCTATCTCAAAGGCAAGGAAAAAGAGACTGGCTACATGGCGGAAGAATGGCATCTTCGCTACGTCGGAAAAGAAGCCAAAGAAATTGCTGCAAGTGGTCTCAGTTTGGAAGAGTACTACGGCTTTGAAGGCGGAGATTACGTCGATTAAAAAAGTAATTTTTCTCTTGCATTTTTAGATAAATAGTGTATAATGGAAAGGTATGTGTAAAGCATACTTGTGGGAGGTAAAAATCTTTAATTACCGCCAAAACCACAAAGGAGGATTTAAAAATGGCTAAAAAAGTCGAAAAACTTGTAAAATTGCAAATCCCTGCTGGTAAAGCTACACCAGCTCCACCAGTTGGACCTGCTCTTGGTCAAGCTGGTATCAACATCATGGGATTCACAAAAGAGTTCAACGCTCGTACAGCTGACCAAGCTGGTATGATCATTCCAGTTGTTATCTCAGTATACGAAGACAAATCATTTACTTTCGTTACAAAAACACCACCAGCTGCTGTTCTTTTGAAAAAAGCTGCAGGTGTTGAAAAAGGATCAGGTACACCTAACAAAACTAAAGTTGCTACAGTTACTCGTGCACAAGTACAAGAAATTGCAGAAACTAAGATGCCAGATTTGAACGCAGCAAACATTGAGTCTGCAATGCGTATGATCGAAGGTACTGCTCGTTCTATGGGATTCACTGTTGTTGACTAATCAATAACACCCCCAATATAACCCGCAAGACTTCATCATTTCGAGAAGTGACGTGGGAGATGAAAATCGATTGAACCACTTACAAGGAGAATAGAAAATGGCTAAAAAAAGCAAACAACTTCGTGCTGCTCTTGAGAAAATCGACAGCACAAAAGCATACAGTGTAGAAGAAGCTGTAGCACTTGCAAAAGAAACTAACTTTGCAAAATTTGACGCAACTGTAGAAGTTGCTTACAACTTGAACATCGACGTTAAAAAAGCTGACCAACAAATCCGTGGCGCAATGGTATTGCCAAACGGTACAGGTAAAACTTCACGCGTTCTTGTTTTCGCACGTGGTGCAAAAGCTGAAGAAGCAAAAGCTGCTGGTGCAGACTTTGTTGGTGAAGATGACCTTGTTGCAAAAATCAACGACGGTTGGTTGGACTTCGACGTAGTTATCGCTACACCTGACATGATGGCTCTTGTTGGACGTCTTGGACGTGTCCTTGGACCACGTAACTTGATGCCAAACCCTAAAACTGGTACTGTAACAATGGATGTTGCTAAAGCAGTTGAAGAGTCTAAAGGTGGTAAAATTACTTACCGTGCAGACCGTGCAGGTAACGTTCAAGCAATCATCGGTAAAGTATCATTTGAAGCTGAAAAATTGGTTGAAAACTTCAAAGCTTTCAACGAAACAATCCAAAAAGCAAAACCAGCTACAGCTAAAGGAACTTATGTAACAAACTTGACTATCACAACTACTCAAGGTGTTGGTATCAAGGTTGACGTAAACTCACTTTAATCAGTAGTTTATAAAAGAAAGGACGAGTGCGAAAGTGCTCGTTTTTTTATGAGTATGAGCTTTTAGAAAAATCAGCTCATTGATCAGGTTTATAGCAATAGTGCTTTTCCTCTTCTTCTTTCACAGAAAATATGCTATAATAGAGAGTAAAAAACTTTGAAAGAAAGAAAAAGATGAATTTAAAAGATTATATCGCAACGATTGAAAATTATCCTAAGGAAGGTATTACCTTCCGTGATATCAGCCCTTTGATGGCAGATGGAAATGCTTATAGCTACGCTGTTCGTGAAATTGTTCAGTATGCAACTGATAAGAAAATCGACATGATCGTGGGCCCAGAGGCTCGTGGATTTATTGTTGGCTGCCCAGTTGCTTTTGAGTTGGGAATTGGCTTTGCACCTGTTCGTAAACCAGGGAAATTGCCACGTGAAGTCATTTCTGCTGACTATGAGAAAGAGTACGGTATTGATACCTTGACCATGCATGCTGATGCGATTAAGCCAGGTCAACGTGTTCTCATCGTAGATGATCTTTTGGCAACAGGTGGAACTGTCAAAGCAACCATTGAGATGATTGAAAGACTTGGTGGAGTTGTAGCCGGTTGTGCCTTCTTGATTGAGTTGGATGAGCTTAAAGGCCGTGAAAAAATCGGAGATTACGATTACAAGGTACTTATGCATTATTAATGAAAAACAGTCCTTGGGGCTGTTTTCTCTTCATCTGCTATATAAACAAACTATAGCTAGTTAGAGAAAAACTATAATTGAAAACTATATCTTCTTGCAGTATAATAAAAGGACTAAGTGTTTGAGATTTGACTTCAAACACATTCAATTATTTCTAAAAGAGTACAGTTAGGAGAAGGTTATGCCGATTAGAATTGATAAAAAATTGCCAGCTGTTGAGATTTTACGGACAGAGAATATCTTTGTCATGGATGATCAACGTGCGGCCCACCAAGATATCCGTCCCTTGAAAATTTTGATTTTAAACCTAATGCCCAAAAAAGTGGTCACAGAGACCCAGTTGTTACGGCATTTAGCAAATACTCCTTTGCAATTGGACATAGACTTTCTCTATATGGAGAGCCACCGTTCCAAGACGACTCGTGCAGAGCATATGGAGACTTTTTATAAAACTTTTCCTGAAGTCAAGGACGAGTATTTTGATGGGATGATTATCACAGGGGCTCCGATTGAGCATTTACCATTTGAGGAAGTGGACTATTGGGAGGAATTCAGTCAGGTGCTTGAGTGGTCCAAGACGCATGTTTTTTCAACCCTGCATATCTGTTGGGGTGCACAAGCAGGTCTTTATGTTCGCTATGGCGTTGATAAACACCAGATGGAGCAGAAATTGTCAGGCATTTACCCGCAGGATACCTTGAAAGAGGGCCATCTTCTCTTTCGTGGTTTTGATGATAGCTATGTAGCTCCCCATTCTCGTTATACAGAAATCTATAAGGAAGAGATATTAGGAAAAACCAATCTGGAAATCCTGTCAGAAGGTCCTGAGGTTGGGGTTTCTATCCTGGCTAGTCGGGATCTTCGTGAGATTTATAGTTTTGGTCATTTAGAATATGACCGTGATACTCTAGCAAAAGAGTATTTTCGTGATTGTGAGGCAGGACTTGATCCTCACATTCCGGAAAATTACTTCAAAAATGATGATGTGAATGAGACACCGTGTCTCTGTTGGTCTTCATCAGCTGCCCTCTTTTTCAGTAATTGGGTTAACTATGCCGTTTATCAGGAAACTCCTTTTGACTGGAAAAAGGTAGAGGACGATGCAGCTTCATTTGGATATTTATAAGAGGAATTATGACATATTTTGACGCTTTTAAATCAGGGAACTTGGTTTTGCCAAGTGCCCTGCTCTTGCATTTTAAGGAACTCTTTCCTTCCAGCGAAGATTTTCTCGTCTGGCAATTTTTCTATCTACAAAACACCACAGCCTTAGGAGATGTTTCGCCTAGCCAGATTGCTGAAATCATTGGGAAAGAGGTGGCAGATGTCAACCAATCCATTTCGAATTTGACTGAAAATGGTTTGCTACAATATCGGACCATTGAACTAAATGGGGAAATTGAGCTGATTTTTGATGCTAGTTTGGCTTTTGAACGCTTGGATAGCTTGCTAGACAACCAAACTCCAGATACAACTGCCCCCAACCCGCAGAATCAATTGAAGGATCTGGTTGAAACTTTTCAGCAAGAATTGGGACGCTTATTAACACCATTTGAAATCGAGGATCTTTCTAAGACTGTCAAAGAAGATGGAGTTAGGGCGGATTTGATCAAGGAGGCTCTCCGAGAGGCCGTTCTCAATGGCAAGCCAAACTGGAAATATATTCAGGCAATCCTACGAAACTGGCGCCATGAAGGCATCCAGTCTGTTGCCCAAGTAGAGGCCAAACGAGCAGAGCGAGAAGCCAACAATCCTAAACAAGTTCAAGCTTCAGCTGATTTTCTCGATGCCATGAATTTGTGGCAAGATTAGTCGCTTGAAAAATCTTGAAAATTAGAGTAAGGTTTGCAAGCTCTTTATAAATATGATAAAATAATAGAAAATAAAATGAAAAAAGAGGTATGTGAAATGTCACGTAAACCATTTATCGCTGGTAACTGGAAAATGAACAAAAATCCAGAAGAAGCAAAAGCATTCGTTGAAGCCGTTGCCTCCAAACTTCCTTCATCAGACCTTGTTGAAGCTGGTATCGCAGTTCCTGCACTTGACTTGACAACTGTTCTTGCTGCTGCTAAAGGAACTAACCTTAAAGTTGCTGCTCAAAACTGCTACTTTGAAAATGCAGGTGCTTTCACTGGTGAAACAAGCCCACAAGTTTTGAAAGAAATCGGTACAGACTACGTTGTGATCGGTCACTCAGAACGCCGTGACTACTTCCACGAAACTGACGAAGACATCAACAAAAAAGCAAAAGCAATCTTTGCAAACGGTATGCTTCCAATCATCTGTTGTGGTGAGTCACTTGAAACTTACGAAGCTGGTAAAGCAGCTGAATTCGTAGGTGCTCAAGTATCTGCTGCTTTGGCTGGATTGACTGCTGAGCAAGTTGCTGCATCCGTTATCGCTTATGAGCCAATCTGGGCTATCGGTACTGGTAAATCAGCTTCACAAGACGATGCACAAAAAATGTGTAAAGTCGTTCGTGACGTTGTAGCTGCAGACTTTGGTCAAGAAGTTGCTGACAAAGTTCGTGTTCAATACGGTGGTTCAGTTAAACCTGAAAACGTTGCTTCATACATGGCTTGCCCAGACGTGGACGGTGCCCTTGTAGGTGGTGCGTCACTTGAAGCTGAAAGCTTCTTGGCATTGCTTGATTTTGTAAAATAATTTAAGTTATTCCAGACAGTCTGCTAAGACTGTCTTTTTTTTAAAGACTGTATATTTTTCTTAAATTATCAGTCAATTACAACTTTTTTAATATGGGTTAATTTTCTTGCTTTTGTCTACTAGGAGTAGTATACTGAGATAGTAATCAATAAATATGGTTGCAAAAATAATATTATGAGGTGATCAATATGGTTGAATTGAAAAAAGAAGCAGTAAAAGACGTAACAACATTATCTAAAACAGCGCCAGTAGCATTGGCAAAAACAAAGGAAGTATTGAACCAAGCAGTAGCAGACTTGTATGTGGCTCACATTGCCCTTCACCAAGTTCACTGGTATATGCGTGGTCGTGGTTTCCTCGTATGGCATCCAAAAATGGATGAATACATGGACAGCCTTGATGGCTATCTTGACGAAATCAGTGAACGTTTGATCACTCTTGGTGGCAAACCTTACTCAACTTTGACAGAATTCCTTCAACACAGTGAAATCGAAGAAGAAGAAGGAGAATTCCGTAACGTTGAAGAAAGCTTGGAACGTGTTCTAGCGATTTACCGCTACCTCATTGCTCTTTTCCAAAAAGCTTTGGATGTGACAGATGAAGAAGGCGATGATGTTACAAACGATATCTTTGTTGGGGCTAAGGCTGAACTTGAGAAAACAGTTTGGATGCTTACAGCAGAACTTGGACAAGCTCCTGGTTTGTAAAATATAGTTGCTACCCCTTTTATCATGAGGTATCTGATAAGTGCCCATGACCAATCATCTTTTAAAAGTCATGTAACTGTAAACAGTTGCATGATTTTTTTGTTTGCTGGACTTAGGACACATTGTCAAAAGTAGGATTTTACGGTATAATAGTTGCTGTTCAATAACATATGAATTTTAAAGAATAATTGTTAGTTTAAGGAGGACTTATGAACAACTTACCAAATTGCCCAAAATGTAATTCAGAATATGTCTACGAAGACGGAAGTCTCTTGGTCTGCCCAGAGTGTGCCTATGAGTGGAATCCTGCAGAAGTTGCAGAAGTAGAAGAAGGTGTTGTTGCTATCGATGCTAATGGAAATAAATTGGCTGACGGTGATACTGTAACCCTCATCAAGGATTTGAAAGTAAAAGGTGCGCCAAAGGATTTGAAACAAGGAACTCGTGTTAAAAATATCCGTATCGTAGAAGGTGACCACAACATCGACTGTAAGATTGATGGTTTTGGAGCTATGAAACTCAAGTCAGAATTTGTTAAGAAGATCTAGCCATGAAAATGAACCTGAAATTTATCTTTTATAGCCGTGTGCTCTTGTTCTTAGCGGCTTTCACAGGAGTTTACCTAGAGATTACCAAGCGAGGTGGTTTTGGTATGCTCCTTTACTACACAGTGCTATCCAATCTCTTGGTAACAGTTTTTACAGCTTACCTGCTTTATGTGATGAGACGATCTGGTGAAAATTGGCAAAGTCAGCGTCTACTCCGTCTCAAGGGCGGAGTTACCATGAGTATCATGATTACTTGTGTCATTTACCATTTTATGTTAGCGCCGATAGCGACTGATTTTTACCGTTTGGAAAATTTCCTCTGTCACTATATCGTTCCACTTTGGTTTCTAGCTGATACCTTATTATTTGATAAGCAAGGTCAATACAAGATCTGGGATCCAGTATTGTGGACCATCTTGCCCTTGGTTTACATGCTTTTTGCCCTTTTTAATGGCTTAGTATTGAAACTACCGGTACCAAATTCCAAGGTTAGTCCTTTCCCTTATTTCTTTTTAGATGTGGCTAAAGGTTGGGACGTGGTTATTAAATGGTGTTTGATTATCTTTGTGGCCTATATGGTTGCAGGATTTATCTTCTACCTGATCAAGCAATTCAAGCGAAAATAGTCTTCCTGTAAAGGAAATTAGGACGGAGTCCCTATGTCAGTTGGGCTCCTTCTTTTCTTGCCATATCCTATAAAAAAAGATATGATAGTGAGAGAAAAAAACAGAAAGAGAATCCATGAAACAATATTTAGAACGGGCTAGCATTCTAGCCCTCTCCCTCGTTTTGATTACTTCCTTTTCCATCTCGAGTGCTCTACCAGCTATGTTTGACTACTATCAGGGCTATCCCAAAGAACAAATTGAGCTTCTCGTTAGCCTCCCTTCTTTTGGGATTATGATCATGCTAGTCTTAAATGGGGTTTTGGAACGTTTGTTGCCTGAACGTCTTCAGATTAGTCTGGGCCTTGTCATCCTCTCTATCGGTGGAACAGCTCCCTTCTGGTATCAGGATTATAACTTTGTCTTTGCTATGCGGATTTTATTTGGTTTGGGTGTGGGGATGATTAATGCCAAGGCCATTTCCATTATCAGTGAACGCTATCACGGAAAGACACGGATCCAGATGCTGGGTCTCCGCGGATCAGCAGAGGTGGTTGGTGCTTCGATTTTAACTCTAATGGTAGGTCAACTCCTTTCCTTTGGATGGACAGCGACCTTTTTAGCTTATAGTGCTGGATTTTTAGTGTTGATCCTTTATCTGCTATTTGTCCCTTATGGCAAAGAAAAGAAAGAGACTAAGAAAAAAGAGGTTGAAAGCGCTCGTCTGACAGGACAGATGAAAGGCTTAATTTTTCTATTGGCTGTCGAAGCAGCAGTTGTTGTCTGCACCAATACAGCTATCACCATTCGTATTCCTAGTCTGATGGTGGAAAGAGGTCTAGGGGATGCCCAGTTATCGAGTTTGATTTTAAGTATCATGCAGTTGATTGGTATCTTGGCAGGTGTGAGTTTTTCTTTCTTTATCTCTCTGTTTAAAGAAAGGTTGCTCCTTTGGTCAGGTATCACCTTTGGATTGGGTCAGATTGTGATTGCCTTGTCTCCGTCATTGGGTGTGATGGTAGTTGGAAGTGTTGTGGCAGGTTTTGCCTACAGCGTAGCCTTGACCACTGTCTTTCAGATTTTATCGGAGAGAATTCCAGCCAAGCTCCTTAATCAAGCAACTTCCTTCGCAGTGTTAGGATGTAGCTTTGGTGCCTTTACCACACCATTCGTTTTGGGGGCTGTCGGCATGATAACTCAGAACAGTATGATGATTTTCACCATTCTAGGACTCTGCTTAATCGCGACCTCTATATTTGTGATGTTTGTACTACAAAAGAAAGCTTAGGATTGATTCCTAGCTTTTTCTTTATCACTTCTGTACCCAGACAATTTGTGTTCTTTGAACTTGTTTGCAGGATTATTTCTTGATAAAATAGAAGTTATGACAAGATATAAAGCAATCATTTCCTATGACGGGTATGCCTTTGCTGGTTTTCAGCGCCAGCCTCATGCGCGGAGCGTTCAAGAGGAAATCGAAAAAACCTTAACGAGACTGAATAAGGGGCAAGCCATCGCTGTTCACGGTGCTGGTCGGACGGATAGTGGGGTTCATGCTCTTGGTCAGGTCATCCACTTTGATCTCCCCTATCAGATGGATGAGGAGAAGCTTCGTTTTGCTCTGGATACCCAATCTCCTGAAGATATCGATGTAATCTCGATGGAGCTTGTGGCGGATGATTTTCATTGCCGCTATGCAAAACATAGCAAGACCTATGAGTTTATCGTGGATAGAGGGCGTCCCAAAAATCCTATGCGCCGTCACTATGCCACTCACTTTCCTTATCCGCTCAATGTGGAACGCATGCAGATGGCAATCAAAAAATTAGAGGGAACCCATGATTTCACCGGTTTTACAGCCTCTGGGACTAGTGTGGAGGACAAGGTTCGCACCATCACAGAAGCGAGTTTAACAGTCGATGAGACAGGTCAGTTTTTAACCTTCACCTTTTCCGGTAATGGATTCTTATATAAACAGATTCGTAATATGGTGGGGACTCTTCTCAAAATCGGCAACAACCGCATGCCAGTTGAGCAGATTGACTTGATTTTGGAGAAGAAAGATAGGCAACTTGCTGGTCCCACTGCGGCACCAAATGGCTTGTATTTGAAGGAGATTCGATATGAAGAATAATCGTATTTTAGCACTTTCTGGGAATGATATTTTTAGTGGTGGAGGTCTGTCAGCTGATTTGGCTACCTATACCTTGAATGGCCTGCATGGCTTTGTAGCAGTGACTTGTTTGACGGCCTTGACCGAAAAGGGCTTTGAAGTCTTTCCAACTGACGATGCCATTTTTCAACATGAATTAGATAGCTTGCGTGATGTGGAGTTTGCAGGGATTAAGATTGGCCTTCTCCCTACTGTCAGTGTGGCTGAGAAAGCCTTAGACTTTATCAAGCAACGTCCAGGAGTGCCTGTGGTATTGGACCCCGTTTTGGTCTGCAAGGAAACGCACGACGTGGCTGTTAGTGAGCTCTGCCAAGAGTTGATTCGTTTTTTCCCTCATGTCAGTGTGATTACGCCAAATCTTCCTGAAGCAGAATTATTGGCTGGTCAGGAAATCAAAACTTTGGAAGACATGAAAGCTACAGCGCAGAAATTGCATGATTTAGGAGCGCCAGCAGTCATTATCAAGGGAGGCAATCGCCTCAGTCAGGACAAGGCTGTGGATGTCTTTTATGATGGACAAACTTTTACTGTTCTAGAAAACCTAGTCATTCAAAGCCAAAATGCTGGTGCAGGTTGTACCTTTGCCTCAAGCATCGCCAGTCACTTGGTTAAAGGGGATGAACTTTTACCAGCAGTAGAGAGCTCAAAAGCTTTCGTTTACCGTGCTATTGCACAAGCAGATCAATATGGAGTAAGACAATATGAAGCAAACCAAAACAACTAAAATCGCCCTTGTATCCCTTTTAACCGCTCTTTCAGTAGTCCTAGGTTATTACTTGAAAATTGGAACGCCAACAGGAATATTGACTCTCTTGGACGCAGGTATTTTCTTTACTGCCTTTTACTTTGGCAGTAAAGAAGGAGCTGTCGTTGGAGGACTAGCAGCTTTTCTGCTTGACCTTCTATCAGGCTATCCACAGTGGATGTTCTTTAGCTTGGTAAACCATGGCTTGCAAGGATTTTTTGCAGGTTTTAAAGGGAAATGGCAATGGCTGGGCCTAGTCTTAGCTACTATCGTCATGGTAAGTGGCTACGCTCTGGGCTCAACCCTAATGAATGGCTGGTCAGCAGCCTTACCAGAAATTCTTCCAAACTTCCTGCAAAATACCTTGGGAATGGTTGTGGGGTTTGTAGTCTTTCAGAGTGTTAAGAAGATAAAATAAAAAAGTCAGCTTCAACAGCTGACTTTTTGCTTGTCTCTAAGTTTAATCAAAATAAAGCAAATCTTTGCTGGTGCTTGTAAAGAGGTCAAAGCCATCCTTGGTAACAACACCGCAATCTTCGATACGAACACCGACCTTACCAGGGATATAGATGCCTGGTTCAACAGAGAAGCACATGCCTTCTTCGATGACCATGTCATTTCCTTCCATGATAGAAGGGAATTCGTGGACATCCATACCGATACCGTGACCAAGACGGTGGTTGAAGTACTCGCCGTAACCGGCTTTTTCGATGACTTCACGGGCGGCGCGGTCCACTTCATGAGCTGTTACACCTGGCTTGATAAAGTCAAGGGCAGCTTGTTGGGCTTCAAGGGTTAAGTTGTAAATATCCTTCTTGAACTGGTCTGGTTTGCCGACAGCTACTGTACGAGTCATGTCTGAGGCGTAGCCATTAACCATAACACCGAGGTCAAAGAGGAGAAGGGCGTCTTTTTCGACCTTGTTTGCACCAGGAATTCCGTGTGGATTTGCAGCATTATCACCAGTCAATACCATGGTATCAAAACTCATTTCATAGCCTTCACGTTTCATGGCAAAGTCGATTTGTGCAATGATATCTGTCTCAGTCTTATCAAGAGAAATATTATCAAAACCAACTTTGACCGCCTTGTCGGCATAGAGACCTGCAACCATCATTTTTTGGACTTCGTCAGCTGATTTGATGAGGCGCATGCGTTGGATGCGAGGAGTGAGGTTTTCAAACTCAGCAGTTTCAAAGACAGTTTTCAGACCATGGTATTTGGTCAAGATGAGATTGTCAAACTCAACAGCGACACGTTTGAAGTCAAGTTGAGGCAAAGCGTTTTTGATTTTTTGCCATGGATTTTCAGAATCCACATATCCGACAACTGGGAAGGAAACGGTGCTACTCGCACGTTCTACTTCAAGGGCTGGGACAAAGAGGAGAGGTTCCTGATCTGCTAGAACAAATAGGAACATTTGGCGTTCATGGGGATCACTGTAAAAGCCAGTGAGGTAATTGATAGTGACGGGGTCAGATACGACAGCGACGTCTAGTTTTTCTGATTCAAGATATGTTACGATTTGTTGTAATTTAGACATATGCTACCTTCTTTCTACCCCTCTATTTTGGCAAAAAATGAGAGAAATTGCAAGGGGGAAGGGTAAAAGAACAGGCAAAAAGAACCCCGACAAGATAGGGGAGTTCTTTGATCTATTTTTCCTTAGTTTAGGTAAAGTCAGCCTTGCTTTTGACGTCGCTGTATTCTTCAGCGATTTCTTGGCTGAGAATGTCCTCATAGGCA
This sequence comes from Streptococcus oralis, assembly GCF_019334565.1. Classification (NCBI taxonomy): domain Bacteria; kingdom Bacillati; phylum Bacillota; class Bacilli; order Lactobacillales; family Streptococcaceae; genus Streptococcus; species Streptococcus oralis. The sequence continues at coordinate 1,384,816 of NZ_CP079724.1, read as the reverse complement.
GGGAGTTGGATGTCCTGTCCGTATTTTTTCTTGAGTGCAGTAGTGACTAGGCGATAAGCCAGATTGGCATTACGAGAGAGGATAGGTCCGTGGAAGTAGGAACCAAAGACATTCTTGTAATGAACTCCTTCGCCGACCTTTTCTTCGTTGTTTCCATTTCCATAGACAACCAGTCCCAGTGGTTTTTGGTCATCTGAGAGGAAGGTACGGCCCTGGTGATTCTCAAATCCATAATAGGTTTCATCAAATTCGTCATTATGAATCTTGATGTCACCGATAAAGCGGTTATTGGTCTGGTTGAGGGTGTAGTGGCCCATGACTCCTAGCCCTTCGATGCGTTTCCCTGAAGCTTCAACATAATATTGCCCCAATAGTTGGAAACCACCGCAGATAGCGAGAACTACTCCGTCGTTTTGGATGTAGTTGTCAATGCTCTCTTTTTTAGCAGGTAGGTCTCCTGCAATAATACTTTGTTCAAAGTCTTGACCCCCACCGAAAAAGGCGATATCGTAGTGATTTTCGTCAAAGTCATCATGGAGAGAAACGATGTCAACCGTTACATGAGCCCCCAGCTTTTCAGCTACATACTTGAGCATGAGGATGTTTCCATTGTCCCCGTAGGTATTCATGAGGTTTCCATAGAGGTGGGCGATGTTGAGCTGATAAGGGTAGTTGCCAGCTTTTGAGGAAAGTGAAGTATAAACCATCAGTTCATCTCCTTTCTAACAATCTGACGACTAGCCAGCAGTTCGCGGAATTCAAGCATAGCAGTATAGGTAGCCAGGATATAGGCATGCTTACAATCTTGGTTCTCAATGGTCTTGAGAACTTGTTCCAGATTGCTTGTTTCAGTGATTTTCTCAGCTGGATAGCCTGTCACTCGTAGACGACGCGCGATTTCAGAATGACGAACACCACCAGCGTTGATTTCAGGAATGTCCATGTCAGTGATTTGTTCAAAGTCAACATCCCAGATCCAGCTGGTGTCAATCCCATCAGCATAGTTGGCATTAAGAAGAACAGATAAACTAAATGGATAAGGCGCTAGTTTGATCATCTCGATAGCTTGGGTAGCGCCAACAGGATTTTTAATCAAGACGAGAGTACATTCTTTATCACCGATATGGAAGGTTTCCTGGCGTCCAAAGACAGCACGGCTCTTATCAAATCCTTGCTTGATCCGTTGCGAATCAGCCCCGAGAAAACGGGCGATGGCAACCGCAGCAAGAGCATTGTAGATATTATAGAGTCCACCGATTTGAATGCCGTATTCTTGCCCGTCAATGACAAAGCGGGAGCGATTGTTGCTCAACTCAACCAGTTCTGTCAAACGATAGTCTAGATCAGGACGTTTGCAGCCACAATTTTCACAGATATAGGCCCCCAAGTTGGCATAGGTATTGTGCTCATATTTGAGAATGCCTTGACAGTCAGGACAGAGGATTCCTTCGGTATTGTAGTGAGCTAGTTTGGCTGGTCCTTTTTCCAAGTCAAAACCAAAATACTGTACTGGGTTTGGAATAGCTGGTTTGTAGAAAAGTGGACTGTCACCATTGAGGAGAACAGTAGCCGTAGGCACCTTACGAATGGCATCCAAAATCATGTTATAAGTCGTGTAAATCTCACCATAGCGATCCATCTGGTCACGGAAAATATTAGTGATGACAAAAAGGCTAGGATGGATGTAGTCACAGATACGAGAAAGACTGGCCTCGTCAATTTCTAGAACGGCAATGTTTTTTCCAGTTTTAGAAGATTTGGCAGTCAAGAAAGTTGTCGTAATCCCTGTAATCATATTGGCACCGCTTGGATTGGTCAGAACCTGACCATAAACTTCTTTTAAAATGCCGACAGTGAGGGCAGTTGTTAGGGTTTTTCCATTGGTTCCAGTTACCACGACGATCTCGTAGTTCTTCGCTAGATGTTGTAAAATATCTTTATCAAATTGAAGGGCGAGTTTTCCTGGGAGCGTGCTTCCACGGCCAAGACGGCTTAAAACGAAGTGGGAAGAACGCCCAGCAAGAAGGCCCAAAGTAGTTTTTAATTTCATGTTTCTATTATATCATAAAAGAGGGAAAAGACAGTTTTGAGATTTCGCAGAAACAAAAACAGCCCTAAGAGGGCTGTGAGTGATTAGTTCTGAAACCAAGTTGCGATTGGGAAGTCATTTTGCTTCAGTTCCAGTTTTGTTTTGGTTAGAAGTTGCCCATTTTCTAAGGAATACAATAACAAATGTTGATTGGTTACGACTAATACCTTGTTTGTCAAACTTGTATCGATGTGTATTATCTCTTCGGTAGAGTCAGGTAAATCTTTTCTGACATTGATTAGATAGCTAGATTCATCAGAGAGATTGACAATAGATAAGGCGCAGCGATCATTTCCATCCGCCTCATGTTTTACAATCAAACGATCCTCTTTCGGTGTTTTATAAAGAAGATTTGGATTGTCCTCTGGTAGCGTGATGAAGTGCTTCTCTTTGCTAGACAAGTTCATAACAAGTATGCGATTGTCTGGATCTTTAGAGAAAGTTTCTGTATTTCGGGTATAAGCAACACTACTGTAATAATTGTCACCGATTAATTCAGAAGACGTCAACATTTCAACGATCTTTCCTTCGCTTGTCAGAGGTGTGCGAGACAATTCTTTTAGTTGATCATTTTCGTCCAATTCAACTAAATAACCATCGAACACTAAAGCGGATCGTTGACGGGACTCATCATGAAATCCCAGACCGAGGTAGAGGCGATTCCCTCTTCCATGAAACTGGATTGGAAAGGAAGTGGATTCGGAGAATGTTTTCTGAGTGATCAGCTTTCCCGAGATATCAAACATACTGAGAACCCCATCCTCAGTATGTTTGGCCTGTGTAGAAGAACTTGTCTGATATTCCAGCTCCCGAATAAGCATAGAAGGGAGTTGAAGTTTTCCGGATGTCCCCTGTCTGAAAGTCAAGGGATACGATGCTCTGAGTGGATGCTTTCCCTCTGGTATTTCCAGATGAAAAGACGAGATAGCGATTGTCAAACCGTCCCTGAGGAAACCAGAAATTGACATCTTCTGCAATAGAAACGTCCTCGGTCTTCGTGAGCTGAAACTGATCGTTTTGCAACTGATAACTTTGAATGGATTTCGAATTAACAAGGTAAAAATCAGCAGCTTGATTGACTGTGAATCGCTGTTTTTGAGGTGAAATCAAGCGAAAAAGTACCCAGCAAAGCAGGAGAAAAATGAAGACTATACTGACACAGAAAACCAGTGTTTTCATAGCCGGATTTTTTCCTTTAAATAGAAAGGAAAAAGGAGAGTGTGTTGGTAGTTTAACTTGCTTTCCCATGTGACTAGCCTCCTTTTTGAACAGAAAATGAAGACAACATCCTACATTTATATTATAAGCTTTTACAGCTAAAAGCACAAATAATCTTGCAAGGAAACTATAGACTGGATAGAAAAAGACAAACATCGAAATGGATGCTTGTCTTGTGGAGAATATCTGAAAACTTAAATCGCAAACAAGTCATTCAAGTTCTCAGCCAAGGTTGGGTGAGTGAAGATTTGTTTTGTGAAGTAAGTGTAAGGAATCTTGTTGTCCATGGCAACAGTGATGATGTTGATGATTTCTTGAGAACCTTCTGAGAAGATAGTTGCACCAATAATTTCTTTTGTTTCAGTATTCACAACAGCTTTGAAGGCTCCACGAAGGTCGCCATTTACGTGACCACGAGGCATGGCAGCAACAGGGATTTCCTTCACTGCGTATGGAAGTTTCAAATCAGCTGCTTGGCTTTCAGTCAAACCAACTTGTGAAAGTGCAGGTGTGATGAACATAGTGTTTGGCACATTGAGACGGTCTTCAAGTGTGTAGCTGCCATCTCCAGCAAGGTAGCTGTAGACAACACGGAAGTCATCAAGTGAAATGTAGGTAAATTGAGGTCCACCGTTGACATCTCCGACTGCAAAGACACCAGGAACGTTTGTTTGACAATGTTTGTCTACCTTGATAGCACCACGTTCCGTTAGTTCAATATCCGTATTCTCAAGTTGAAGTGGTTCTACGTTTGGTTTACGTCCAGTTGCGTAGAGAAGAGCGTCGAAACGGTACGTTTCGTTTTCAGTTACGACAAGGACTTGGTCACCGTCGTTTCTGATTTCAGTAGTACGGATGTTTTGAAGTAATTCAATACCGTCTTCTTCCATGTATTGTTTAGCAAGAGCTGCAATGGAAGGCTCTGCACGAGGTAGGAAAGTATCCAAGGCATCTAGGACTGTAACCTTGCTTCCAAGTTTGTTGTAAAGACCTGCAAATTCAAGACCGATGTTTCCGCCACCAAGAACTCCAAGTTTTTCAGGCAATTTGTCCAAGTTTTGGATACCTGTTGAGTCAAAGACGTTTTTGCTTGTAGCAAGTCCAGGGATTGGCAAGACGTTTGAAACAGCACCAGTGTTGATAACGATAGTTTCAGCAGTGAGTTCTTGTTTTTCGTCACCAGCTTGGATTTCGATGACTTTGTTTGAAAGGAAGTGAGCTTCCGCATCAAAGATATCCACGCCTGTACCCGCAACAGTCGCATAGTTTTTACCATTGAGGCGACCAGTGATCGTGTTTTTAGTAGCAATCACTTCTTCAAAAGACAAGTCTTTCTCAGCAGCAACTAGTAAGGTTTTAGTCGGGATACAACCGATGTTGATACAAGTTCCGCCGTACATAGCCTTGCTACGTTCAACGAGGGCAACTTTTTTACCAGCTGAAGCCAATTTACCAGCTAGTGTTTTCCCCGCTTTACCAAATCCGATAACGATTAAATCATAAGTTAACATTTATCTTCCTCCTATTCGCATTTCATTCTAGCACAAGAAAAAAACTTTTGCACAATTCTGCTACGGGAAATGAAGTGAGCTTGAAATGGTCCCTTCAAATCCTTTGAAAAAGAAGTTTCAGGCCACTTTACTGTTAAAAAATCGTTTACATGATTTTCCTAAAGGATTCTACTATCTTTTGCTTCCCTCTTGTGTTATACTAGATAGGTTGCAAAGAAACTAGTACTTTTCTTTCGTGGAAAAGAAGCAACATGGTATCTCTTTTTTGTAGAAGATACGTCATGAAAAGAAAAGTATAAACTAAAGCCCTATAGGGTGGCTTCGCACCACCTTTAGAAAGAAGAATAACGTGAAATTTAATGAATTTAACTTGTCTGCTGAATTGCTAGCAGAGATTGAAAAAGCTGGATTTGTAGAAGCCAGTCCCATCCAAGAACAGACCATTCCCTTGGCTCTCGAAGGAAAAGACGTTATCGGTCAAGCTCAGACAGGTACAGGAAAAACTGCAGCCTTTGGCTTGCCAACCCTTGAAAAAATCCGTACAGAAGAAGCGACCATCCAAGCCCTGGTTATCGCTCCAACTCGTGAACTCGCTGTCCAAAGCCAAGAAGAACTGTTCCGCTTTGGCCGTAGCAAAGGAGTGAAAGTTCGCTCAGTTTACGGTGGTTCCAGCATTGAAAAACAAATTAAGGCTCTTAAATCTGGTGCCCACATCGTGGTAGGAACACCAGGCCGTCTCTTGGACTTGATTAAACGGAAGGCCTTGAAATTACAAGATATTGAAACTCTGATTCTTGACGAAGCGGATGAAATGCTCAACATGGGCTTCCTTGAAGACATTGAAGCCATCATTTCCCGTGTCCCTGAAAATCGTCAAACCTTGCTCTTTTCAGCAACCATGCCAGATGCTATCAAACGTATCGGTGTTCAGTTTATGAAAGACCCAGAGCATGTGAAGATTGCTGCCAAGGAATTGACAACAGAGCTAGTGGATCAGTACTATATCCGTGTCAAGGAACAAGAGAAATTTAATACTATGACACGTCTCATGGATGTGGAACAACCAGAACTTGCTATCGTATTTGGTCGTACCAAACGCCGTGTAGATGAATTGACTCGTGGACTTAAAATTCGTGGCTTCCGTGCTGAAGGAATTCATGGTGACTTAGACCAAAATAAACGTCTTCGTGTCCTTCGTGATTTTAAAAATGGGAATCTTGATGTTCTAGTTGCGACTGACGTGGCAGCACGTGGTTTGGATATCTCAGGTGTGACCCATGTCTACAACTACGATATTCCACAAGATCCTGAAAGTTACGTTCACCGTATCGGCCGTACAGGTCGTGCTGGTAAGTCAGGTCAATCCATTACCTTTGTTTCTCCAAATGAAATGGGCTACCTTCAAATTATTGAAAACTTGACTAAGAAGCGCATGAAAGGCTTGAAACCAGCAACAGCGGAAGAAGCCTTCCAAGCTAAAAAGCAAGTGGCGCTCAAGAAAATCGAACGTGATTTCGCAAATGAAGAAATTTGTTCCAACTTTGAGAAATTTGCTAAAGACGCTCGTAAATTAGCGGCTGAATTTAGTCCTGAAGAATTGGCTATGTATATCTTAAGTCTGACTGTCCAAGATCCTGACAGCCTTCCAGAAGTTGAGATTGCACGTGAAAAACCACTGCCATTTAAACCATCAGGTAATGGCTTCGGTGGCAAAGGTAAGGGAGGTCGTGGAGGCCGTCGTGGGGACGACCGTCGAGACCGTGATCGCCGCGGCAATGGTCGCCGTGATGATTTCAAAAAAGGCAGTCGTGGGAACGATCGTTTTGATAAAGACAGACGTTACCGTAATAAAGACAATAAAAAACCTCGCAACACTTCAAGCGAAAAGAAGACCGGCTTTGTTATTCGTAACAAAGGAGACAAATAGAAAAAAGCGATTCACTGGGTGAATCGCTTTTATATATAAGGAGACCAAGGGTAAAAGAAGATGGTTGATAGTAAAGGATAGGTGAAACGGAAAGGGATTTATCATGTCATCTTCTTATAATGTTATAATATCAAAAATAAAATAGGATGTCAATAAAAAATTGCTTTTTTTCTAAAATATTTTTGCTGTTCAAAATTGCAATTAAATAAGCAATTTTCAGATAATAATTGAAAATTCAGGCTCTTTATGTTATAATGATAGCGATTAAATGCGAGGTAAAAAATGGCACATTTATTAGAAAAAACAAGAAAAATTACTTCCATCTTGAAGCGCTCTGAGGAGCAACTTCAAGATGAACTTCCTTACAATGCGATTACACGCCAGTTAGCTGATATTATTGACTGTAACGCTTGTATTGTGAATAACAAGGGACGTCTCTTGGGTTACTTTATGCGTTATAAGACCAATAATGACCGTGTAGAACAATTCTTCCAAACCAAAACCTTCCCTGAGGTCTATGTACAAGGGGCAAACATGATTTATGACACGGAAGCCAATCTTCCTGTTGAACATGATTTGACCATTTTCCCTGTAGAGAGTCGTGCGGACTTTCCAGATGGGTTGACAACCATCGCTCCGATTCATGTATCAGGGATTCGTCTAGGTTCCTTGATCATTTGGCGCAATGACAAGAAATTTGAAGATGAAGATTTGATCCTTGTCGAGATTGCGAGCACGGTTGTGGGAATTCAACTGTTGAACTTCCAACGTGAAGAAGATGAGAAGAATATTCGCCGTCGTACGGCTGTTACCATGGCGGTCAACACCCTTTCCTATTCAGAACTTCGTGCCGTATCAGCTATTTTAGCTGAATTGGATGGAAATGAAGGGCAGCTGACTGCGTCTGTTATTGCAGACCGTATTGGCATTACACGCTCAGTGATTGTCAATGCGCTTCGTAAACTGGAGTCAGCGGGAATTATTGAGAGTCGTTCATTAGGAATGAAGGGGACTTATCTCAAAGTTCTAATTGGTGATATTTTTGAGGAAGTGAAAAAGAGGGATTACTAATGGCAAAAGCTTTAATCTCGATTGACTATACAGAGGATTTCGTAGCAGATCATGGAAAGCTAACTGCTGGAGCACCCGCTCAAGCAATATCAAAAGCCATTGATCAGGTAACCAGACTGGCTTTTGAACGTGGGGATTATGTCTTTTTTACCATTGATGCTCATGAGGAGAAGGATACATTCCACCCAGAAAGTAAGCTTTTTCCACCGCACAATATCATCGGAACTAGTGGGCGTAACCTTTATGGCCCCCTAGCTGATTTTTATGCTGAGCATGAGGCGGATAGTCGCGTCTTTTGGATGGACAAACGTCACTATTCAGCATTTTCAGGAACGGACTTAGATATCCGTTTGCGGGAACGTCGGGTTGATACTGTTATCTTAACTGGAGTCCTGACGGACATTTGCGTCCTTCATACGGCTATTGATGCCTATAATTTAGGTTATCAAATCGAGATTGTCAAGCCTGCAGTTGCCTCTATTTGGCCAGAAAATCATCAGTTTGCTCTTGGGCATTTTAAGAACACATTGGGAGCAAAATTACTGGATGAAAACCTTGCTGAAATTGAACTATAAGACTGTTGGAAAAATGAAAAAAATCTGAAAAAAGTGTTGACAAAGATTTTGAAAGTTGATATACTAGTAAAGTAATCGACGCGGGGATGGCGGAATTGGCAGACGCGCAGGACTAAGGATCCTGTGACCGCTTTAGGTCGTGAGGGTTCAAGTCCCTCTCTCCGCATAGGGTAAGAGTTAGCTTTGGCTAGCTCTTTTTTGTTTTTACAAATAAGATTAGAGGCTACGTTTCCTATATCGAAAAATATTGGCATCAAGAACAGTCATTGTATCAGAACATTTAAACTGAGTTTTCCATTTCATCCTATCAAGAATTTCCTCAAACACAAGTCAGAAAATGAAGAACTTAGGAGATGGAAAAATACTAATCAGAAAGATGTGACTATCATTTTTAAAATGAAGTAGATTTTTGATTGGTACTATACATCCTTATATAAGAAGGAAAGTTAGCGTTTGCTAGCTTTTTTGTTTTTTTCAAAAATAAATCAAAAAAATTTTCGATTTCATAAACATTTCATATTTGGATTTTATAATAGTCTTACAAACATGGAGGTGACAAATGAATCCAATCCAAAGAGCTTGGGCTTATGTCAGCAGAAAACGACTGAGAAGTTTTATTTTATTTCTGATTTTATTTGTCCTTTTAGCAGGAATTTCAGCCTGTTTGACTCTGATGAAGTCCAACAAAACAGTAGAAAGCAATCTTTACAAATCACTCAATACTTCATTTTCTATCAAAAAGATAGAAAATGGACAGACCTTCAAGTTGTCTGACCTAGCATCCGTGAGCAAGATTAAGGGACTGGAAAATGTCTCTCCTGAACTTGAGACGGTCGCAAAACTGAAAGACAAGGAAGCGGTGAGTGGTGAGCAGAGCGTAGAACGTGATGATTTGTCAGCTGCAGACAAGAACTTGGTTAGCTTAACGGCTCTCGAGGATTCATCCAAGGATGTCACCTTTACCAGTTCGGCTTTCAATCTAAAAGAAGGGCGACACCTTCAAAAAGGAGATTCCAAGAAAATCCTTATCCACGAAGAGTTGGCCAAGAAGAACGGTCTTTCGCTTCACGACAAGATTCGCTTGGATGCTGGTCAGTCAGAATCTGGAAAAGGGCAAACAGTAGAGTTTGAAATTGTCGGTATCTTTTCTGGTAAAAAACAAGAAAAGTTCACAGGCTTGTCTTCTGACTTCAGTGAAAACCAAGTCTTTACAGACTATGAAAGCAGCCAAACGCTTCTGGGAAATAGTGAACCGCAAGTCAGTGCAGCTCGCTTCTATGTAGAAAATCCTAAGGAAATGGACGGACTCATGAAGCAGGTAGAAAACTTGGCTTTAGAAAGTCAAGGCTACCAAGTCGAGAAGGAAAACAAGGCCTTTGAACAAATCAAAGACTCAGTGGCAACCTTCCAAACCTTCCTCACCATCTTCCTTTATGGGATGTTGATAGCAGGAGCAGGAGCCTTAATTTTGGTCTTGTCTCTCTGGTTGAGAGAAAGGGTCTACGAAGTGGGAATTCTTCTGGCACTTGGAAAAGGCAAGAGTTCGATCTTCCTCCAGTTCTGTTTAGAGGTAGTTTTGGTATCTCTCGGAGCTTTGCTTCCATCATTTGTTGCAGGAAATGCCATCACATCCTATCTACTCCAAACTGTACTAGCCAGTGGAGATCAGGCAACCTTACAGGACACGCTGGCCAAAGCAAGTGGTCTATCAACCAGTCTCCTATCCTTTGCAGAATCCTATGTCTTTCTGCTCCTGATTGGTTGCTTATCAGTAGCCCTTTGTTTCGTATTCTTATTTAGAAAATCGCCGAAAGAAATTTTATCATCTATTAGTTAATACTCTTCGAAAATCAAATTCAAACCACGTTAGCTTCGCCTTGCCGTACTCAAGTACAGCCTGCAGCTAGCTTCCTAGTTTGATCTTTGATTTTCATTGAGTATAAGAAGGAGAAATCATGACTTTATTACAATTACAAGACCTTACCTACCGTTATAAGAACACTGCTGAAGCAGTCCTATATCAGATCAATTATAATTTTGAACCCGGGAAATTTTACAGTATTATTGGTGAGTCAGGAGCAGGAAAATCCACTCTCTTGTCTCTACTTGCTGGTCTAGATAGTCCTGTTGAAGGTTCAATCCTTTTTCAAGGAGAGGACATTCGTAAGAAGGGATATTCTTACCATCGCATGCACCATATTTCCCTGGTCTTTCAAAATTATAACTTGATAGATTATCTTTCTCCACTGGAAAATATCCGCTTGGTCAACAAAAAGGCAAGCAAGGATACACTGCTTGAGCTTGGTTTAGATGAAAGTCAGATCAAGCGGAATGTTCTCCAGTTATCAGGTGGTCAACAGCAACGTGTTGCCATTGCTCGCAGTTTGGTATCAGAAGCTCCAGTAATTTTAGCAGATGAGCCAACAGGAAATCTGGACCCTAAAACTGCTGGAGATATTGTCGAACTGCTCAAATCACTTGCCCAGAAAACAGGTAAATGTGTCATCGTCGTAACTCACAGCAAAGAAGTGGCACAAGCATCAGATATTACACTTGAGTTGAAGGATAAGAAACTGACTGAAATATAGAATCTAGTTATTAAACTTTAAAATAGTATTAGTTGGTAATCAGATACGTGTATAGTACTAATAACCGAAGTGAATCATTAACAACTATTTCCCGCAGTAGTGATAGCCTAGATAATAACTTTGTTATTATCTAGGCCGGAATTTTTGAGACATATGGCTCAAAAATTAGGGATGAAATTCCCTGGATTTCTAAAATCATCCACTGGATAATTTTACCTCCCGTCCGCACAATCTAAGGGAAATAGTAAAAAATTATTTTATATAAGTTATAAGACATTGAAATAGAACAACATCTAGAAAGGGAACCTATGTTACACAACGCATTTGCCTATGTTACAAGGAAGTTTTTCAAATCGATTGTCATCTTCCTGATTATTCTCCTCATGGCGAGCTTGAGTTTGGTTGGCTTGTCAATCAAGGGAGCTACTGCCAAGGCTTCTCAGGAGACCTTTAAAAATATCACCAACAGCTTCTCCATGCAAATCAATCGTCGCGTCAATCAAGGAACGCCACGTGGTGCTGGGAATATTAAGGGTGAAGATATCAAAAAAATCACCGAAAACAAGGCCATCGAGTCTTATGTGAAACGCATCAACGCTATCGGAGATTTGACTGGATATGAACTCATCGAAACGCCAGAAACCAAGAAAAATCTGACACCTGACCGTGCCAAACATTTTGGAAGTAGCTTGATGATTACAGGTGTCAATGACTCCTCTAAAGAAGACAAGTTTGTCTCTGGTTCTTATAAGTTGGTCGAAGGTGAGCACCTAACCAACGATGACAAAGACAAGATCCTCCTGCACAAGGACTTGGCAGCCAAACACGGCTGGAAAGTAGGGGATAAGGTTAAACTAGACTCTAATATCTACGATGCAGACAATGAAAAAGGAGCCAAGGAAACAGTCGAAGTGACAATCAAGGGACTCTTTGATGGCCACAATAAGTCGGCAGTAACCTACTCACAAGAACTATACGAGAACACAGCTATCACAGACATCCATACGGCTGCTAAACTATATGGTTATACAGAAGACACAGCTATTTATGGGGACGCAACCTTCTTTGTAACAGCGGACAAGAACTTGGATGATGTTATGAAAGAGTTGAATGGCATCAGTGGTATCAACTGGAAGAGCTATACACTCGTTAAGAGCTCATCTAACTACCCAGCTCTTGAGCAATCCATCTCTGGTATGTACAAGATGGCCAACCTCCTCTTCTGGGGTAGCTTGAGCTTCTCAGTTCTTCTTCTTGCCCTCTTGCTCAGCCTTTGGATCAATGCCCGTCGCAAGGAAGTGGGTATTCTCCTCTCTATCGGTCTCAAGCAGGCAAGTATCTTGGGTCAATTCATCACTGAATCCATCTTGATTGCCATCCCTGCTCTTGTTTCTGCATACTTCTTAGCTACTTACACAGCGCGTGCAATCGGAAACACCGTTCTTGCCAATGTCACTTCAGGTGTTGCCAAGCAAGCCAGCAAGGCAGCTCAAGCCTCTAATCTTGGTGGCGGTGCAGAAGTAGATGGTTTTAGCAAGACCTTGTCGAGCCTAGATATTTCTATTCAGACATCAGACTTTATCATCGTCTTTGTCCTTGCCTTGGTTCTAGTGGTTCTCGTTATGGCGCTTGCTTCAAGCAATCTCCTTAGAAAACAACCAAAAGAACTCTTGCTCGATAGCGAATAAAAAACTTGCTACCTATTCTCCCCTAAATGGGGTATAATATAGGTAGCATTTTTATGTATTTCATCTCCCTAAAGCCTTTCCTTTCAGGATGAAACAGGGATGATTTAAAAGAAAATTAAAGAAATGTGAAAGGTTTTTCTATGAAAATTTTAATTGTAGAAGATGAAGAGATGATTCGTGAGGGAATCAGTGACTATTTGACAGATTGTGGTTATGAGACCATTCAGGCTGCGGACGGCGAGGAAGCCCTAGAACAATTTTCCAGCTATGAAGTAGCACTAGTTTTACTGGATATCCAGATGCCCAAGCTCAATGGTTTAGAAGTCCTAGCGGAGATTCGTAAGACCAGTCAGGTTCCTGTTTTGATGCTGACAGCCTTTCAGGATGAAGAATACAAGATGAGTGCTTTTGCTTCTCTAGCAGACGGCTATCTGGAAAAACCCTTCTCCCTCTCCCTCTTAAAAGTGAGGGTAGACGCGATTTTCAAGCGCTACTACGATACAGGACGAGTCTTCTCCTATAAGGACACCAAGGTGGACTTTGAGAGTTACAGTGCAAGCCTCGCAGGTCAAGAAGTGGCCATTAATGCCAAAGAGTTGGAAATTTTGGACTATCTGGTAAAAAATGAAGGACGAGTCTTGACCCGCTCTCAGATTATTGATGCCGTCTGGAAGGTGACAGATGAGGTTCCCTTTGACCGTGTCATTGATGTTTACATCAAGGAACTGCGGAAAAAGCTAGACTTGGATTGTATCCTCACAGTGCGCAATGTTGGTTATAAATTGGAGCGAAAATGAAACGAACAGGTTTATTTACAAAGATATTTATCTATACCTTCTCGATTTTTAGTGTTCTGGTTATTTGTCTTCATTTAGCTATTTATTTTCTCTTTCCGTCAACTTATCTGAGTCATCGTCAGGAAACCATTGGCCAGAAAGCGACAGCCATTGCCCAGTCCCTAGAAGGAAAGGATAGGCAGAGTATCGAGCAAGTCTTAGACTTGTATTCCCAGACTAGTGATATCAAAGGAGCTGTCAAGGGAGAGATGACTGAGGACAAGTTAGAGGTCAAGGACAATCTTCCACTAGACGCGAATCGCCAGACCACCTCTCTCTTTATCGAGGAGCGTGAGGTGACAACCCAAGATGGTAGCACTATGACACTTCAATTTCTAGCTTCCATGGACCTGCAAAAGGAAGCAGAGCAGATTAGTCTCCAATTTCTCCCTTATACCTTGCTGGCATCCTTTCTGATTTCCCTCTTGGTAGCCTACATCTACGCTCGAACCATTGTTGCCCCGATTTTGGAAATCAAGCGGGTGACCCGTCGGATGATGGAACTGGATGCTCAAGTACGGTTGCGCGTGGACTCTAAGGATGAGATAGGTGATCTTAAGGAACAGATCAATAGCCTTTACCAGCATCTCTTGACTGTCATTGCGGACTTGCATGACAAGAATGAAGCTATTCTCCAGCTGGAGAAGATGAAGGTTGAGTTCCTACGAGGGGCCTCTCATGAATTGAAAACACCTCTGGCTAGTCTCAAAATCCTAATCGAAAATATGAAAGAAAATGTCGGCCGTTATAAGGATAGAGACCACTATCTTGGAGTTGCCTTGGGAATTGTGGATGACCTCAGTCACCACGTTCTCCAGATACTTTCTCTTTCTTCTGTTCAGGAATTGCGAGAGGAGAAGGAGAACATTGACCTAGTCCAGATGACGCAAAGTCTGGTCAAGGATTATGCTTTGCTCGCCAAGGAGAGAGAACTTCAGGTGGACATTAGCCTAACCCATCAGCAGGCTTACATAAACCCATCTGTTATGAAACTGATATTATCGAATCTCATCAGCAATGCTATCAAGCACTCCACTCCAGGCGGCTTGGTTCGAATTGGTGAAAGAGAAGGGGAGCTCTATATCGAGAATAGCTGTAGTCCTGAAGAACAAGAAAAACTGGCCCAGTCTTTTTCTGACAATGCTAGTCGCAAGGCCAAGGGTTCGGGGATGGGGATCTTTGTGGTCAAAAGTTTATTAGAACATGAGAAATTACCTTATCATTTTGAGATGCAGGGCGATCGCTTGAGTTTCTTCATACGTTATCCCAAAGTCACTCAGGACTAAGGAGAAGAAAGGGGTTACATTGATTGGATTGGAAGAAATTCAATCTAAAGTATGGGAAAAACTAGCTTTTTTTATCAAAAAGTGATAAAATGAACAATGTAAATGGGATGTCCCAAAAAATATATAGGAGGCCTGACAAATGGCAATCGTTTCAGCAGAAAAATTTGTCCAAGCAGCTCGTGACAACGGTTATGCAGTTGGTGGATTTAACACAAACAACCTTGAGTGGACTCAAGCTATCTTGCGCGCAGCAGAAGCTAAAAAAGCTCCAGTTTTGATCCAAACTTCAATGGGTGCTGCTAAATACATGGGTGGTTACAAAGTTGCTCGCAACTTGATCGCTAACCTTGTTGAGTCAATGGGTATCACTGTACCAGTAGCTATTCACCTTGACCACGGTCACTACGAAGATGCACTTGAGTGTATCGAAGTTGGTTACACTTCAATCATGTTTGACGGTTCACACCTTCCAGTTGAAGAAAACCTTAAATTGGCTAAAGACGTTGTTGAAAAAGCACACGCTAAAGGTATCTCAGTAGAAGCTGAAGTTGGTACTATCGGTGGTGAAGAAGACGGTATCATCGGTAAAGGTGAATTGGCTCCAATCGAAGACGCTAAAGCAATGGTTGCAACTGGTATTGACTTCTTGGCAGCTGGTATCGGTAACATCCACGGTCCTTACCCAGCAAACTGGGAAGGTCTTGACCTTGACCACTTGAAGAAATTGACAGAAGCTCTTCCAGGCTTCCCAATCGTATTGCACGGTGGTTCAGGTATTCCTGATGACCAAATCCAAGCAGCTATCAAACTTGGTGTTGCGAAAGTTAACGTTAACACTGAATGCCAAATCGCATTCGCTAACGCAACTCGTAAATTTGCTCGTGACTACGAAGCAAACGAAGCAGAATACGACAAGAAAAAACTCTTCGACCCACGTAAATTCTTGGCTGACGGTGTAAAAGCTATCCAAGCATCAGTTGAAGAACGTATCGACGTATTCGGTTCAGAAGGTAAAGCTTAATCTAGCTGAATAATACAATACAGAAACCTGCCCATTGGGTGGGTTTTTTGGTTTTCTTTTACCGTATTCGTTGACTTTCTATATTGTATTACTTCACTTATTTTAGTAATACTTTCTATAGTGAAATCTAGCATCAGACTAATTAAGCAATTATTTAATTATTAATAAAAACAATGTCAAATACGATGATGTAAAATTTGTTACCTAGGAATATTTTTGTTATACTAAAAAGAGAAGTTATCATGATAATAGATTTTTAATGATTAAGTATTTTATTGTTATGAGTATTCATAATTATTAATTATATTGAAAGGATTTTTTATGGATAGAGAAGAGTATAGAACGACTCCAGATTTTTTTAAATCTTTAGATATTGTAAAAAGTTTTGTTAGTGATGCATTAAATGGAGACGTTAATATGTTAAAAAATGAGGATATTACTCTTCTTGTTAATAGAATTAGTGATCGAGAAAAAAGAAACTTTTATTTTGGTAGTATAGCTGATCCTGACATGTATTACATAACTCAGGCAATATATATATTGATTTGGGGACATGTTTTTGATTTAACTTTTGAAAAATTAGGTTCCTGGGGGGCAGTAGAACATCCTTTTAGAGGAGATACAATGAATTCTTTTAATAGTGTTTTTGGAAAGGAATATTTAATTGCCAAAAGATATAAAGTAAATAAAAACTTATTGAAAAATATTGAAGAATATTTAAGTTTATACCACTCTATTGGTAATTTTATTGTGATACCTAACAAATTAAATTTAAATAGGCAGAGAGCGAACTACTATACTCTTCAAGATTATTTTGATAGCTTTCTTGGAGCATTGTTTCAGTATAAGTATCCGGATATAGAAACTGAGTATAGAACCTTTTCTGAAGTATTACATTCTTCGTTAATAGAAAATACTATTTTTAATAAAATTGAATTTAAAAAATATATATATGATTTCTTTTTGGAAAGCTATGTAGAAGACGGAAAACCGTACAATGTTTTTGATATACCTCTTGAAATTCGAAGAAAAGAGTATATTGGCAGAAATAGACGTTCTCGGTCTGACTTTATTACTAGAGATGAATATATCGATTTGGCGTCTAATTACTATAATAAATCAAAGGAGATAATTAGTTATAGAGCAGAATGTATAGTAGATGTTTTGAAGAATGAAATTGAAAATAGTTGACTAAGTTCTGTACAAGATAGTTTATGTTATCTAAATAGATTAAATGGATTATGGATTCAATAATGTTAGTTACCATCAATCCAGATTATAAAGTTAAGAGTAGTTTTAGCTCACTTTTTCTTAGGTAGTTCCTACTTTTAGTCAACACAGGTACATTACTTTAAATCATAGAAGTTAATAGTTTATAAGTAAACTATTATATAGAAAGGTTAGCATACACTGAATTACTTCTCCATCAAACAAGGACATTTAGTTCATAGAAAAAAATTAAATTTTGTCCCCAATTTGCCTTGCTTTTTAAGAACTAAAGAGTGTAATTAATAATCGTTCCAATACAGTGTGGGGAGAAGAATACCTGAATATAGCCCTTTTTAGTGTATGAGAAAGTATAGTGAATAAATGATTTAGGTTCAGAAGGTAAAGCATAATCTAGCTGAACAATACATACAGAACCTGCCCATTGGGTGGGTTTTTTGCTGTTTTAAAGAAATTATCAAACCAGAATTTTTGTTTAAAAGTATGATTTTAAGAGAGAAATCTCTAATTTCATAATCTATAGGCAAACGCTTGCATTCTAGTTTTTATTGGACTATAATAGGTTGGTATAAAGCCTTCTGTAGTAATAAAATGTAGAAGTTGTAGAAAGTAAGGATTTAGATATTTGTAGTCAAAAATACAATGTTGCTATTCCTTGCGATAGGGAGAGATTTATGGCAATGATAGAAGTGGAACATCTTCAGAAAAATTTTGTGAAGACAGTGAAGGAGCCGGGGTTAAAGGGAGCTTTGCGCTCCTTTATTCATCCTGAAAAGCAGACCTTTGAAGCGGTCAAGGATTTGACCTTTGAGGTTCCCAAGGGGCAGATTTTAGGCTTTATCGGGGCCAATGGTGCTGGGAAGTCGACAACCATCAAAATGCTGACAGGAATTTTAAAACCGACATCTGGTTTTTGTCGGATTAACGGCAAGATTCCACAGGACAATCGTCAAGACTATGTCAAGGATATCGGGGTTGTCTTTGGACAACGCACCCAGCTATGGTGGGATTTGGCACTGCAAGAGACCTATACGGTCTTGAAAGAGATATACGATGTGCCAGACTCGCTCTTTCATAAACGCATGGATTTTTTGAATGAAGTCTTGGATTTGAAGGAATTTATCAAGGATCCTGTGCGAACTCTTTCACTGGGGCAACGGATGAGGGCGGACATTGCGGCTTCCTTGCTTCACAATCCCAAGGTTCTCTTTTTAGATGAGCCGACCATTGGTTTGGATGTTTCGGTCAAGGACAATATTCGTCGGGCAATTACTCAGATCAATCAAGAGGAAGAAACAACCATTCTCTTGACCACTCACGACCTGAGCGACATTGAGCAACTCTGTGATCGAATTTTTATGATTGATAAGGGGCAAGAGATTTTTGATGGAACGGTTAGCCAGCTCAAGGAAACCTTTGGCAAGATGAAGACTCTTTCCTTTGAACTGCTACCAGGGCAAAGTCATCTTGTCTCTCACTATGAAGGCTCTTCGGATATGACCATTGATAGACAAGGAAACAGCCTCAATATTGAATTCGACAGTTCCCGCTACCAGTCGGCTGATATTATCAAGCAAACCCTGTCTGATTTTGAAATCCGCGATTTGAAGATGTTGGATACGGATATCGAGGATATTATCCGTCGCTTCTACCGAAAGGAGCTCTAAGATGGTCAAATTGTGGAGACGTTATAAACCCTTTATCAATGCAGGTGTTCAGGAGTTGATCACCTATCGAGTCAACTTTATTCTCTACCGGATTGGGGATGTTATGGGAGCTTTTGTGGCTTTTTATCTCTGGAAGGCTGTCTTTGATTCCTCGCAGGAGTCTTTGATTCAGGGCTTTAGTATGGCAGATATCACCCTCTACATCATCATGAGTTTTGTGACCAATCTGTTGACCAGGTCAGATAGCTCCTTTATGATCGGGGAGGAGGTCAAGGATGGTTCCATTATCATGCGTTTGTTGCGACCAGTGCATTTTGCGGCTTCTTACCTCTTTACAGAGCTTGGATCCAAGTGGTTGATTTTTATCTCTGTTGGACTGCCATTTTTAAGTGTTATTGTCTTGATGAAAATCTTATCTGAGCAAGGGATAGTAGAAGTGCTGGGACTAACTACCCTTTATCTTTTTAGCTTAACGCTGGCCTATCTGATTAACTTTTTCTTTAATATCTGCTTTGGATTTTCAGCCTTTGTGTTTAAAAATCTATGGGGTTCCAATCTACTCAAGACTTCCATAGTGGCCTTTATGTCTGGAAGTTTGATTCCCCTGGCTTTCTTTCCAAAGATTGTTTCTGATATCTTGTCCTTCTTGCCTTTTTCATCCTTGATCTACACTCCTGTCATGATCATTGTTGGGAAATACGATGCCAATCAGATTCTTCAAGCTATCTTGCTACAGGTTTTCTGGCTCATAGTGATGGCGGGCTTGTCTCAGCTGATTTGGAAACGAGTCCAGTCATTCATCACCATTCAAGGAGGTTAGTATGAAAAAATATCAACGCATGCACCTGATTTTTATCAGACAATACATCAAGCAAATCATGGAATACAAGGTCGATTTTGTGGTGGGCGTGTTAGGAGTTTTTCTAACTCAAGGCCTGAACCTCTTGTTTCTCAATGTACTCTTTCAACACATCCCCTCGCTAGAAGGCTGGACTTTTCAAGAAATCGCCTTTATCTATGGATTTTCCTTAATTCCCAAGGGATTGGACCATCTCTTTTTTGACAATCTCTGGGCACTGGGGCAACGTTTGGTGCGAAAAGGAGAGTTTGACAAGTACCTGACGCGTCCCATTAATCCTCTTTTTCACATCTTGGTTGAGACCTTTCAGATTGATGCCTTGGGCGAACTTTTGGTCGGAGGTATTTTGCTAGCGACAACGGTATCTAGTATTGCTTGGACTTTTCCCAAATTCCTGCTTTTCTTAGTCTGCATTCCTTTTGCGACCTTGATTTATACTTCCTTGAAAATCGCGACAGCCAGTATCGCTTTTTGGACCAAGCAGTCAGGCGCCATGATTTACATTTTTTATATGTTTAATGACTTTGCCAAGTACCCGATTTCCATTTACAACTCCCTTCTTCGCTGGTTGATTAGCTTTATCGTGCCTTTTGCTTTTACGGCCTACTATCCTGCTAGCTATTTCTTACAGGACAAGGATGGGATCTTTAACATTGGTGGGTTGATGTTGATTTTCCTTGTTTTCTTTTTCATTTCGCTCAAACTCTGGGATAGAGGATTGGATGCTTACGAAAGTGCAGGTTCTTAAGAGATTAAATAGAATGAGATTTAAAAATTAAATATGTTACAAACAACCGTTGAAAATTATAGCGGTTGTTTTTGCATATTTATTGAGGCATAAGTTGTATCCATCCCCACTTTTTGCGATTTTGGTAATTATTCCAGTTGATTGATAATATTTTTGATGGTAGGAATGAGTTTATATTGTAGCCAGTTAACTATAATATTTATTGACTAGATTTTTTGTTAACATGGATTAAAAAAAAAATTAATGCGTGTTAATTTTTCTTGACTTAAATTTTTTTAATTGATATACTATTTTTCAGAGAGCTAACAATTATATATAAATGTACTACTCTATCCCACTAGATAATACGTCATAAAACTTTTTATAACAAAGGCTAGCAAGGTTAAAGTTTTCTATCTATTGGGTTTAAAATAAAATATGAAGGAATTATAATGAAAAAAAGTACGGTATTGTCATTAACTACTGCTGCAGTTATTTTAGCAGCATATACCCCCAATGAGGTAATTTTAGCAGATGCACCTAGTTCTGAAGATGCTTTAAGAATTTCTGATAAAGAAAAAGTAGTAGCAGATAAAGAAACAGAAAACAATGAACAATCTGAAGATATTCATAATGTTATAGAAACTTCAAAGGATACTGAGGAGAAGAAGACAACAGTTATTGAGGAAAAAGAAGTTGTTAGTAAAAAGTCTGTGATAGACAAAAAAACTAGTAACGAAGGAGCAAGTATCAAAGAGGACTCCAATCAATCCAAAGGAGATAATGCAGACTCGTCTGCAAGTAAGGACACGGAAAGTCCCAAAAAAGAAGATAAACTTGTCTATATTGCTGAATTTAAAGATAAAGAATCTGGAGAAAAAGTAATTAAGGAACTATCCAATCTTAAGGATACAAAAGTTTTATATACTTATAATACGATTTTTAATGGCACTGCCATTGAAACAACTCCAGATAATTTGGACAAAATTAAACAAATAGGAGGTGTTTCGTCGGTTGAACGATCACAAAAACTCCAACCAATGATGAATCATGCCAGAAAGGAAATTGGAGTTGAGGAAGCTATTGATTACCTAAAGTCTATTAATGCTCCATTTGGGAAAAATTTTGATGGTAGAGGTATGGTCATTTCAAATATCGATACTGGAACAGATTATAGGCATAAGGCTATGAGGATCGATGATGATGCCAAAGACTCAATGAAATTTAAAAAAGAAGACTTAAAAGGCACTGATAAAAATTATTGGTTGAGTGATAAAATCCCTCATGCGTTCAATTATTATAATGGTGGTAAAATCACTGTAGAAAAATATGATGATGGAAGGGATTATTTTGACCCACATGGGATGCATATTGCAGGGATTCTTGCTGGAAATGATACTGAAAAAGACATCAAGAACTTTAATGGCATAGATGGAATTGCGCCTAATGCACAAATTTTCTCTTATAAAATGTACTCTGACGCAGGATCTGGGTTTGCGGGTGATGAAACAATGTTTCATGCTATTGAAGATTCGATCAAACACAATGTCGATGTTGTTTCGGTATCATCTGGCTTTACGGGAACAGGTCTTGTAGGCGAGAAATATTGGGAGGCTATTAGAGCATTAAGAAAAGCAGGAATCCCAATGGTTGTTGCTACAGGTAATTTTGCGACTTCTGCTTCAAGTTCTTCTTGGGATTTAGTAGCAAATAATAATCTGAAAATGACAGATACTGGAAATGTAACACGAACTGCCGCACATGAAGATGCTATAGCGGTCGCTTCTGCTAAAAATCAAACCATTGAGTTTGATAAAGTTAACATAGGTGGACAAAGTTTTAAATACAGAAATATAGGGGCTTTTTTCGATAAAAATAAAATCCTAACAAATGAGGATGGCTCAAAAACTCCAAATAAATTAAAATTTGTATATATAGGCAAAGGTCAAGACCAAGATTTGATAGGCTTGGATCTTAAGGGCAAAATTGCAGTAATGGATAGAATTTATACCAAGGATTTAAAAGATGCTTTTAAAAGAGCAACGGATAAAGGTGCACGTGCTATTATGGTTGTAAATACTGTAAATTACTACAATAGAGATAATTGGACAGACCTTCCAGCTATGGGATATGAAGCGGATGAAGGGACTAAAAGTCAAGTATTTTCAATTTCAGGAGATGATGGTGTAAAATTATGGAACATGATTAACCCTGATAAAAAAACTGAAGTCAAAAGAAATAATAAGGAAGATTTTAAAGATAACTTAGAACAATACTATCCAATTGATATGGAAAGCTATAATTCTAATAAACCGAATGTAGGTGATGAAAAAGAAATTGACTTTAAATTTGCAGCTGACACAGACAAAGAACTTTATAAAGAAGATATTATAGTCCCAGCAGGGTCTACATCTTGGGGGCCAAGAACAGACTTGCTTTTAAAACCGGATGTTTCAGCACCTGGTAAAAATATTAAATCCACTCTAAATGTTATCAATGGTAAATCCACTTATGGTTATATGTCAGGAACTAGTATGGCAACTCCAATCGTAGCAGCTTCTACTGTTTTGATTCGACCAAAATTAAAGGAATTGCTTGAAAGACCTGTCTTGAAAAATCTTAAGGGAGATGACAAAATAGACCTTACAAGTCTTACAAAAATAGCTCTACAAAATACTGCAAGACCTATGATGGATGCAACCTCTTGGAAAGAAAAGAGTCAATACTTTGCATCACCTAGACAGCAGGGAGCGGGGCTAATTAATGTTGCCAACGCTTTGAGAAATGAAGTTGTAGCAACTTTCAAAAATACAGATTCTAAAGGTTTGGTAAATTCATATGGTTCCATTTCTCTTAAAGAAATAAAAGGTGATAAAAAATACTTTACAATTAAGCTTCACAATACCTCAAACAGACCTTTAACCTTTAAAGTTTCTGCATCAACTGTAACTACAGATGCTCTAACTGATAGGCTAAAACTCGATGAAACATATAAAGATGAAAAATCTCCGGACGGGAAGCAAATTGTTCCAGAAATTCACCCAGAAAAAGTCAAAGGAGCAAATATCACATTTGAGCATGATACTTTCACTATAGGTCCAAATTCCAGCTTTGATTTAAATGCGGTTATAAATGTTGGAGAAGCTAAAAACAAAAATAAATTTGTAGAATCATTTATTCATTTTGAGTCAGTGGAAGAAATGGAAGCTCTAAACTCCAACGGTAAGAAAAGAAACTTCCAACCTTCTTTGTCGATGCCTCTAATGGGATTTGCTGGGAATTGGAACCACGAACCAATCCTTGATAAATGGGCCTGGGAAGAAGGATCAAAATCAAAAGCAATGGAAGGTTATGATGATGATGGTAAACCAAAAATTCCAGGTACCTTAAATAAGGGGATTGGTGGAGAACATGGTATAGATAAATTTAATCCAGCAGGAGTTATCCAAAATAGAAAAGATAAAAATACAACATCCCTAGATCAAAATCCAGAATTATTTGCTTTCAATAACGAAGGAATCAACGCACCTTCATCAAGTGGCTCTAATATTGCTAAAATCTATCCTTTAGATTCAAATGGAAATCCTCAAGATGCTCAACTTGAGAGAGGATTAACGCCTTCTCCACTTGTATTAAGAAGTGCAGAAGAAGGGGTGATTTCAATAGTAAATACAAATAAAGAAGGAGAAAATCAAAAAGACTTAAAAGTCATTTCGAGAGAACACTTTATTAAAGGAATTTTAAACTCTAAAAGAAATGATGCAAAAGGAATCAAATCATCTAAACTAAAAGTTTGGGGTGACTTGAAATGGGATGGACTCATTTATAACCCTAGAGGTAGAGAAGAAAATGCCCCAGAAAGTAATGACAAAAAAGATCCTGCTACTAAGATACGAGGACAATTTGAACCGATTGCGGAAGGCCAATATTTCTATAAATTTAAATATAGATTAACCAAGGATTACCCATGGCAGGTTTCCTATATTCCTGTAAAAATTGATAACACACCTCCAAAGATTGTTTCAATTGATTTTTCAAACCCTGAAAAAATTAAGTTAATTACAAAGGATACTTATCACAAGGTCAAAGAGCAATACAAGAATGAAACGTTATTTGCGAGAGATCAAAAAGAACATCCTGAAAAATTTGACGAGATTGCCAACGAAGTTTGGTATGCTGGGGCCGCTCTTGTTAATGAAGATGGAGAGGTTGAGAAAAATCTTGAAGTCACTTATGCAGGTGAGGGTCAAGGAAGAAATAGGAAACTTGACAAAGACGGAAATACCATTTATGAAATTAAAGGTGCAGGAGATTTAAGAGGCAAAATCATTGAAGTGATTGCATTAGACGGTTCTAGCAATTTCACAAAGATTCATAGAATTAAATTTGCTGATCATGCTGATGAAAAGGGGATGATTTCCTATTATCTAGTAGATCCTGATCAAGATTCATCTAAATACCAAAAGCTTGGCGAGATTCCCGAATCTAAATTTAAAAATTTAGAAAATAGAAAAGAGGATAGTCTTAAAAAAGATACAACGGAAGTAGAACATCATCAAGAAAATGAAGAGGCTACCGAAGAAAAATCTAGCTTGACTATTCATAAAACTATTTCAACAATTAGAGATTTTGAAAGTAAAGACTTAAAGAAACTCATTAAAAAGAAATTCAGAGAAGTTGATGACTTTACAAGTGAAACTGGTAAGAGAATAGAGGAATACGATTATAAATACGATGATAAGGGAAATATCATTGCTTATGACGATGGTAGTGCCTTACAATATGAAACTGAAAAACTTGATGAAATCAAATCAAAAATTTATGGCATTCTAAACCCGTCTAAAGATGGACACTTTGAAATTCTTGGAAAGATCAGTAATGTTTCTAAAAATGCCAAGGTATATTATGGCAATAATTATAAATCGATAGAAATCAAAACGACCAAGTATGATTCCCACTCAAAAACGATGACATTTGATTTATACGCTAATATTAATGATATTGTGGATGGATTAGCTTTTGCAGGCGATATGAGGTTTTTTGTCAAAGATGATGATCAGATAAAAGCTGAAACTAAAATTAGAATGCCTGAAAAAAATAAGGAAACTAAAGCAGAATATCCGTATGCATCAAGTTATGGGAATGTAATAGAATTAGGAGAAGGAGATCTTTCAAAAAATAAACCAAACAATTTAACGGACATGGAATCTGGTAAAATCTATTCTGATTCAGAAAAACAACAATATCTATTAAAGGATAACATCATTCTAAGAAAAGGCTATGCACTAAAAGTGACTACCTATAATCCTGGAAAAACGGATATGTTAGAAGGGAATGGAGTCTATAGCAAGGAAGATATAGCAAAAATCCAAAAGGCCAATCCTAATCTAAGAGTATTATCAGAAACAACAATTTATGCTGATAGTAGAAATGTTGAAGATGGAAGAAGTACTCAATCAGTATTAATGTCGGCTTTGGACGGCTTTAACATTGTAAGGTATCAAGTGTTTACCTTTAAAATGAATGATAAAGGGGAAGCTATCGATAAAGATGGAAATCTTGTGACAGATTCTTCTAAACTGGTATTATTTGGTAAGGATGGTAAAGAGTACACTGGAGAAGATAAGTCCAATGTAGAAGCTATAAAAGAAGATGGCTCTACGTTATTTATTGATGCAAAACCAGTAAATCTTTCAATGGACAAGAACTACTTTAATCCATCCAAATCTAATAAAATTTATGTACGAAATCCAGAATTTTATTTAAGAGGTAAGATTTCTGATAAGGGTGGTTTTAACTGGGAGTTGAGAGTTAATGAATCGGTTGTAGACAATTATTTAATCTACGGAGATTTACACATTGATAACACTAGAGATTTTAACATTAAGCTTAATGTTAAAGACGGTGACATCATGGACTGGGGGATGAAAGACTATAAAGCAAATGGATTCCCAGATAAGGTAACAGATATGGATGGAAATGTTTATCTTCAAACTGGCTATAGCGATTTGAATGCGAAAGCGGTTGGAGTACACTATCAATTTTTATATGATAATGTAAAACCTGAAGTAAGCATTGATCCTAAGGGAAATACTAGTATCGAATATGCTAACGGAAAATCTGTAGTCTTTAACATCAATGATAAAAGAAATAATGGATTCGATGGTGAGATTCAAGAACAACATATTTATGTAAATGGAAAAGAATACAAATCATTTGATGATATTAAACAACTAACAGATAAGACACTAAACATTAAGATTGTTGTAAAAGATTTTGCAAGAAATACAACTGTAAAAGAATTCATTTTAAATAAAGATACGGGAGAGGTAAGTGAATTAAAACCTCATAGGGTAACCGTGACCATTCAAAATGGAGAAGAAATGATTTCAATGATAGTGTCGGAAGAAGATTTTATGTTACCTGTCTATAAGGGTGAATTAGAAAAAGGATACCAATTTGATGGTTGGGAAATTTCTGGTTTCGAAGGGAAAAAAGACGCCGGCTATGTTCTTAATCTATCAAAAGATACCTTTATAAAACCTGTATTCAAGAAAATAGAGGAGAAAAAGGAGGAGGAAAATAAACCTACTTTTGATGTATCGAAAAAGAAAGAAAAAACACAATCTAATCCAACTAATGATGTCAACAGTATTGTTTCTGATGAGAATGATAAAAACTTTGAAATTAACAAGAACGTTTATCTAAATGAACAAGTGAACTTAACTAATAAAAATACCAACATCAATAGTAAATCAACTATTAACAATCCTAATCAGTTGCCAAAAACCGGAACAGCAAGCGGAGCCCAGACACTATTAGCTACCGGAATAATGTTTATAGTAGGAGCTTTTCTAGGATTGAAGAGAAAAAATAAAGATTAAGACAAAAGCTATAGAAAAAATGGTTTATGTACTGAGATTAGATTGTGAGGTGATGACATAGTTTTGTGAAAATTTTGATTTATAAATATATTATTTAGATTTCTATGAAAATAGGAGATTTTAAAGAGATATATGTAAAAGCCTCGTCTCAGGACAGGCTTTTTTAATCGTGATGAAAATTTCTTGACATCTATTCTCAGAGTGCTATACTAAAAGGGTAATCGCCGATTTAGCTCAGTTGGTAGAGCAACGCACTCGTAACGCGTAGGTCACAGGTTCAAGCCCTGCAATCGGCAGAATCAAGAAGTCCAAACGGGCTTCTTTTTTTGTAACTATAGGAAAGGTGGAACGTTTGAGATAGGTTCTATTTAACGTCTGAAACTCCTGCTTATAAATAAAAACTAAAATTTATATTTTGTGGTATAATATATATTAATAAGCACTTGTTTTCGTTCCGTTTTAGAGGACTATAGGCTGTTAATCATTCTAGAATTTTTTGCATAGGTTTTCTAAAAATTATAAAAATCCATGGATAATAACGAATGAAGTCTCGCAAGCTTGGCTGAATAGAAATCAAAAAGGAGAAAATTATGAATAAGAAAGAATGGGTAAAACAATTTGAGGAGGCGAATGGCCGCAAGCCGACTGCATCAGAATTAGCAGAGGCGCAGTCAACTAAAAAGTTTGCGAGAGGAACTGGAAACATCAAAATCTATATTGGGTTAGTCCTCGGTATTTTAGTTGCTCTAATCCTAGTAAGTGTTTTCTCTCATTCTTTGATTGGAAAGAAAGAGTCAAATCAAGCATCGTCTGCTGTTTCAACTACAGAGTCAACAAGTCAATCGTCTACAAGCCAAGGAAAAGCAGATGAGACTGATAAGGATAAACAAGAGGAAATTCAAAAACTCAAGGATCAACTGACTGCTTTAGATACCAAAATTACGGAAGCAGAAGCACTTGTTAGCAAGTTCAAGAAAGAAACTACCGTTCCAAAACTAGATATTGAAGCAATCAAGAACAATGATTTGTCTAGTTTAGAAGGTACTTGGCGTAGTCAATCTGGCAATGAATACATTATTAATGATTCTGGAGAAGTACGTGCGACTTGGTTTACAAATGATCAAAAGTACGAATCTGTAGTTGGATTAAAGGTATCAAAAGGACAAGATAGTCGTAACCCTGAGACAGCGTCTATCAGTGCGTGGGTAAAAGATTCTGTTGCTGGAGGATTTGTAGTAGTAGCTGTGCCAAGTGGAGTTGTTATGCAACCTGCTGATGACGGAAAGATTACGGATAAAAGCAATCATGCTGAGGAAAGACTACTTTCAGGACAAGATTATGGGTCTATGTTAATGAAACCAGAAAATGTTTATTATCGTGTGAAACCAGATACCAGTAAACTTGAGGAAGCAGAAAAGAACTTAGCTCAACTACAAGCAGACCGTGAATCAATCAAATCTTCTCTAGAGTCAAAGGAAAAGAAAAACTAGATGGTATTCGTTCAAAAATACTGTTACAATCGGCAAAATCAAGAAGTCCATTAGGGCTTCTTTTTCTTTTATCACTACTATTCAACCACTTAGACAGAGATATTGACCAGATAGGCAAAAGGGCTTGTTCTTGAAAAATTCCTCTGCTATAATGGTTCATGTAAGGGACATGAGGGGTCAGTATTAGACAACTCAAGAACCCAAAAAAGAAAATGGAGACAAAAAATGAAAAAATTATTGGGACTTGTATTTTTAGTAGCTGCAGCGCTAGTATTGTATTTCGGTTCTGTTGGTTGGCCACGTTTGGATGTCAACCTCTGGTCACTCATTCCGGTAGGATTGTTCCTCTATTTCACTCTGGAAAACTTTTTGAAAAAAGACTACAAGGCTAGTCTGATGTGCTTGATTATTGCTTTTATCATTGCAAATGCAATTTTTGATATTTTGCCAATCTCAAGTGGTTTGGTAATTGGTGCGGGAGTGCTAGCTTGTGTAGGACTTGGCTACCTCTTTCCTGATAAAGATAAAAAAGAAGGCAAATAAAAAGTCTCGAGATTTCTCGAGACTTTTTTACTGACCAGCGTAGTATTTTTGGATCCCTTTTACAATGCCTGCGACCAGTTTATCTTGGTAGCAGCTATCTCTGATTTGTTGGCTTTCAGTGAAATTATCCATATAACCAAGTTCAAGGAGGACGGCTGGTTTGGCTGTTTCGCGTAGTACAGCATAGCTGCTCTCCAATAAGCCAGCATCCTTGGCCCCTGTTTCTGCTAGAAGAGAGGAGTGGATGTCAGCGGCGAGGCGTCTGCTTTCACTCATACGATCAGGGTGATTGTGCCAGTATTTATTAATCTTGCTTGGGTAATCAGGTTCATCGCTATAGGAGTAGGTTTGAATACCGCTTGCTTTTGAGTATGCGCTACCAGTTGCATTGAAGTGAATACTGATAAAGATGTCAGAGTTGGTCTTATTAACCATACGAGAACGTTCGGTTACAAAATCAACGTCAATATCACTATCACGAGAGGTGAGGACCTTGTAGCCTAGTTCTTCTAACTTAGCACGAAGTTTACGGTAAATCTGCATGTTGAGATCTTTTTCAGCGACATTGTAGTAAAAGGCACCGGAATCTCGACCACCATGTCCAGGATCTAGGAAGATGGTATTGCTGTATAGGCCTTTTGTAAATCCACCTTCAGTTGAAACTTCAGAAATCCATTGGCCGTATTTTTGGAACAAGTGTTCCTTACCGTCTATCTTGTAAGTTCCTGAAACATAATGTCCATTATCATCTAGGTAGTAGCGTGCTTTGTCAGAGTTATCGTAAATCCATTCGCTCTTTGCCATGTAACCACCTGACTTGAGGTAGTATGCTCCAATCCACTCCTGATTTGCATAACGGCCATCCGCTTTTAGATAGAACCAGCTCTTGTAGGCTTTATCGAAGATCCACTCATTCTCTGCCATGGCTCCACTGGTTTTAAGGTAGTAGCTTCCTTTCCATTTGTCTGCTAGCATTCCCCCATTCTGGTCAAATGAGTACCAGGAACCCTGAATCTTTTGCCAGTTTTCTTGGACATATCTCCCTGACCCGTTCGCATAGAACCAAGTATCCTTGATTTTGACCCAGTTGTTTTCTGCCATAGCTCCACTCTGGTTGAAGAGGTAACCCTTGAAGGTTGTCGCACTCAGCATTCCACCGTCTTTGTCAAAGTAATACCAAGAACCGTTGATTTTCTCCCATTTATCCTGTGAGATTTTTCCAGAAGGAGCGACATAATACCAAATTTGGTCTAATTTAGTCCAGCCCTTTTCTGCCATAGCTCCGCTTTTTGTGAGAAGATAGCCGTCAACGGCAGTGTTGCTGAGCATACTTCCAGTTTGGTCAAAATAGTACCAAGAACCATTGATTTTTTTCCAGGTGTTCTGAGCTAGTCGTCCAGAAGAATCAGAATAATACCATTGATTGTCCAAATTGGTCCAGCTATTTTCTATCATGACACCATCTTGGTCAAAGGCATAGCCTTTGTAG
This sequence comes from Streptococcus oralis, assembly GCF_019334565.1. Classification (NCBI taxonomy): domain Bacteria; kingdom Bacillati; phylum Bacillota; class Bacilli; order Lactobacillales; family Streptococcaceae; genus Streptococcus; species Streptococcus oralis. Next base: position 1,354,120 of record NZ_CP079724.1, on the reverse strand, counting down.
ATAGTAGAATGAAGACGATTACCATCTTGATCGAAGTAGTACCATTTGCCTTGGATTTGTTTCCAGTTCAAAGCAGGTTTATCATCTTGGTAAAAACGCCAGTGGTGATTTTCTTGGTACCACCCTTCTTTTTTGGGCTTATCTTCTTGCACATCTACTTTCGGAAGAGCTTCTGATTTAGAGTTTTCCTCAACACTCGACTCTTTCTTTTCTTCTTTGGCAATTGCTTCCTTGACAGCAGATGTGGATTGAGTAGTGTTTTCTTCTCCTAAGACGGATGCGGGTGCTAATCCTGCGATTGAAAGGATTAAAGCACTGGTCAGTAGTATCTTTTTCACTTTCTATTTCCTAACTTTTTCTTTTTCCCTTTTTCATTTTTCTATTAATTATCGAATTGAACTTCTTCTAGTAAGTATTCGATAAAGCGTTCGCCCATCTTAGACAGGCTGGTTTTTTCATGCTGGATATAGACTAGTTCAATCGGGTCGTCAATGTCCAGTGGAATGGAAACGATATTGTCTCCGTTGAGGTTGCTGTTCAAAATCCCTGTTGCAATGGTGTAACCATCCAAACCAATCAAGAGATTAAAGAGGGTGGCACGGTCACTGACTACGATGGATTTCTTGTGGTGCTCTTGTGAAAGAATCTCCTCTGAAAAGTAGAAAGAGTTGTGCGTCCCCTGGTCATAACTCAGATAAGGAAAGTCTTCCAAATCAGCCAGTTTGACCTTGTCTTTTTTAGCTAGAGGGTTGGTCTTGCTAACAAAGATATGGGGTTGAGCGGTAAAGAGGTGGTGGGCTAAGAGGTGGTTGTCATCAAGCATTTTCGTTAAAACATCGCGGTTGTAGCTGTTTAAAAAGAGGACACCGACCTCGCTACGGAAGTTCTTGACGTCATCGATAATCTCCCAAGTCCGAGTTTCACGAAGGAAGAGCTCGTATTTTTCCATATCACTTTTCTTGAGCAAAGAGACAAAGGCATTGACTACAAAGGCATAGTGCTGAGAGGAAACGCTGAAAAGTTCGCGGTGGGCGATAGGATTTTTATAACGTTCCTCCAGAAGCTGAGTTTGCTCGACAACTTGGCGAGCGTAGGAGAGAAACTCCATTCCATCACGCGTCAAGGTAATTCCCTTGGGATTGCGGATAAAGATTTCAATGCCCATTTCATTTTCCAAGTCTCGAACAGCATTAGAGAGACTGGGTTGGGTGATAAAGAGTTGCTTGGCTGCCTCATTCATAGAGCCAGTTTCGACGATTTTGATAATATAGTGTAGTTGTTGAATTCTCATGTTTTTATTGTACCATACTTGCGGAAGAATGGGCAATGAAGACGAAGAAAATAGGGGGAAAGAGCCGGTCCAGTATTGAAAAAAAGTCTAGAATTTGCTAAAATGGAAGCTATGAAAACATTCTATGATGTGCAGCAATTTCTCAAGCAGTTTGGCATTATTGTTTACGTGGGGAAGCGCTTGTATGATATTGAACTGATGAAGCTCGAACTCTCTCGGATCTATGATGCAGGTCTGATGGACAAGCTAGACTATCTAGAGGCAGAAGCTGTTCTTCGTAGAGAGCACAAGATAGAATTAGACTATATAGAGAAAAATGGAGATAAGAACTTATGACAATTTGGTTTTTGTGGGGAATCGTATTAGCGATGGCGGCATGGATGGGGTATAACTACCTTCGTATTCGTCGTGCGGCTAAGATTGTGGATAATGCAGAATTTGAAGCCTTGATTCGGAAAGGGCAATTGATTGATGTCCGTGAACCAGCAGAATTTCACAGAAAACATATCCTCGGAGCTCGCAATATTCCTTCAAATCAGTTGAAGTCAAGCCTTGCAGCCCTTCGCAAGGATAAACCTGTCCTTATCTACGAAAACCAACGCGGACAACGAGTGACCAATGCAGCACTTTATCTGAAAAAACAAGGTTTCTCTGAGATTTATATCCTTTCTTATGGGTTGGATTCTTGGAACGGGAAGGTCAAGACTAGCTAAGATCAAGGAAAAAGTTGATAAAGTCGGTCTCCTATACTAAATTAATAATCATTTTAAGGGATTTTTAGAAAATGCAAGAAAAGAAAAAAATCCACTTTTGGTGGGTATTCTATCTATCATTCTTAGTTTGTTATTTCCGTTGGGAGGTATTGGTTTAGGTATCACTGGTGTATTGTTTGCTAACGAACTTCAAAAAGAATCTGGACTTGATTATAAAACAGAAAGAATTATAGCTATTGTAGGTATTGTTCTTTCTGCTCTTAACTGGATTACTGGAGTTATCTTACATATGAGTTAAAGAAGATTAAAAAAGCTTTAAATTTAAAGCTTTTTTCTTTTATCCACTTTTTTCTAAATAGTTTTTAATGATTTCCAATTCCTCTGGATTCAAGGGACGGTATTGCCCTTCTGCTAGTTCTGGGTCTAATGTAAAGTCACCGAATTGGACGCGTTTTAGGGCAGTCACCTTGACACCAACTGAGAGGAACATTTTTTTAACTTGATGAAATTTTCCTTCTGAGATGGTAATAGAGGCATGGCTCTCTGTTGGGCTTATGTCTAGAATTTCTAGCTGAGCAGGTTTACAAGTGGTCCCATCTAAAAAGACAATTCCATCCTTGAACTTTTGGATATGGTCTGACGTGAGCGGTCCGTTTACTACCACTTGATAGGATTTATCGACATGGTACTGGGGATGAAGGAGTTGGAAGCCAAGAGGTCCATTGTCTGTCAAAAGCAGCAGTCCCGTGGTATCGCGGTCTAGTCTGCCGATAGCATAGAGCTGGTCAGACTGGCTGTCAGGTGGAAGGAGGTCCATGACGGTTGGAAGTTTCTTATCCTTGCTAGCTGTAACGACTCCGTTTGGCTTATGCAGCAGGAGGTAGGTGTGCTCGTAGCCTTGGATTTGTCGTCCTTGAAAGACTAATTTCTGCAACCCAGTGTCGATATTTTGAGCCAGGGAGCTGGCTGGACAATCGTCCACTAGGATTTCTTTTTTTAATAGAGCCTGTTTCATAGCCTTGCGACTGACCTTTTCTTGGGCTAATAATCTATCTAAACGCATACCAGCTTATCTTATCATAAGTCTCTGACTTTGAAAAGAGTTGCCTTGACTAGAAAAGCAGAGTGAAAACATTTACACTTAGCTGAACTGTGATTTTTGAATGAGACTGTGGTATAATTGTTCAGTTAGAAATAAAAATTTAAATATTAGAGGAAATCATGACAAAATTAAGAGAAGATATCCGTAACATTGCGATTATCGCCCACGTTGACCACGGTAAAATAACCCTCGTTGACGAATTATTGAAGCAATCAGAAACGCTTGATGCACGTACTGAATTGGCAGAGCGCGCTATGGACTCAAACGATATCGAAAAAGAGCGTGGAATTACCATCCTTGCGAAAAATACAGCCGTTGCTTACAACGGAACTCGTATCAACATCATGGACACACCAGGACACGCGGACTTCGGTGGAGAAGTTGAGCGTATCATGAAAATGGTTGACGGTGTTGTCTTGGTCGTAGATGCCTACGAAGGAACCATGCCACAGACTCGTTTCGTATTGAAAAAAGCCTTGGAACAAGACCTTGTTCCAATCGTGGTTGTCAACAAAATCGATAAACCATCAGCTCGTCCAGCAGAAGTAGTAGACGAAGTATTGGAGCTCTTCATTGAGCTTGGTGCAGACGATGACCAGCTTGATTTCCCAGTGGTGTATGCTTCAGCTATCAACGGAACTTCTTCATTGTCAGACGATCCAGCTGATCAAGAAAAAACAATGGCACCAATCTTTGATACCATTATCGACCATATCCCTGCTCCAGTGGACAACTCAGATGAACCACTTCAATTCCAAGTATCACTTTTGGACTACAATGACTTCGTAGGACGTATCGGTATTGGTCGTGTCTTCCGTGGTAGTGTGAAAGTTGGGGACCAAGTTACCCTTTCTAAACTAGATGGTACAACGAAGAACTTCCGTGTTACAAAACTTTTCGGTTTCTTTGGTTTGGAACGTCGTGAAATCCAAGAAGCAAAAGCAGGTGACTTGATTGCCGTTTCAGGTATGGAAGATATCTTTGTTGGTGAGACGATTACACCGACAGATGCAGTTGAGCCTCTTCCAATCCTTCACATCGATGAGCCAACGCTTCAAATGACTTTCTTGGTCAACAACTCACCATTTGCTGGTAAAGAAGGTAAATGGGTGACTTCTCGTAAGGTGGAAGAACGCTTGCAAGCAGAATTGCAAACAGACGTTTCCCTTCGTGTTGACCCAACGGACTCACCAGATAAATGGACTGTCTCAGGACGTGGAGAATTGCACTTGTCAATCCTTATCGAAACCATGCGTCGTGAGGGTTATGAACTTCAAGTATCTCGTCCAGAGGTTATTGTAAAAGAAATCGACGGTGTTAAATGTGAGCCATTTGAACGTGTTCAAATCGATACTCCAGAAGAATACCAAGGATCTGTTATCCAAAGCCTTTCTGAACGTAAGGGTGAAATGTTGGATATGATTTCAACTGGTAATGGTCAAACTCGTTTGGTCTTCCTAGTTCCAGCGCGTGGTTTGATCGGTTACTCAACTGAGTTCTTGTCAATGACTCGTGGTTACGGTATTATGAACCATACCTTTGACCAATACTTGCCATTGATTCCAGGAGAAATTGGTGGACGTCACCGTGGTGCCCTTGTTTCTATTGATGCTGGTAAGGCTACAACTTACTCAATCATGTCTATCGAAGAACGTGGAACCATCTTTGTCAACCCAGGTACTGAGGTTTACGAAGGAATGATCATTGGTGAAAACTCTCGTGAAAACGATTTGACAGTTAACATCACTAAGGCCAAACAAATGACCAACGTTCGTTCTGCAACCAAGGACCAAACAGCGGTTATCAAGACACCTCGTATCTTGACCCTTGAAGAGTCTCTTGAGTTCTTGAACGACGATGAGTACATGGAAGTAACGCCTGAGTCAATCCGTTTGCGTAAGCAAATTCTCAACAAGGCAGAGCGTGAGAAAGCCAACAAAAAGAAAAAATCAGCTGAATAAGAGCTAGAAAGAGATAAAGATGGTCTATTTAATCATAGGGATACTCTTATTACTACTCTATGTATTTGCGACACCCCAAAGTATCAAAGGAACAGTCAACATCGTTATCTTGGTCTTTGTAGTTGTTGCACTCTTGATTTTGCTGATGTTGTCCATCTTGCAAATCTTCCAATTACCGACAGAATTCTTTGTCACAATCGCCATGCTGGCTCTAGCCTACTTTAGCTTGAGAGACATTACGCTCATGTCTGTAAAAAAGAGCAGAAGAAGATAAAGAGAAAGAGGGCTATGGCTCTCTTTTTCTATGCTAGAATGAAGGCTAGAGCATTTTCGTTTAGTATTATTTCCATAAAAATGGTAAAATAGTAGAAGTAGAAATGGAGTTTGAGACATGAAAGTAATCGATCAATTTAAAAATAAGAAAGTCCTTGTTTTAGGTTTGGCTAAGTCTGGTGAGTCTGCGGCCCGTTTGTTGGACAAGCTGGGTGCCATTGTGACAGTAAATGACGGCAAGCCTTTTGAAGAAAATCCTGCTGCGCAAAGTTTACTAGAAGATGGGATTAAGGTTGTCACTGGTGGGCATCCTTTGGAGCTCTTGGATGAAGATTTCGCTCTGATGGTGAAAAATCCAGGGATTCCGTATAGCAATCCCATGATTGAAAAAGCATTGGCAAAAGGGATTCCAGTTTTGACTGAGGTGGAATTGGCTTACTTGATTTCAGATGCTCCAATTATCGGTATCACTGGTTCAAATGGGAAAACAACTACAACGACGATGATTGGGGAAGTTTTAACTGCTGCTGGTCAACGCGGTCTCTTGTCAGGGAACATCGGCTATCCTGCTAGTCAAGTGGCTCAAACTGCGACAGCCAAGGATACGCTCGTCATGGAACTTTCTTCTTTCCAACTGATGGGTGTCCAAGAATTCCATCCTGAGATTGCGGTTATTACCAACCTCATGCCCACTCATATCGACTATCATGGTTCTTTTGAGGAGTATGTGGCAGCTAAGTGGAATATCCAGAACAAGATGACAGCAGCTGATTTCCTTGTCTTGAACTTTAACCAAGATTTGGCAAAAGAATTGGCTACCAAAACACAAGCTACTGTTGTACCATTTTCAACACAGGAAAAGGTTGATGGAGCTTATTTGGAAGATGGTCAACTCTACTTCCGTGGAGAAGTGGTCATGGTAGCTAGTGAAATCGGTGTTCCAGGTAGCCACAATGTAGAAAATGCCCTTGCGACTATTGCTGTAGCCAAGCTCCGTGGTGTGGATAACCAAACCATCAAGGAAACTCTTTCAGCCTTTGGAGGTGTCAAACACCGTCTCCAATTTGTGGATGAAATCAAGGGTGTCAAATTCTATAACGATAGTAAGTCAACCAATATCTTGGCTACTCAAAAAGCCTTGTCAGGATTTGACAACAGTAAGGTTATCTTAATCGCAGGTGGTTTGGACCGTGGAAATGAGTTTGACGAATTGGTGCCAGATATTACTGGGGTCAAGAAGATGGTTATCCTCGGTCAATCTGCAGAACGTGTCAAACGGGCAGCGGATAAGGCTGGTGTGGCTTATGTAGATGCGACAGATATTGCTGATGCGACCCGCAAGGCTTATGAGCTCGCGACTCAAGGAGATGTGGTTCTCCTCAGTCCTGCCAATGCTAGCTGGGATATGTATGCTAACTTTGAAGCACGTGGCGACCTCTTTATCGACACAGTAGCGGAGTTAAAGGAATAATATGAAAAAAATTGTCTTTACAGGTGGGGGGACGGTTGGACACGTCACCCTCAACCTTTTGTTAATGCCTAAGTTCATCGAAGACGACTGGGAAGTTCACTATATCGGTGACAAGCACGGAATCGAACACCAAGAAATCCTCAAGTCAGGCTTGAATGTTACCTTCCACTCCATTGCGACTGGGAAGTTGCGCCGCTATTTCTCTTGGCAAAATATGCTGGATGTGTTTAAAGTTGGTTGGGGAATTGTCCAATCCCTCTTTATCATGTTACGACTGCGTCCACAGGCCCTTTTTTCAAAGGGAGGCTTTGTCTCTGTACCGCCGGTTATCGCTGCGCGTGTGTCAGGAGTGCCTGTCTTTATTCACGAATCGGACCTGTCCATGGGCTTGGCCAATAAAATCGCCTATAAATTTGCGACCAAGATGTATTCAACCTTTGAGCAGGCTGCTGGTCTCGTAAAGGTCGAGCATGTGGGGGCTGTGACCAAGGTTTCAGACCAAAACACTCCTGAACCAGATGAATTGGTGGATATCCAAACCCACTTTGATCCTAAATTGCCAACGGTATTGTTTGTTGGTGGTTCTGCAGGAGCTCGTGTATTTAACCAATTGGTGACTGATCATAAGCAAGAACTGACAGAGCGCTACAATATTATCAATCTCACTGGAGATTCTAGCCTCAATGAGTTGAGTCAAAATCTCTTTCGTGTTGATTATGTGACGGATCTCTATCAACCCTTGATGGAGATGGCAGATGTAGTAGTGACGCGTGGTGGTGCCAATACGATTTTCGAGCTCTTGGCCATGGCGAAACTCCATCTCATCGTACCATTAGGTCGTGAAGCAAGTCGAGGAGACCAGATTGAAAATGCGGCTTACTTTGTTAAGAAAGGCTACGCAGAAGAACTTCAAGAAAGTGACTTGACCTTGGAAAGCTTGGAGGCGAAACTCAGTCACTTGCTTAGTCACAAGGACCAATACCAAGCTAGCATGAAAGCTTCGACTGAATTGAAATCTCTTGCAGATTTTTATGATCTACTAAGAAAAGACCTAGCATAAGGAATATCAATGTCAAAGGATAAGAAAAAAGAATCAAACAAGAAGCAAGAATTGTCTGAATGGCAGAAACGAAACCAGGAATACCTGAAGAAGAAGGCTGAGGAAGAAGCTGCCCTAGCTGAAGAGAAGGAAAAGGAAAAACAAGCTCGTAAGGAAGCCAACTCGAAACTATTGGAGGAATCCAAGAAATCATCGAGTGAGTCAGATGAGGAAGCCTCAAGTCCAAGCAAGGAACCATCCGAAAAAGAAGAAAAATCTCAAAAGGATGACCGAAAAGTCAAAGAGGAAAAAGAGAAGAAGAAAAAAGAAAAACCAGAGAAACCAGAAAAACCTGCCAAGCCTAAAATTGCGCCTGTTCATATTTGGCGAGCTGTGAGTATCTTGGTACCAAGTGTCCTGGTCCTCCTTCTTTCAGTCTATCTATTGACTCCACTTTCGACCATCAAAAATATCGAGGTTAAGGGAAATAGTAACACGCAGGCGGATGACATCAAACAGGCTTCTGGAATTCAAGATAGCGACTATACTTTAGCTCTATTGTTGGATAAGGAAACATACGCTGAGCGAATCAAGTCCAATCATTGGATAGAATCAGCGAAGATTGACTATCAATTTCCGACTAACTTTACGATTGAGGTCAAGGAATTCGATATTGTTGGTTATTATGTGTCTGGTGAAGAACATTATCCTATTCTGTCTAGTGGTACAGTAGAGTCAACTCCTGTTGATCGCTTAAACTTACCTGAGACTTATCTGACAGTTACCTTTAACGATGAGCAGCAGGTGAAAGAACTGATCACAGGATTGTCTAGCATCAGTGAGGATATCAAGAGTCAAATCCAGAAAATCGAATTAGCGCCAAGCAAGGCAACAGCAGATCTTTTAAAAATTACTATGCTGGATACAGATGAGGTTTTGGTTCCCTTGTCAGAATTGAGCAAGAAATTGCCTTATTACAGCAAAATCAAGCCACAATTGTCAGAACCGAGTGTAGTCGATATGGAAGCTGGAGTATACAGCTATACTATAGCGGATAAATTGATAGAAGAGGCTGAGGAAAAAGCCAAACAAGAGGCCAAGGAAGCTGAGAAGAAAAAACAGGAAGAAGAAAAGAAAAAACAAGAAGAACAGGGAAATCAAAGCCAAACGAGCCAGCAATCACAGAGTCGTTAGACTAACTTTTCCTCTTGATTTTGGATGGTATAGAAGTCTAGTTTCGAGTTTTTGCTTGACAAGTCCTACTATAAAT